>JAIPHU010000008.1 GCA_021735045.1 Candidatus Omnitrophota bacterium | reverse complement strand
AATCCTGCTGATGGAGGAAACGGGGCTTGTCCGATGCCCTCATCTTCTCGTGATAGAATAGATGAAAAAGTAGACGATGGAGATAGAAGCAGCGGAGATTTTCGAGGAGGTAGCGATGTGCACTGGATACTTGTTAAAGATGTTTATGATTTTTAAGAGTCCAAGTTTGGATAAAAAATCTTTTGCTCTGTCAGAAAAAAGAAAATATGACAGAAAACAGAAGTTTTTAACGGGATTTACTTTAATCGAGCTGATTGTAGTTATAGCTATTATCGCTATCCTGGCTGCAATTATTGCTCCCAATGCCTTTAAAGCGATTGAAAAAGCAAAGATTTCTAAGGCGATAGCTGATTGGGAAGCTTTTAAAGCTGCAGCTGGGACTTTTTATGCAGATACAGGCCATTGGCCGGGAACATCAGGAAGATATATACGGGTTGAAAATGCTGGTTTTTTTCTGATCCGGGCTATTCTGGCTGGGATGGGCCTTACTTAGAGAGCAATATTACTATGCATCCCTGGGGTGGTGTTTATTGGTTAAGTAGAAATCTTGATTATAATGAAAATGGGATTGATGATCTTGATCTTGAAATGGGTGATGAATGCAAAGAAGGCGGGCTAGGTTGTGAAGTTCCTCGTTCTGTTGCGCTTAAAATAGATGAAAAGATTGATGATGGTGATCTTGAAACTGGAAATGTAAGGTATGAGAATGTTGGTTCTTCACCTGGCTATAGAGATTTCCGCAAATTGTTGTTTTACGATACAAATTGATTTTAAGTAATTTATTAGTTGTTTTTATAAATATATAATTTATTTACCACAGCTGTCAACATTTATTTCTTTAATAACACTTGCCTTTTCTTTTTATCAAAAAATGATAAGTTGAATTAACTCAAAGGTATTGATATAATATTTTTAAAGATGGAGAAAAAATCAAGTTTTACCCTTATTGAACTAGTGACTGTAGTGGGAGTTGTTGCGCTTCTTTCTGTAACGATTGGGGTAACTTTGATGGCTCTTTCACCAAAAAAATTAGAAGTTCAAACTAGAAAGATGGTAAGTATGCTTTCTTGGGCCAGAGAACTATCTGCGGCCTATGACGATAATCATGATAACTATTTTTTTTCTTTTGATACTACAGAAAAAGAAGCTTCTTTTTATAAAGGAAGCATCTCACCTGCCAATCTTATTAAAAAAGAACACTTTGGACTAGATAGTTTTTCGCTTGATAGAGGGGGAGTTAGCGTTACAGATTTAGAATTTAAGACTCCTTACGGGACAACTAATTCAAGTCAAAAAACAATTATTACCTTAAATTATAAAGATGAATCAGCCGAAATAACTATTTATCCGGATACGGGATTTATTAAATGGGAAAAAACATAAGAAAAAGCTTTAGTTTAGTTGAGGTAACTATTACTGTTTTTGTTTTAGGTTTAATTATGGCTGCAGTGCTTCCGGTTTTTCGAAAAGGTTTTTTAGCTGCAGAAAGTTCAAAAAATAGAACGGTAGCCTTAAATTTGGTAAGAGGGAAGTTAGAAGAGCTTGCTTTTTTAAATACAGTAGATCCTGCTGATAGCGGGACTGAGGACTGCGCGGTTTTAGATCCTTCCGGTAAATTTGATGGATTTACCCGCGAAACTACTGTAACAGAAGAATCTGTGGATGTAGATGGTGATGGGGTTTTAGATCCTGGTATGCTTAGTGAAAATAAAGTAAAAGTCAGCTGGAAAAATAATCAATTTGAGGTTGTTACTTTAGAAGCAAAATATTAGTTATGGTAAAAAACAAAAAGATTAGAAAATCTTTTTCTTTTGTTGAAATAATAATAGCTATCTTTATTTTTTCCTTAGTAGTTGCAGCAACAGGTGGAGTAATGTTTAGTATTCAAAATTCATGGAAGGAAGTGAAATATAAGCTAGATTTAGTCCAACAGGCTCGCTGGGCCCTAGAGTATATGAGCGCTGATATTAGAGAAGGAAAAAACGTAAATGCTTCTTCGATGGCAGGCTTGGGAAATGTCTTGAAAGTGGAAGTAGACATAGGTTTTGATGGTAATTGGGATAGAGTTTGGTATTGGGAAGGCGATGGCTCAAGCAGTTATGGGGATTTAGGAGTAATTTATAGAGGTGTAGATGTTTTTCCTTTATCGGGTGGAGTTAATTCGCTCATAGAAGCTACTAGCGTTAAACAGGAATTAGTTGAACTGGTTGATACTGGAGCTGATACTGAATTCAGCGTCACTGGTGGAAATTTGGTTACCATAATTCTTGATTTAAACAAAAAAGGGAAAAAGGAAATCTTTAGAACACAAGTTTGGGTAAGGAATTAATAATAAAATGAAAAAAACACAGGCATTGTTATTTGTCCTTTTTTTACTAGTTTTGATAGTAGTATTGGTGGCCGGTCTTTTTTTTATCGTAAAACAGGAAACAAAAAGACAAAAACGTCAACAGTATTCATTAGCTGCTTTTTATTTAGCTCATGCTGGTCTTGAAAAAGCTAAAATAGACACCCTTTCAAACTATTGGATGGATGGAACTTATTATTTTCCCGGCCCTAATTCTACGGATTGGTCTGATAGCCTAGATCAGAATCTAGCTGATTCTTATGATTATCAGTATAAATACATACTAGAAAATCCTTCTGGAGGAAGCGATGATCAAAGAGAAATTACCGCAGAGGGCAGAATCGCTAAAGGAACAAATGTTTTGGCTTCTAAAAAAATAGAAGTAACTTTAGAAGGAATAAGAGACGATCTTCCTAATAATCCACCGCCTAATCCGGATGGTGATGGAGTAGATGATGATCAAACCGGATCTGTAGTTTCAGAAAGCTGGAGGCAAAAATAGATGCCAAGATTTATCTATACAGTAAGAGACAATAAAGGAAGCAAACAAACAGGGGCAATGCATGCTGAAGATGAGTCTAATCTAGAAGAAAAGCTTGCTGATTCAGGTTATTTTTTAATTTCATTAAAAAAAGATAAAGCCTATGAAGCTAGAAAAAATGTAAAACTTAAAGAAAAACAAAAAATAAATTTTACCAGAAACTTAGCTTCTCTTCTTCAAGGAGGTTTAACTTTAGCAGAGAGCATAAAAGGTTTAATCTATGATGCTAAAGATCCTCAGATAATTGCTATTTTAACTGATATTAGCCATCATGTTGAAGCGGGCGGAACTTTAGCGGGGGCCTTAAGGCATCATCCTCGTACTTTTTCTGAATTTTATATAGCAACTATTGCTAGTGGAGAAAGTACGGGAGCTTTAGGAAAAACTATTGAACAGCTTAGCAACCATTTAGAATGGAAGCAAGATTTGCGCAAAAAGATTATAGAGCTGTCGATTTATCCAGCAATTATAATTATTTTAATGTCAGTTTTAATCAGCGGTTTATTTATTTTTATTTTGCCTAAATTTCAAGCAATTTTTTCAGAGTTAGGTAGTGAGCTACCAATTGCAACTCAAATGGCTATGCAGGCGAGCGGAATATTTAGTAGTTATTGGTATCTTATTTTTGGTTTCCTTTTTCTTGTAATAGCTGGAACGATTTTTGCTTTAAAAAACCCTAAAATAAGGTTTATTTATGATAAGTATAAATTAAGGCTTCCAATTTTTGGTAAATTAATCTATGATGTTAACATGTCTAAGTTTGTTCGTTCTATGGAGTTATGTTTAAAAAATGGAATTACGATCCTGACTACCTTAGAGTTGGCCGAAAATTCTTTAGGAAACATCTATCTAAAAAATTCTGTTCAAAAAATTAAAGAAAGTGTTGGGGTAAAAGGAGATCTAACTACTGCCTTTAGCTTAGTAGGGACATTTCCGAATAATTTAGTCAGGATGATTCATGTGGGAGAAAGTGGAGGCAGCTTGTTTGCTGCCTTTGAAAAAGCTCGTGCCTATTATGATAAAGAAATTCCTCATAGGATGCAGGCTATTTTTGCTATCTTAGAGCCGCTTTTGATAATATTAATGGGGGTGATTATTGGTTCGCTGGCGTTAGTTGTAATATTACCCTTGGTTCAAATGATGAATGTAGTATAATAGATAAATATGAATAATATTATTGGTATTGACATAGGAGCATATTCAACAAAAATAATCGAGGCAACTTCTGGAAAGAAGGCCTTGACTGTTTTAAATAAGGCTTCTTTTTTAACTCCTTTTAATGATCAGGGTGAATTTCAGGAAGAATTATTTTTCAAAGAGCTACATAAAACAATTCCCCTGAGTCGTTTAAGATCTTCTCAAGTAGTCCTTTCACCTCCCAAGGCTAGTTTTAATGCAGCTGTGTTTGATTTGCCTAAGATGCCTAAAAAAGACTTAAAATCTGTAATATTGAGAGAAGCAAGGAATAGAATCTTTCCAGCTCCTACAAAGTCAGATATTGTAAGATATGATCTACGTTTGTTTAAGGATGAAGAAACGGGAGCTTCTCGTTTTGAAGTTGTAGCTGGTTCTATGCAAGAGGAAGTTATTCAGAGGTTTTTCTCATTGTTCCAAAAAAAAGGAACCAAACTAGAATTTATTGGTTCTACTTCTTCAAGCTTAATCTCTTATTGTGAATATTTAAAAGAGCCCCCATATAGTTATAGTATAATTGATGTTGGGTTTGAAAATACAAATATAGTTATTTTTTCAAAAGGAACGCTTGTTTTTACCAGGAGCATCCCCTTTGGAGCCTACCATTTTATTAATTCTATTCAGACTAAATTGAAAGTGACCAAGGCAACAGCTTCCCAGTTATTTGTTGAATCTAGTGAACAAGCGGATAAAGTTATAGAAGAAAATTGGAGTTATCTTATCTCTGAGATTAGAAGGTCTTTTGCATACCATCAAGAAAAGACAGGCAATAAAGAGTCAATTAGTAAAATAATATTCAGCGGAACTGTTTTTAAAAATTTGTTATATAAAGAGCATATAAAGAAAAATATGAGAGGTAATATACAAATTTTTGGTATAGACATTGTAAAGAATATCAAAATATCAAATAAATATAATATAAGCGACCTATCCTTAGGGCCTTCCTATGCGGTTAGTTTAGGATTAATATTAAATCTACAGATAAAATATCCGGCTTTAAATTTTCTTCCCTTAAGTGTTAGGAAAAAGAAAAAGAAAAGAAAGATCAAGATACACATTATCCAAGGAACTATGATTGTTATTTTTGCATTAGGATTTTTATCTTTTAGCCTATTTATACGGAAAAATGTTTTAGAAAGAAAACTGCAAACTATTAAAAGTAGTTTTTCTCTGCCGCAATATCAAAATTATTCTCAAGTTAATAATTATATAAAATCTATAAGACAAAAAACAAATAATCAAAATAAATTTATAGAAAAAGTTAATAAGATTAATAAAATTCCCATGGAGTTATTCGATTTAATAGTAGATAATTTACCTGCGGATGCTCATCTAACTGTTTTTGAAATGGGTGGAGATAGCTCTAGCAAACAGGGTGGCAATGCAGCAACTAAGGGCGGAAGTTCTTCTCAGGCAAAAAAAGGAAGCATTAATAATCTCAAAATTGTTGGGATTATAGAAGATAGTTATGAAGATGCTACTAAAAAGTTGACTTCTTTTATGAAAAAAATAAATAAATCACAAATGTTTGATGAACTCAATTCAGACTTTTTCAAGCTTGAAAATGAACCCCTTTTGATTTTTAAGAAAGGTGATTTAACCACTGTTAAAAAAAGGGAGTTTACTATTGAAGCTACAATCAAAGAGGAAGTATATGAAGGATTTTAAAGCAATTTTTATTTTATTAATTGTGGTGTTGCTAGGATTATCAGCAACAGCTATCTATCTATTTAAAGAAACTCAAGGTTTAAAAGTTAAAGTTGGTTCTTATTTAGAAAAACAAAATCAATTAGTAAAATATAAAAAAAATATTAAAGATTTTTATAAAGAAAAGCTATTTAAAAAAATTGATAATTTTAATAAAAAAGTTCCTTTGGGAAGGACTTTGGTCCCTTTAAGAGCGATGAGAGAGGTAGGTGCTATTATTAGAGAAGAGGGAGCAAGGGGACAAGTTTTATACGGTGTTGAAAGTAAAACAAAAGATACTAAAAAAAATTCTAGCCAAAATCAACAAACTCAGAAAAATGAAGAAAAAACTATTGAAGTTGGCAAAGAAAAAGTTAAAATAGCCCCCTTTCAAGTTGAGTTAAAAGCTACTTATAATGTTTTGCTTAATATTTTTGAGCGTATTTCCAATGCTGATGTTTTGACGATGGTTTATCGTTTTAAATTAGAACGAACTTCTAGTTCTTCGCAATTTCTAAACACAGAGCTTACATTGGCAGGTTTTTTATCTCAGGACAAAGAGACCGAAAAACTTAAATATCAAAAAAGCGAAATAGATTCTTTTTCGTCATCTTCATCTTACCCAAGAAGATAATAAATCCAATTAGAATAAAGATGGTTTTTATTGCTTTTTGTTTTCTAGACTAGGGATTTGTGTATCTTTTAAACTATGCTATAATTAGCTTACTATATCAAGCAGCTAAAACCCTAATAATTTCAGGGGTTATTTAACTTTAATTTTTTATTTATTTAAAAAGTAAGATGTTTAAACTAAAAATAAAAGACAAAACTACTAAAGCAAGGACAGGAGTATTTTCGACTCGAAAAGGTGACGTTTTAACTCCAGCCTTTTTTCCAGTTGCAACTCAGGGAACAGTTAAAGGCTTGACTAATCTTCAACTTTCTGAAATCGGAGTGCAAGGGTATCTAGCCAATGCCTATCACCTTTACCTTCGCCCTGGCCTTGAAGTTATTAAGAAAATAGGTGGTTTGGGTAAGTTTATGGGTATTGATAAGCCAATTTTGACCGATAGCGGCGGTTATCAGATATTTAGTTTAGCGCAGTTACGTAAGGTAGAGGATAAAGGGGTTGAATTTAGATCTCATTTAGATGGCGATAAAGTATTTTTAACTCCCGAAGATGTCATTGATATCCAAATTGGGCTTGATTCTGATATATTTGTACCCTTAGATGAGTGTATTAAAAACCCTGCTGATTATAAAAAGGCAGCTGAGGCAACAGAACGGACTATTCTTTGGGCAAAGCGGACTAAAGATTATTTTAAAACCAAGAAAAATATAGATAATTTATTATTTGGAATAATCCAAGGTTCAACTTACAATGATTTAAGGGAAAAGTGTTTAGCAGAGATTGATAAATTAGAAGTTGATGGCTTATGTATTGGGGGATTAAGTGTTGGCGAATCTAAAAAAATACGGTATAATACTCTTTCCTATCTTACTGATTTAGCTAAAGATAAATATTTACGTTATTTTATGGGATATGGCAAACCCGAGGATATAGTTGAGGCGGTAAGTTTAGGTGTTGATCTTTTTGACTGTGTTATCCCGACTCGTTATGCACGAACCGGTACAGCTTTTACACACCAGGGAGAAATTGTTGTAAGGAATTCATCTTTTATATCTGATTCTGCGCCAATAGATTCTGAATGTAGTTGTTATAGTTGCAAGAATTTTTCTCGAGCTTATATTCGTCATCTGATTAATGCAAAAGAAATGTTAGGAGTTCAGCTTCTTGCTTATCATAATATTTACTGGTATATCAACTTTATGAAAAAAATTAGAAAAGCAATAGAGGATAATAGATTCTCAAAATTTAAAAAAGATTTTTTAGCGAAATATCGAAGATCCAATTTTTAACGTTTTGTTCCACGTTCGACATAGAATGCTTAATGCGATTAAAAAAATAAATATAAACGTAGAACGTAGAACATAAAACGTAGCACGTATAAGCATGATTATTGATATTATCACAATTTTTCCGGAAATGTTTCAACCTGTTTTGGGTGAATCAATTATAAAAAGAGCCCAAGATAAAGGTTTAGTTAAGATTAATATTTATAATTTAAGAGATTATTCTGATGACCCAAATAAACGAATAGATGCACCTGCCTATGGCGGCGGAGGAATGGTTTTTCAGGCTGGGCCAGTTTGGAAAGCGGTTGAAACTATTTTAGGTAATCAAGAGGATCAAAGCAGAGGAAAAGAAAAAAAAATATTGTTTACTCCGAAAGGAAAAACTTTAACTCAGGATAAGGTAAAAGAGTTTTTAAATCAGCAAAGATTAGTGTTAATCGTACCCCGTTATGAAGGAATAGACCAAAGAGTACATGAGTATTTGGCCGATGAAGAAATTTCTATTGGTGATTACGTATTAAGTGGAGGAGAGCTTCCGGCTATGGTTTTTTGTGATAGTTTAATTCGGCTTATACCTGGTGTAGTTTCAGACAGAAAGTCGGTTGAACAGGAAAGTTTCCAAAATAACAAATTAGATTTTCCCCATTATACAAGGCCGGATAATTTTAGGGGATTGAAAGTTCCTGAAATTTTACTGTCAGGCAACCATCAGAAAATAAAAGAGTGGAGGAAGAAAGAAGCTGGTAGAATTACTAAAAAACAAAGGCCGGATTTATTAAGATAATCACCGAATATAGATAATCATCAACGAATATACTAATCTCATACGAATATACCAATAGCATTCAAATATTCGTACATTCGTAGTTGATTCGTACATTCGATGATTTTTTTGTAAATTTGTAGATGTTAACTAATTAACAAATAAAGGGGGAACCATGGGGAAACTTAATGATATTGAGAAAGAATTAAAAGAATCTTATAAAAAAGATTATCCGGAGTTTAGTCAAGGCGATATGATTAAAGTATTTTATAAGATAGTTGAAAAGGGAAAGACTCGCCTACATCCTGTTGAAGGAGTAGTGATTAAGTCTCAAGGCCAGATGCAGAGAAAGTCTTTTACTGTAAGAAGAATTGCTTATGGCCAAGCTTATGAAGTTACATTCCCTTACTATTCACCTAAGATTGAAAAAATTGAATTAATTAAGAAAAGTAAAAGACAGCCACGGAGAAGTAAACTTTATTATTTAAGGGGAAGAGTTGGCCGAAAAGCAACTAACGCCTAAAAATAGTTAATTTGTGAGTAGTTAATTGGTGAGTGGTTAATTAACCATTTAACCAATTAACCAATTAACCAGATGATAGTAGGAATTGATGAAGCAGGAAGAGGACCCTTAGCAGGTTCTGTTGTTGTTTGTGCCTTAGCTTTTCGAAATAAATTTCCTTATCCAATTAAAGATTCAAAGAGGTTATCAGTTCAAAGACGAGAGTTTATTTTTTCTTGGATATTAAAAAATTGTGACTATGGGGTTGGTGATGCTTCCCATCAAGAAATAGAAAAGCTAAATATTTTGGGAGCAACTTATCTAGCTGCTCAAAGAGCAATAACTAAGTTGATTGATAAAGACTCTAAATTTAAAAAAGCTGAGTTTATAGTTGACGGTAATTGTTTTAAGACGAACTTAGATATAAAATATAAGTGTTGTAAAAAAGCCGATGAAACAATAGCTCAGGTGGCCTGTGCTTCTATTGTTGCCAAGGTAACAAGGGACTATATGATGAAGATAGCAGATTTTATTTATCCAGAATGGAACTTCTCCAAGCATAAGGGTTATCCCACCAAGGAGCATTATTTATTAATTGATAAGTATAAACTTTCGCCATTACATCGACGCAGTTTTTTGTTGTACAGATAAAAATTTAAAATATGACTACCGTGACAAATTATAGAAACAAAATAAAGCCTTACTTAGATGATTTAGAAAAAAAAGGAGTTGGCCTTGGCGGAGGCAGTGCTGGTGCTTTGGCTTTTTGTCTTGGTTGTTCTTTAGTTGCTAAATCGATTAATCATACTAAAAGTAAAGATATTTCTAAGCTGAAAAAAAATAAGTTAGATAATAGATTAGTCAAGGTAAAAGAACTTAAAAAAAAGATTTATCCTTATATTGACCAGGATGGCCAACTTTTTGCCAAGATGATAAAAAACAAAGGTAAAGAGAGGAAAAAATATTTAAAAAAAGTAAATCATCTGTTAAAAACTCTTGCTAGGTCATCTTATAAGGTGTTTTTACTTGCCAAAGAGCTAGATTTTGATATAAAAAAGGGTATAAAAAGTGATTTTAATTTAGGTATTAATTTCATTAAAATTGCAATGAAGAGTGCAACTTATAATTTAGATGCAAATAATAAAATCTCTGGCAAGAAAGATAACTATTTAAAAGATTTTAAAAACAAATTTAAGAAAATGGAAAAGGAATAAAATGGGAAAAATTATTGATATAGAAAAAATTGCCAGTTCGTTAAAAAATGAATTAATTGCTAAAAGTAAGGCTTTGCCTCCGGTTTCTTTGGCTTCTCTACAGTTTGGCCAATCTCCGGATGCAGAAATTTATATCAAAAGCCAAAAGCGGCTCGCAAAAGAAGTCGGTGTTGATTTCTCTCTTTACCAGCTATCGGATAAGATATCGCAACAGGAAGCAACTAATAAGATAAAGGAACTCAATCAGGACAAAAATATAGACGGGATAATTGTTAATAAACCTTTTCCCGAGGGTTGGAAGCCAGAAGAAATTTTTGCTGCAATTTTACCTGTAAAAGATATAGAAGGGGTTAGCCCTCATAACCTAGGAAGAATGTTTTATGATAGTTTAACTTTTACCTCCCCTACAGTTTTAGCAGTATTGGCAGTGATTGAATCTTTGAATGTTGATTTATACGGAAAAGATGTTACTGTCGTGGGTTTTTCTACCTTGATTGGCAAACCGTTAGTTCTTTTGCTTGGCCAAAAATTTGCTACTGTAACTGTTACCCATATCGCTACTTATCAAAAACAAAAGCTTCCTTTTTATATAAAAAATGCGGATCTTTTAATCTCTGCAGTTGGGAAACCACACTTTATAAAAGGAGAGTGGATTAAGGAAGGTGCTGTTGTAGTTGATGTAGGTATATCAAAAAAAGATTCAAAAATTGTAGGTGATATAGACTTTGAGCCAGCGATAAAGAAGGCAGCTTTTGTTAGCCCTGTTCCTGCCGGGGTAGGCAGGCTGACTTCGCTTTTTCTTTTTAAGAATTTATTTAAAGCAAAAAAAATATGCAGCTAAAAGAAAAAATCGAAAAAAAGCAGTTTATTATTACCGCAGAGATAGAGGCACCTAAAGGAATATCTGTCCAAAAGATATTGTCTGATTTAGAAAAGGTAAAGGCTAAGGTTGATGCTTTTAATGTAACCGACATGCAGGCATCGCGAATGAGGATGAGTTCTTGGGCTTTGTGTATAATGCTGAAACAAATTAATCTTGAGCCAATTATGCAGTTAACTGCACGGGATCGTAATGTTTTAGCCTTAGGAGGGGATCTTTTAGCAGCTTTTTCTTTTGGGGTTAAAAACTTACTGTTACTTACCGGCGATGATCCTAGCTGGGGAGATCATCCTAAAGCAAAAAGTGTGTTTGAATTTGATTCTATTGGGTTAATCCAGTTAGCTAATAAGTTAAATTCAGGTGTTGATTGGGCCGATAATAAAATAGAAGGAAAGACTAGTTTTTATAGTGGAGCGGCCCTAAATCCATTTTCTCCCAATTTAGATAAAGAGCTTAAGAAAATGGATGCAAAAATAAAAGCCGGAGCTTCTTTTTTTCAAACTCAACCTATTTTTGAAGTTGAACGATTTAAGAACTTTTTAGATAAATATAAACCCCCGCTGCCGGTAATTGCTGGAATAACTTTATTGAAAAGTGAAAAAATGGCTCGTTATTTAAATGATAATATTCCTGGGGTAGAGGTTCCTTCTGTTTATATTGAAAAAATGAAAAAGACTGGTTCAAGACGCAAGGAATCTGTTCGAATTGCAAAAAACATTTTAACTAACTTAAAAAGTTTGTGTCAAGGGGCTCATTTTATGCCTTTTGGTTGGTTTGATGAACTAGGTCAAATTTTGGTTGATGAACACTGAGATAAACAAGTTAACAGTTATTGGTGCAGGTGTTGCTGGCAGTTCTTTTCTTAGGACGATCAAAAGAGGTAAGCAAAAGATAGATATAAGTTTAATTGATAAGAATAACTTTTATTTTCCTAAAAACCAAACCAGCAAAGATCCGGTTGATTTAAACCAGGTAAGAAAAAACGAGCAATTAGCCAAAGAGGTAGGGGCTGATTTTATCTGTGCTGAAGTGAAAAAAATAAGTGAGAAACGTAAGAAGATATATCTGGATGACTCTAAAGAGTTAGAGTTTGAAAATCTAATAGTAGCTTCCGGCGTTTCAAATGAAAAAGTAGATATAAAAGGTACAAAAAAAGAGGGTTTTTTTTATCTTTCAGAGATTAATCCTTTTTTGCTAAAGGTTCTTTTGCAAATTCATGATGAAGCTGTTTTATCAGTGAGTTCTTTAGAGGGAATAAAGTTCAGTTTGCTTCTTAATTCTTTGAAAAAAGAAGTAAGGGTAATAGCCCCTAGTTTAGAGTTTTTAGGCCAAGCTCAAGACAAAATAGTGAATATTTTAGAAAAAAAAGGAGTTATACTTTATTTAGGTTATCACTTAAAAGAAGTTATCGGAGAAAAAAATGTTAAAGCGGTAAAGATTGTAAAAAATTCAGAGGATAGTTTTTTAGAAGATCAAGCTGATTCTTCGATGAAAGTATTTTCTTCGCAGCTAGTATTTATCGACAGTAGCCTAAAACCTAACCTTAAATTTTTAGGTGAGCTGGAAACTAACTTAGAGAAGAAAAGTTTTCTTACAAAGTATGGCCAGATTTATATAATTGGTGATGCTGGTAGCTTAAAAATAAAAGATCAAAAATGTTATAGAGACAACAGCTTAAGAGCCAAAGAAGAGGGTATTGCTTTAGCTAAATATTTTTTAGGTTCTGAAGTTTCTGAGTTTGAGTTAAGAGATCAAAAAGATTTGATCAAGCAAGAAATACAGGATATATCTGATAAGGAGGGTAAACTATGGCAGAATGGGTTGGTATAGGCAGAAGGGCTAGACGTTGTTATGGATTTGATGAAGTTGCGCTTGCTCCGGGAGAAGTTACGATAAATCCGGAAGAAGTTGATTGTTCTTGGAAATTAGGTAATAAGAAATTTTCGGTTCCAATTTTAGCTGCGGCTATGGATGGAGTTGTAGGGGTTGATTTTGCCGTAAAGATGTCAAAATTAGGCGGGATTGCTGTTCTAAATTTAGATGGTGTGCAAACTCGTTATGAAAATCCTACTGAAATTTTAAAGGAAATTTCAGAAGCTGATCCAGAGACAGCCACTTCTTTAATTCAAAAAGCTTATACCGCAGAGATTAAAGAAAACTTAATTGCCAAAAGAGTAGAAGAAATTAAAAAGGCGGGAGGATATGCAGCAGTAAGTTGTATCCCCCAAAATGCTGATAGATTTAGTGAGATCGCAGAAGATGCTGGAGCTGATTGTTTTGTTGTTCAGTCGACTGTAACAACTGCAAAACATATCGCAACTAGCTATAAACCTCTAGATTTATATAAGTTTTGCAGTAAGAAAACAATTCCGGTAATTATTGGCAATTGTGTAACCTATAAAGTTACCTTAGACTTGTTATCTACTGGTTGCGCAGGAATTTTAGTTGGAGTTGGGCCAGGAGCAGCGTGTACAACCCGAGGAGTTTTAGGAATTGGTGTTCCTCAGGTAACCTCAACTATTGATTGTGCCGCAGCTAGAGACTTTTATTTTCGTAAAACCGGCAAATTTGTACCGATTATCACCGATGGCGGGATGAGCAAAGGGGGAGATGTTTGTAAAGCTTTTGCTTCAGGTGCTGATGCGGTTATGATTGGTTCTGCATTTACCCGGGCCAAAGAAGCCCCCGGAGGCGGTTATCATTGGGGTATGGCAACTTCTCATAGCAATTTACCTAGAGGTACAAGAATTAAAACTGGTGTATCGGGATCTTTAAAACAAATTCTTTTTGGGCCGGCTGTGGTTGATGATGGCTCACAGAATTTAATTGGGGCTTTAACTACTTCTATGGGTTCTTTGGGGGCAAAAAATTTAGATGAGATGCATTTTGTTGAAATTATTATAGCTCCTTCGATTCAAACTGAAGGTAAAGTTTTTCAGGCTACACAAAGAGTTGGAATGGGCAAATAATAATTGGTGAGTGGTTAATTGGTGATTGGTGAGTAAAAAATTAACTAATTAACCAATTAACCAATTAACTAATTAACTAATTAACCAATTATGAGAAAAGATACAGTATTAATCATTGATTTTGGTTCGCAATATACTCAGCTAATAGCCAGAAGAGTGCGTGAACTGAAGGTTTTTAGTATAGTAAAACCATATACTATAACTAAAGCTGAAGTTGCCAAAATTAAACCAAAAGCAATAATTTTATCCGGTGGCCCTCACAGCGTTTATCAAAAAGGAGCACCTTCCTTAAAAAAACATTTCTTAACATTTAAGGTTCCTATTTTAGGTATTTGTTATGGAATGCAAATTTTAATCCAAGCCAAAAAAGGCATCGTTAAAGAAGGTAGAAAAAGAGAATATGGCCATGCTAAAATGTATATAGACAACCATGATGATCTTTTCTTCTCATTACCTGCGGCAATTTCTAGTTGGATGAGCCATACCGACCAAATAGTAAAACTTCCTTCTGGATTCAGGCAGCTTTCACACACTTTAAATACTAAATTTGCTTCAGTGGGGAATCCTAAGAAAAAACTTTATGGTGTACAGTTTCATCCGGAAGTTATCCATACTGAACTAGGGATACAGATACTTTCAAATTTTTTATTTAGAATATCTGATTGTTTCCCAAATTGGCAATTAGAAGATTTTGTTTCAGAACAAATTAAATCAATCAAGAAAACCACTGCTGGGGGAAATGTGATTTGCGGCCTAAGTGGAGGAGTTGATTCATCAACAGGAGCAGTTTTACTTCATAAAGCAATTGGGAAGAAACTTAAATGTATATTTGTAAATAATGGATTGCTTAAAAAAGGCGAAGTAAAAAGAGTACTAAAGGTTTTTGGTGACAATTATAAGTTAAATTTACATTACGTTAATGCTGCAAAAAGATTTGTAAAAAAATTAAAAGGAGTTATAGATCCAGAAAAAAAACGTAAAATCATCGGACATGAATTTATAGATATTTTTGAAGATGAAGCTAAAAAGTTTAAAAATGCTAAGTTTTTAATGCAAGGAACTTTATATCCAGATGTAATTGAATCAGTTTCTTTTTTTGGCGGGCCTACTGCGTGTATAAAGTCGCATCATAACGTGGGAGGGCTACCTGATAAGATGAACTTAAAACTTATCGAGCCCTTTCGTGACCTTTTTAAAGATGAAGTAAGAAAGATTGCTCAAATTTTGGGTTTACCTGATAGTTTAGTAAAAAGGCATCCTTTTCCAGGGCCAGGCTTGGCGGTACGAATTTTAGGAGAAGTTAATAATCAAAGGCTTAAAGTTCTAAGAGAAGCTGATTATATTTTAGAAAAAATTATAAGACAACGAGGCCTTTATGATCAGTATTGGCAAGTCTTTGCTGTTTTATTGCCGATTAGGTCAGTTGGAGTTATGGGGGATAAGAGAACCTATGAAAATGCCGTAGCAATAAGAGCTGTTACCAGCCTTGATGGTATGACCGCTGATTGGGCTAAACTCCCTCAGGATGTATTGGCAGAAATTTCTAATGCAATTATAAATAAAGTTCGCGGAATAAACCGCGTAGTTTTTGATATAAGTTCAAAACCTCCTGCTACAATCGAATGGGAATGATCAACGAATGTACGAATCTATACTAATTTACGAATCATGAAAATTTCATTCGTATATTCGTAACTGATTTGTAAATTCGATGATGATAATTAACTAATTAACCAAATTATGGAACATGCTAATTTTGTCCATCTTCACGTTCATACTCAATACAGTCTATTAGATGGAGCCTGTCTTTTAGAAAAACTAGTTGATAAGGCTGTTCGCCTAAAGCTTCCCGCCTTAGCGATAACCGATCACGGTAATATGTTTGGGGCTATAAAATTTTATAACCTTTGTATAAAAAAAGGGATAAAACCCATTTTAGGTTGCGAGTTTTATTTAGCTTCTAATTCACGGTTTGACAAAGGTAGTAAAACAAATAAAAGCAAAAATTATCATCTTATTCTTTTGGCTAAAAATATTACCGGATACAAAAATTTAAATCGTCTTGTAAGCTTGGCTCATCTGGAGGGTTTTTACTATAAACCAAGGATAGACAAGGAACTTCTTAGAAAATATAATCAGGGTTTAATTGCATCTAGTGCTTGTTTAAAGGGTGAAATACCTTCTTTGATTTTATCTGGAGACATCCCAGGGGCCTACAAAGCAGCAGATGAATATTTGCATATTTTCAAAGAGGGTAACTTCTACTTAGAGATAATGAAAAATGGGATAGCAGAACAAGACCAAGTGAATTCTCATTTAATTAAAATCTCTAAAGAGTTGGGGATACCCTTGTTGGCTACAAATGATATTCATTATCTTGATAAAGATCAAGCCTTTGCCCATCAGGCTTTATTGGCTCTTCAAACTCAAACTACTCTTTCGGATCCAAATAGGTTTCGTTTTGGGTCAGAAGATTTTTATTTTAAAAGCCCCGAAGAGATGAAAGAACTATTTTCTCAAACTCCTGAGGCGGTTCAAAATACAGTAGAAGTTATGCAGAAGTGTAATCTTACTTTAGATTTTTCTAAAGTTCATCTTCCCCACTTTCCTTTACCGAATGGCCAAAACGACAAAGACTTTCTAAAAGATCTTTGTTATCAAAACTTTGAAAGTAAATATTCAAATCAAGATTTAAATGCAAAAAAAAGATTAGAGCATGAATTAAATATAATCAATCAAACTGGTTTTTCCAGTTATTTTTTGATTATCTGGGATCTAATAAAATTTGCCAAAGAAAATGATATTCCGGTCGGCCCAGGTAGAGGCAGTGCGGCTGGAAGTATTGTTAGTTACCTATTGGATATAACAGATATAGACCCCTTAGCTTATGATCTTTTATTTGAAAGATTTCTTAATCCAGCTAGGATTTCGATGCCTGATATTGATATAGATTTTTGTTATGAAAAAAGATCAGAAATTTTAGATTATGTTAGCCGGCGCTATGGCAAAGAAAATGTTGCTCAAATCATTACTTTTGGGACTATGCTGGCCAGAGCAGTTATTCGTGATGTAGGCAGAGTGATGGATTTTACTTATTCAGAAGTTGATAAAATTGCTAAGATGATACCGGCGGCTGTAGGCCATACGGTAACTTTAAAAGAAGCTCTTTCCTTAAATCCTGATCTTGAAAAAATTTATAAAACAGATAACAGAATAAAAAAATTAATTGATGTTGCCATGCAGCTTGAAGGTGTATCGCGGCATGCTTCTACCCATGCTGCTGGGGTAGTAATTTCAGATAAGCCGCTTTTAGAAAGAATTCCTTTAAGCCGAGGTTCTGAAGGCGAAGTTGTGACTGGTTATGATATGGATTCTTTGGAAAAAACAGGAATGCTTAAGATGGATTTCTTAGGCTTAAAGACTTTAACTGTAATAAATGAAACTACCAAGATTATAAAGCGTACTCAAGGAAAAGATATTGATATAACAAAAATACCTGTTTCTGATCAAAAAACTTTTTTACTCCTTAGTAGAGCTGAAACTGCGGGGGTTTTTCAGCTTGAATCAAATGGAATGAGAGAGATTCTAGAGAAGATGAAACCCACAAATTTTGAAGATATTGTGGCAGTATTAGCTCTTTATCGCCCTGGCCCTTTAGGTAGTGGGATGGTTGATGATTTTATTGAACGAAAACAAGGCAAGAAAAAAGTTCATTACCCCCATCCAAAATTAGAATCAATTTTGAAAAAAACGTATGGGATCATTGTCTATCAAGAACAAATTATGCAAATAGTCTCAGAATTAGCTGGTTTTGATATGGCTCGAGCTGATACTTTAAGAAAGGCTATCGGTAAAAAAATACCAGAAATAATTCAGCAGCAGAAGCAACTGTTTCTAGAAGGGTGCAAAAAAAATAATGTTTCGCCTAAAGCTGCAAATCAGATATTTGATTTAATCGATTATTTTTCCGGCTATGGTTTTAATAAGAGCCATTCCACCGCTTATGCTTTAATATCTTATCGAACCGCTTACCTAAAAACTCATTTTGGGGTTGAATTTATGGCAGCTCTTTTAACTAGTGAAAGGAATAATACAGATAAAGTAGTTGAATATATCAATGAGGCAAGTAGGATGAAAATAAAGGTTTTGCCTCCTGATATTAATACAAGCTATGCTAACTTTACTGTAACCGATGATAACAATATTCGTTTTGGGTTAATTGCTATAAAAAATGTAGGCAGAGCTGCTTTAGAGAGTATTATTCTGCAAAGGAAAGAAAGAAAATTTAAAGATATTTTTGATTTTTGTGATCGCGTTGATTCTAGAGCTGTAAATAAAAAAGTTATAGAAAGTTTAATTAAATCAGGGGCTATGGATTCACTGGGCCTAAAAAGAGCTCAGATGATGCTTTTACTTGATAAACTTTTAGCTAGACAAGCTAGAAAAAAGAAAAATGCATCCCAGCTTACTTTATTTTCAGAAGAGGAGGAACAAGAAAAAATACCCGAAGTATCGGAGTGGCCGTTGATGCAAATCCTTAGCTTTGAAAAAACTCTTCTAGGGGTTTATTTATCAGGCCATCCTCTTTATTGTTATTCTGAGACAATAAAGTTTTTAAAAAGGGAAACGATTAAATCATTAACTGAAAATCTGCGTACCCGAGAAGTGATGGTATGTGGAGTTGTGGAAAAAGTAAAGGTTGTTACAACCAGAAGAAGAAATGAACGTATGGCTATAATTAGGGTCGAAGATGAAACCGCTAGTGTCGAGGCTTTTGTTTTTCCTCGTCTTTTTGCCCAAACTCAGGCTTTTCTTGCTAAGAAAAAGATTATTATTTTAAGAGGGAAACTAGATATTAAAGATAGGGCTCCAAAAATTTTAGCATCGGATATATTTCCTATAGAACAGCTGCAACAAAAGATTAAAGAGGTAAATATAAAGGTGGATAGAAAGAATATTCCTTTGGGGAAGCTAAAAAATATCGTGGTCAACAATCAGGGAGATAAACCAGTTTTCTTTTCATTCCAAGACGATAGAATGGGAAATACTAAGGTAAAAGTAGGAGATAAGTTTTGTATTTCTTTAGAGCCCAGTGCTTTGGGAAAAATAAGTTCTCTGGTTGGGGAGGCAAACTTATCCTTGACACTCTAAAATTGAACTGATAAACTAAACACATGAGAAAAAGAGATATTGTCTTAAAAATAAGCCAAGATACTGGTATAAAACAAGTTGTGGTCAAAGAAATAGTCCAGCGTACCCTCGATACAATCCTTGAGACCTTAAAAGAAGGCAAAAGGATTGAGCTTAGAAATTTTGGTGTTTTTCAAATTAAACGAAGAAAACGCCGAATTGGAAGAAATCCTAAGACTGGTGAAGTCGTTCCTGTACCGGAAAGGAGAGTAGTTACCTTTAAGCCTGGCTTAGATATGAAAAAGTATATTCACTAGATTTTATCTATACAGGCCATGAAAATTCCCGCCACTAGATTTCATTTTAAAAAAAATACGGAGAAAGGATGAAGAAAAAGTATTCTAATGTAAGAGGTACAATAGATTTTTCTCCTCAACAAAACTTCATTTATGAATCTTTGCGCAATGAATCAATTAAGCTTTTTAATCTCTACGGCTATAAACAGTTGATTCTTCCTTTCCTAGAGGAAAAGAGTTTATTTATAAAAAGTGTAGGTCAAACTACTGATATTGTCCAGAGTCAGATGATGAAAATTGAAGGAAAAGATATAGTCTTGCGGCCGGAAGGTACGGCTCAAGTAGTAAGATACTACTTACAAAATCGATTAGATAAAAAAAATAGTTTTTATAAGTTTTTTTATATTGGGCCGATGTTTAGAGGAGAAAGGCCTCAAAAAGGGCGCCTGCGTCAATTTAATCATGTTGGTGCAGAAGTTATAGGTTCTAATAGTTTTTATCTGGATGCAGAGATTATAATGCTTGCTCTTGCCATAGTTGATAAAATAGGTTTAAAAGAGAAAAAATTACAAGTAAATAGCCTAGGGTGCAGAAAAGATAAAGAAAAACTTTCAAAATACATAAAAGAAAAACTTAAAAAACAAAAAAATCAACTATGCCCAAATTGCCAAAGAAGAATTAAGAAGAATCCTTTAAGAGTTATTGATTGTAAAAGAGATAGTTGTAGAAAGATCGTGAACTCTTTAGAACTAGAAAAAGGCCATCTTTGCTCTGATTGCCGAAATCATTTTGATAATTTACTTGCTGTATTAGATGATCTAAAAATTGATTATAGGTATAATCCTTACCTGGTAAGAGGCCTTGATTACTACACTAATACTGTTTTTGAGATTACCTCAAACCAGTTAGGCTCTCAAGATGCTTTAGGTGCAGGAGGCCGTTATAATGATTTATTTAATCAGTTAGGGAATATAGAGATGCCAGCTGTAGGCTTTGCCTTAGGAGTTGAAAGAATTATGCTGGCTTTAGGCCAAACAAAAGTAAAGTCTTTTCCTTTAGTTTTTATTGCCCGAGCCGGCAATGAGTTGGAAAATGAACTATTTTCAGTGTTAACTAAGTTGAGAAATAGTAATATAGTTTCTACTTGTGATTTCCGAAAGAAATCATTGAAGGCCCAACTACGTTATGGACAAAAAATAGGCGCAGATTTTGTGGTTATTTTGGGCGAAGAAGAGTTAAGGAAGGATAAAGTAATCTTAAAAGATATGAAAAAATCAAAACAAGAAGAAGTAAAATTAAATCAATTAACAACTAAAATAAAGGAGAAGCTAAAAAATTATGCTTAGAACTCATACTTGTGGCCAGTTAAATGAAAATAATTTAGAAGAAAAAGTAACCTTGGTTGGTTGGGTTTCTTCGCGTCGAGATCACGGAAAAATTATATTTGTTGACCTAAGAGACCGATACGGAATAACTCAGCTAATATTTTTACCTAAACCAGAAGAACTTAATAAAAAAGCAAAAAAGATAAGATCAGAAGATGTGGTAAAGATAGAAGGAGTTGTCAACAAAAGGCCCTCTAAAACAGAAAATCCCAATATTTCTACCGGACTTATTGAAATTTGTGTAGAGAGATTAACTTTTTTAAGTCAGTCTGACGAGCTACCTTTTGAGTTAGATCAAGATAAAGAAGTGAGTGAAGAGTTAAAGTTACAGCATAGATATCTTTATTTAAGAAAACCTGAAATAACAAAAAAATTTATCCTTCGTCATAAACTTAATCAAGGATTAAGAGATTTTCTTAATAAAAAAGATTTTTTAGAAGTTGAGACGCCGATATTAACTAAATCTACCCCAGAAGGGGCTCGGGATTTTTTGGTACCGTCTCGCCTTCAACCGGCAAAGTTTTATGCCCTTCCTCAGTCGCCTCAGCTTTTTAAACAAATTCTTATGGTTTCAGGCCTAGATAAATACTATCAGATAGTACGTTGTTTTCGTGATGAAGATTTACGCAAAGATCGGCAGCCTGAGTTTACCCAGCTTGATATAGAAGCATCTTTTTTAGAAGAGGACGATATTTTAGAATTAACCGAAAAAATGTTGGCAGATATATTTTTAGATGTTTTAGGTATAAAGCTTAAGGTGCCTTTCCCCAAAATTTCTTATCAGGAATCAATGGAAAAATATAACTCTGATAAGCCAGATATAAAAGAAGGAGCTACATCTTCTGAATATCGATTTTTATGGGTAACTGATTTCCCTCTTTTTGAATATAATCAAGAAGATAAGCGTTGGCAATCCTTGCATCATCCTTTTACGGCTCCAAACAAGGAAGATATTGATAAATTAAAAAATAAGGATTTATCCAGAGTAAGATCGCGTTCTTATGATCTTGTTTTAAATGGGCAAGAGATTGGAAGTGGGTCAGTGAGAATACATTCGACAGATATCCAAGAAAAAGTTTTTGAAATTTTAGGAATATCTGGAGAAGAAGCCAAAGAAAAGTTTGGATTTTTATTAAGATCTTTTAAATTTGGGGTTCCGCCTCATGCTGGTATTGCCTTTGGCTTAGATAGATTATATGCTATAATAACCAAATCTGATAGTATAAGAGATATAATTGCTTTTCCCAAAACGCAAAGAGGTATTTCTCCTTTAACTGGAGCGCCTGCGGTTGTATCAAGAGACCAGCTTGATGAACTAAATATAAAAACAAAAGAACAAGAGAGTTAAAGAAAATAGGTTTTAAAAGGAGGTTGGTAGATGAAAAAAATATTAGTTTTATTATTGATTATATTTTTAGCTGGATGTATGAGGGTTAGAACTTATACGGTTGAAAAACCGCGTAAAGATACAGATATAGAAGGCAACCAAGGTTATTTGGTTGGAGAGGCAGGAGAGGCCAAAAAAGAAAGTCAGTTAGGTACAACCCGAAAGGTTTCAGTTTTAGAGTTTGAATTTGGGCCTAAATCAAAAGAAACAGTTACCGATACAAAAAGAACAAAAGAATCTTTTCAGCAGGAGGTTTATCAAGAGGAAACTTATCAGGAAGAAGAAATTATGGCCCCTCAAATAAAAACTAAAGAATATGATATGGCATCTTCTGAATATGATTATCAAGACTATACTATTAAAGAAAATGATACTTTACAAAAAATATCACGTAAATTTTACGGTACAACAAAAAAATGGGAGCTTATTTATCAAGAAAACAAAGATACTTTAAAAAGTCCCGATAAAATATATCCAGGGACAACTATTAAAGTACCTATTTTAAAATAAGATCTTTTGTATGCGTAAAATAATTCCTATAGAAGATTCTTCCCAACTTAAATTTATTTTTGGCCCCAGAGATAATAATTTAAAACTACTCGAAAAGGAGTTAGGTGTTTCTGTTTATTTGACTTCTCAAGGCTTATCTGTCGAAGGAAAAAAGCCTAAGATGAAAAAGGCTTTAGGCCAGATAAATAAGATTATTAAGTTAGCCCAGAAAGGTTTTGTCCTTTCCCAAAAAGAGCTGATTAAGCTTCTTCATTTTGATGAAAACTCTAATTTTTCTAAACAAAAAAATAAAAAAATAACTGAAGGCGGCATAAAAGTATTTTCTGGAACTAAACAGCAAGTTTTTCCTAAAACAAAGGGCCAAGCTACCTATATTGACTCAATAAACCAGAGCGATATTGTTATTACCACTGGCCCGGCTGGTACTGGTAAGACTTATTTAGCTATGGCTATGGCTGTAAACTATCTTCTTGATAAAAAAGTGCGCAGGATTATCCTTACTCGCCCTGCTATTGAAGCTGGAGAATCCCTAGGGTATTTACCAGGAAGCATGCAGGAGAAGCTTAATCCTTATTTGCGTCCTTTATATGATGCTTTATATGATATGATGGATGTTGAGGTTATCGAAGAATACCTTGAGGCTGGAATAATAGAGATAGCTCCCTTAGCTTATATGAGAGGCAGAAGTCTTAATAATGCCTTTGTTATTTTAGATGAAGCTCAGAATTGTACATCAGAACAGCTACGGATGTTTTTAACTCGGTTGGGATTTGATTCTAAAACAGTAATTACCGGAGATATCACCCAAAGTGATTTACCGGGTGGCAAACCTACAGGTTTGCTTGAAGCTAAAAATATATTAAAAAAAATTGAAGGAATAGAATTTGTTGAGCTAAAAGGTAAAGATGTGGTAAGGCATCCTTTGATCCAAGAGATAATTCAAGCCTATGAAAATTTTTACAATAGCAAACTTTAAAAAATATGAATATTTCATTAGGTAAAAATAAAATAAATCTTAAACATACAATAATTGGCTGTGCTTTCTTTTTGGTTGCAGCTTTTATTTTTTTCCTTTATTCAATTAATTTTTCCTTGCTAGCATTAATTGCAGTATTGTTTATTTATTTACAATTTTTTCGTAAACCAGACAACTTACCGTTTTTTCTAGACTTATCCATACTTACTATAATTGCCATTTTAGTTCCGGTACTTACCACAATAATATTTAAGATACCTGGTTATGGGATAGCCGCTATAGGTTTTGCCATTTTAATTACTTTATTATTTGAAAATTTAGAGCTATCATTTGTTTTTTCGCTTTTTATTGCTATTTTGGCTGGTGAAGTTTCTGATCGGAGTTTTAGTGTAGCTTTGAGTTTATTTATAGCTTCCTTGGTAGCTTCTTTGTTTAGCTTTCGGGTTAGGAGAAGGTTTCAGGTGATTCGAGCTGGATTTTTAGCCGGAGTTGTCCAATTTATTATTGCCTATATTTTAGAAGGTAAGAATAGTTTTTTAGTATTTTCTACGATAGATTTAGGGCTACTTAAGATATGTTTGATTAATGGCATTTTGTCTTCAATTATTGTCTTAGGTATACTTCCTATTTTTGAATTCATATTTAAAGTGCTTACTAATATCTCTTTACTTGAGCTTTCGGACTTCAACCATCCTTTAATGAGGCGCCTAATATTAGAAGCCCCGGGGACTTACCAGCATTCTTTAGTTATGGCTAATTTAAGTGAGGCGGCAGCAGAATCTATTGGAGCTAATTCGTTGCTTGTTCGGGTAGGTGCTTACTATCATGATATAGGAAAGTTGATTAAACCTCAATATTTTGTAGAAAATTTGGTAAACTATAAAGATATGCATAAAAAATTGAAACCTTCTATGAGTAAACTGATTATTTTTAATCATGTTAAAGAAGGGGTTGAATTGGCTAAGAAATATCATATTAATCCCCAAATAATTAACTTTATTCGTCAACATCACGGTAAAACTTTAGTCTACTATTTTTATCATCGGGCCAAAGAGATTGAACCTGACCTTAAGCATGAGGAAGAGTATAAATACCCTGGGCCTAAGCCTCAATCTAAAGAAATTGCTATCGTAGCTTTGGCTGATTCAGTAGAGGCAATTTCGCGAACGGTTTCTGAGCCGAATCCGGCTAGGATAGAGGAGATGATTAGAGAAGTTGTAAAGAAACGTTTTATGGAAGGTGAATTAGACGAAAGTAACCTCACCTTAAAAGATCTAGAAAAAATTACCCAAAGTTTTATCCGTATATTAACTGCAACATTTCATACCAGAATTAATTATCCCAAAGATAAGAAAAATGGTTAAATAAATGTAGGGGCACATTGCAATCTGCCCTACATATTTTTATGAGGATATATTAGATTTTACATGGAAATATTGAATCAACAAAAAATCAAAAAATTAAATACAAAAAATTTAAAAAGATATTTAAAAAAGATATTTTTTTATCTTTCAATTAAAGAAAAAAAAGCTTCTTTTGTTTTTTGCAACAATCAGTTTATAACGGAGTTAAATTATAACCATTTTAATAAAAACGCCGTTACTGATGTTATCTCATTTCCCTTAGCTGATGATCTGGAACCAAACTATTTAGGAGAGGTGGTCGTTTCGGTGGAGGAAGCAGTTTTGGTGGCAGAAGAACTGCAGCTTAATTGGCAAAAAGAACTATTGCTTTATACTATTCATGGTATATTACATCTTATCGGTTTTAAGGATAAAACTCTTCTGCAAAGAAAAAAAATGGAAAAAAAACAGCAAAAAGTTCTTGCTAAATTTAAAAAAATAGAAGTAGGCTAATGATTAAAAAAGATATAGGTTTTGTTTTAAAAAGATTTAATTTCGGTGAGACAAGCACGATTGCTACTCTTTATCTACATAACTTTGGCAAAATTAGAGGAATATTTAAGGGTTTTTACCGGCAAAAAAAAGAGTTTTCTACTTCTTTAGATATCTTTAGCTTAAATGAATTTATATTTTATCCTAAAGAAAGTGAAATTTGGTTAGTATCACAGGCAGATCTTATTGCTGAGTTTTCTTACTTAAAAGATAGTTTAGAAAAAGCTGCAGTAGCTGGATTTTTTTTCAAATTATTAGATAAGACTATGCAGCTTTGGGATAAAAATAGATATATCTTTAATCTTGTTTTTCATTGTATGCGTTTAATTGAAAAGGACTATACTAAAGCATTTTATCTCTTCTTGATTAAATTTTTAACTCTAGCTGGTATAAAACCAGAGTTAAATCATTGTATAATTTGTCAAAAATTAATTAAAGGCCCCCGTTTTTTTAGTACTAGACGGGGTGGGCTTCTTTGTTTTGAATGCTGTAAAAACTATAAAGACTATAAAAGCATAAGTAAAGAAACATCAAAAGCATTTAACTATATACAAAATAATTCAATAGCAGTTGCTAGCCGTCTCCAGTTAAGTTCGCATTGTCAAAAAGAAATAGCAGAGATTATTGAGAAGTTTCTAGCTTATCATTTTGATTTAGGGAATCTATTCCAAAGAAGTTTATTATTTCCTCACCCTTTGGCTTCAAAGTTTGTTTCATCGCTTTAGTTTTGAGATTAAGAAGAAGGGTGGAAATAAAAAGTAATTTTGGTATAATAAAACGCTATGATTTATGAAAAACGAAAAGTATCTCCGATAGAAAAAAAAGCAAAAAAGACTGTATCAAAAAGTTTTTTGCCTGAAGATATTGATACTTCAATTTTGCAGACTATTTCTTATCAATACCCAAAAAAAATAATCAATATTCAATTAAGTTCGCAAGAGTTTAGTTGTGTCTGTCCTTATTCTGGCCTTCCTGATTTTGCTTGTTTAACAATACAATATACGCCTTATAAAAAATTGATTGAGTTGAAATCTTTAAAATACTATATTTATGCATTTCGCAATGTAAAGATTTACAATGAACATGTCGTAAATAAAATAGTTGAAGATTTAAAAAAAGTATTAAAACCCCGAAAGATAGAAGTAACTGCTGAATTTAGTTGTCGAGGCGGTATAAAAAATAAAGTCGTAGCTACTTTTATAAAAAAGCGCTAAGAATATAAAGCAGAACATAAATGCTTAAAAAAGCTATAATTTTATTTTTCTTATTTTTTCTTTCTTGTACACCTTCCCTAAACAAAGATAGATTTATTATATCTGGTACATATCTGGAAGTACAATCTCGGGATAAACGTGCTGCAAAACTTGTCTACCAAGAGTTCAGCAGGTTAGATTTAATATTTAATAGTTATAACAAGAAATCTGAAAGTTATCGGTTAAATAAAAGTAAAAATGGAGTTTATAAGCTGTCTGATGAACTAATCGAACTTATAAAAGCAGCTAAAAAATATTATAAACTAAGCCAGGGGGCTTTTGATATAACAAAAGCTAAGTTATATAGTTTTTGGAAAAAATGGGGAAAAGATAAACAAAACACTAAACTTCCCGATTCAGTTAAAGTGGCACAACTAAAAGATGTTGGAGGTCTTGATAGTGTTAAACTTAATGAGCCGGACAAAACAATTAAAATCAAAGACGATCGGATAACTTTTGATTTTTCAGGTATTGCCAAAGGCTATATGGTAGATAAAGCTGTATTAAAGTTAAAAAAAAATGGGGTAAAGAATGCTTTGGTTAATGCTGGCGGAGAGTTGTATTGTTTGGGTAAAAATCAAGGGAAACCCTGGCAGGTTGGGATAAAAGGTTCAGGCAGTATTGCCAAAATTATAGAAGTAACTGATGCTGCCGTTGCAACGTCAGGTAACTATGAACAACTTTATGAAAAGTCCGCCAAGAGTTATTCTCATATCGTTGATCCGCGAACCGGCTATCCAATTGATAAAAAATTTTTAGGGGTAACGGTTGTAGCAGATGAATGCATGAAAGCAGATGTGCTGGCTACAACTTTTTTTATAAATGGAAAAGAATTTGCAAAAGGAATTATAAAGGATGACCCGGCGATTACTGCTTATTTTGTAACCAAAACTGGAATAGAAAAAATAAACTAACAAAAAGGGGACGTTTCCCTCTTATATAAGTTATTGATAGCAAACAAGTTATAAAAGAGGGTTTTTCAAAGTAAAAAGGGGAAATAGTTGAAAAACGTTGAGTTGTAAGTTCTTGTTAGCCAAAAAGTTATAAATTAGGGAAACGTCCCCTTTTTTAAATTAAGATGAGCATGAAAAAAAATAAACCAAAAATTGAACAAGTTATATCCAGAGAAAAAAGGATATCGATGGTTACTTGCTATGATTATTCTTTTGCCTGTGCCTTAGCTCAAACTAACGTTGATATTATTTTAGTAGGAGATTCTTTAGCGAATGTTTCTTTAGGCCTTTCTGATACAAAAGAAGTAACTATCGAGGAGATGCTTAATCATACTCAAGCAGTTTCTAAAGGGGCACCAGATAAATTAGTCATTGCTGATATTCCTTATTTAGGCTGTCAAAAAAAATCTAGTAAACCCTTAGAAGTTGCAAAAAAATTTATTCAAGCTGGAGCTGACGGAGTTAAAATAGAGTGGTTTAGAGGCTGCAAAAAAATAGTTAAGGATTTAGTAAAAAATAATATTTGGGTTATGGGCCATATTGGGCTTACTCCCCAGACGGTTCATCTTTTAGGTGGATACAAGGTGCAAGGTAAAGATAGAGAATCTGCTAATAATTTAATCAAGCAGGCCGAACAACTACAAGACTTAGGTGTATTTAGTATTGTTTTAGAATGTATAAAAAAAGATATTGCCAAAGAGATTACTGATAGCCTAGATATTCCTACTATTGGCATTGGTGCAGGAAAATATTGTAAAGGTCAAGTTTTAGTTTTGTACGATCTATTGGGCCTTTATCCTAATAATATGAAGTTTGTAAGAACTTTTTTTGATTTATCTAGACAAGTAAAAAAAGCAATAAATTCATTTGATCAAGCCATAAAAAAAGGAACTTTCCCCTCAGACCAGGAAAGTTTTTGAAATATATTTTAATTGACTGGTTTAGCCACTTCTGCTAATATTGTATTCTATATAGGAGCAAACCAGTACATTAACATACTATATATTAGATTCCCGCAAAATTTATACAGGAGGCAAGTTTGATTAAAAGATATACCCCCGAGAAAATAGGTAAAATTTGGCAAGAAAATGAAAAGTTTAGGCGTTTTTTAAAAATTGAAGCCTTGCTTTGTGAAGCTCTAGAAAAACAAAAGAAAATACCCAAAGGAACTAGTAAAAAGTTTTCTAAGGTAAAGATCTCAACTAGCAAGATAAAAGATATTGAGAAAAAAACTCGCCATGACATTGTAGCTTTTCTAAAACATATATCTAGCCAAATTGGGCCTGCTGCACAATTTCTTCATCGTGGCCTTACTTCTTCAGATTTATTAGATACAACGTTAGCATGGCAGATAAAAGATGCTTGTAAGATTATTTTATCTGATCTAGATAAGTTGATAGCTATAACTAAAAAGAAAGCAATAAAATATAAAGATACAATTTGTATGGCTCGGACTCATGGGATGCATGCTGAGATTTATAGCTTTGGTTTAAAATTTCTTTATTTATATAATGACCTACTAGAAGAAAGGCAAAAATTATCTGATGGCCTTGATTATATAGTTTGCGGAAAAATTTCTGGAGCTGTAGGGACATTTGCTTATTTTGGCCCAAGCACCGAGGACTATATTTGTAAAAAGATAGGGATCAACAGGGCAAAAGTTTCGACTCAAATAGTTTCGCGAGAGAGGTTCGCTTATTTTTTATTTTTACTTTCTTTGATCGGATCAACTCTGGAAAGGTTTGCTACTGAAATAAGGCATCTGCACAGAACAGAAGTTAATGAAGCAAAAGAGCCTTTTTACCAGGGTCAAAAGGGTTCATCAGCCATGCCGCATAAACAAAATCCGATAGTTTCAGAAAGAATTTGTGGCCTGGCTCGTTTACTTAGATCTAATGCATTTGCTGCTTCTGAAAATATAAATCTTTGGCATGAGCGGGATATTTCGCATTCTTCAGTAGAAAGGGTTATTATTCCTGATTCAACTATAATTATAGATTATATGTTGCAAAAGTTTAAAGAAGTTATATCCAGAATAAATGTTAACTCTAAAGATATGCTTAGAAACATTGAGCTTAATCGAGGGATAGTATATTCTCAGAAAGTGCTAACTGAACTTATGAAAAAAGGTTTATCCAGAATGGAAGCTTATGATTTAGTTCAGAAAATTTCTTTAGGGGTAATCAACAATAATTCCAGTTTTAAAGAAGAAGTATATAACAACAAAAAGATAAAAAATATTTTAGCCAAAAAAACCTTGGATAAAATATTTAATCCTTATAACTATCTGTCGAATATAGATAAAATTTATAAAAGGTTTAATTTAAGTTAAACCCGCCTTTTGACAAATTAACAAATTAATCAATTAATCACTTAAAATCAGGAGTTTTATGATTTGGAGGATAGATGTATTCTCTAAGAAAAAAGAGGAAAATGAGGACCTTAAATCCCAAATAAAGGATTTAGGGTTTCAAGATTTTTCTTTAACCACAAAAAAAGTATATCTTATTGAGGCAGAGCTTAAACTTGCAAAAATAGAGCAGGTTGCAGAAAAGCTTTTAATCGACCCCATCACTGAACAATATTCTGTTAGCCAAGGTATTTTTACCCAAGAACCTTCCCCACAAGAAGTTATGGTGGTTTATCATCCTGGAGTTTTTGATTCTGTTGCTGCTTCTTTAAAAAAAGCCATTGGCGATTTATCGCTAGATGTTACGCAAGTCCATACCGCTACCGTTTATCATTTTGAAGGTCTAAATCAGGCCCAAATCCAGTCTTTAGGGCCTAAAGTTATCTATAATCCAGTCATCGAACAAGTTGCAGACTATAAAAAGCTAAAAGATTTAAAAAGTTTATCTCAGTTGGTGGCTGGCAGTTATAGGTTTGAGCTTAAGCTTATAGATATACTCGGAGCTGATAAAGAGAGGCTAAAAAAAATCTCTAAGGACGGTTGTTTAGCTTTAAATATTCTTGAGATGGAAAAAATTCAAGAATATTTTAAGAAGTTGAAACGTAACCCTACCGATTGTGAGTTAGAAACTTTAGCTGTTTTATGGTCAGAGCATTGTGGCCATAAAACTTTTTCTGGGCTTATTGATTACAAAGAAGAAAAAGACGGAAAGACTATAAAAAAAGAGAGAATAAATAATTTACTTAAATCTACGATAATGAAAGCAACAAAAGAAATAGATTCTTCTGAATGCGTCTCTGTATTTGATGATAACTCGGGTATCGTAAAGTTTGATCAAGGCCAAAACATTTGTTTTAAGGTTGAAACTCACAATCACCCTTCAAGCCTTGAACCTTACGGTGGTGCTTCAACCGGTATCGGCGGGGTAATTAGAGACGTTTTAGGCACAGGTTGCGGTTTTAAACCGTTTGCCTCGATAGATGCTTTTTGTTTTTCTAATTGGCAAATAGAAGATAAAAAATTACCTAAGGGATTACTTCATCCTCGCAGGATTATTAAAGGAGTGGTTTCTGGGGTAAGAGACTATGGCAATAGAATGGGTATTCCCACCGTGGCAGGGTCTGTGCTTTTTGACGACCGGTTTTTAGGTAATCCTTTGGTTTATTGTGGAACTTTAGGAATCGGCTCTGCTGATAAATCTTTTAAAAAAGTTAAAAAAGGAGATTTAATTGTAGTTTGTGGGGCTAGAACCGGTAAAGATGGGATTCATGGGGCCACTTTTTCTTCACAAGAATTAGACCAAGAGGCTATGGGGTTGCGCGGTGCAGTTCAAATTGGCAATCCTATTGAAGAAAAGAAAGTTACAGACGCCTTGATGCAGGCTCAAGCCAAAGATTTATTTACTGCAATTACAGATTGTGGGGCCGGGGGGCTTTCTAGTGCTGTTACTGAATTAGCTAAAGGTTATGGAGCAAAAGTTGACCTGGATAAGGTGCCTCTTAAATATAAGGGGTTGAGTTATACCGATATTTGGATATCTGAGTCACAGGAAAGAATGGTATTTTTTACTCAAGAAGATAAGCTCAAGGAGTTAGAAGATATTTTTGCCCAAGAAGAAGTAGATATGACCGTTATCGGCGAAGTAACTGATTCTAATGAATTAGTTCTTTTTTATCAGAATAATAAAGTAGCAGAGTTAGATATGGATTTTATCTTTAGCAGCCTTCAAGTTTCAAAGAAAGCGATTTGGATAGATAAAAAACAAAAAAAAGAACAACTTAAAGAAAAGGATAACTATAACTCTGATTTAACTGCTATTTTAAGTTCTGCAAACATTGCGCCTAAAGATTGGATCTTAGATCAATATGATCACGAAGTTCAAGGCGGTTCGGTATTAAAGACAATCAATAATTCACCGATTCGAGTTAATGATGCCGCTGTAGTTCGGCCGAAACTTAGTAGCGAAAAAGCTGTTGTAGTTGGTTGCGGGATAAATCCTTTTTATTCTGATATTGATCCTTACTGGATGGCTGCTTCGGCTATCGATGAAGCTTTAAGGAATGTAGTTTCGACTGGCGCTTCTTTAGATAAGACATTTATCTTAGATAATTTTAGCTGGGGGTCACCGGAAGATCCTCAAGTGTTAGGTAGTTTAGTCCGGGCAGCAAAAGCTTGTTATGACTATTCTGTTTATTTTGGTGTACCTTTTATCTCCGGTAAAGACAGCTTGTATAATGAATACAACTTAGGTAACAATAAAATAACTATTCCCGGGACGCTTTTAATTTCCGCTATGTCTGTATTAGACAATTGGCAACTAGCTTTAACTAGTAGTTTTCTAGATCAGGACAGCCTTATCTATTTAGTCGGCTTGACTAAACCAGAGCTTGGCCAGTCTGAATATCTAAGACAGAAAGGCATAAAACAGGGGTTGGTGCCTAAAGTGGAGCCCAAGGCTAAAGATATTTTTGTTAGTTTATCTAATGCTATCGGCAAAAAGTTAGTTAGTTCTTGCCATGATTTATCCGAAGGTGGCCTTGCTGTGGCAGCTTCGGAGATGTGTGTAGGTTCAGGATTGGGAGCGTCACTTTTTTTAGAAGAGGTTCCGGCTCAAGAAAATACTCAAGACCAGCATCTTTTATTTGCTGAATCTCCCTCAAGATTTTTAGTTGAAGTTGCCAAAGAAAAAAAGCAGGAGTTTGAGAAGCAATTTCAAGGTTTACCAATTGGGCTTATTGGTTGCAGTTGCTCTGATAAGCAATTAACAATCTACAATAAAAAATCAGTAAAAGTTGTGGATATCAGTTTATCTTCTCTAGAGGAAAGCCTGCGGAAGACGTTTAAAGAATTTAGGTGGAAACCTAAGGAGACAAAAGCTAAATAATTATGGCAAAACCTAACGTTTTAATTTTTCGTACTGCTGGAACTAATTGCGATAAGGAAACAGATTTTGCTTTTAGGAAAGCGGGTGCTAAAACTGAGCTAGACCATATAAATTTAATCAAACAAAAAAAAGATTTTTCTTCTTATCAAATCATCTGTATTCCAGGCGGTTTTAGTTATGGTGATGATTTGGGGGCTGGTAAAATATTTTCTTTAGAAATTATTCTTTGGCTTAAGGATAAGTTAAAAAAATTCATTGAAAAAGGGGGATTAATTTTAGGGATTTGCAACGGCTTTCAGGTTTTGGTAAGATCTGGTATCCTTCCTGATTTAGATTTCACTCAAAGTTTAAGTTTAATCGAAAATGATTCTCGGCGTTTTGAGGATCGATGGGTTAAATTAAAGATAGAGACCAAGCCTAGTTGTTTGGCCAGAAAAATATGGTTAAAACAACTGCCAGAATTAATCTATCTACCTGTAGCTCATGCTGAAGGTAAGTTATTTTGCAATCAAGATAGCTTAGCTAAGATAAAAGATAATGGCCAGATAGCTTTAAGGTATAGCAATGGAGAAGATAACCTTGTCAGCTATCCTAATAATCCTAATGGTTCTTTAGATAATATCGCAGGTATTGTAGACAAAACAGGAAGAGTTTTTGGGCTGATGCCGCATCCAGAAAGATTTATCTTTTGGCACCAACATCCCTCTTGGTCACAAGAAAAGATAGACGCTTGTGGATTTAGATTTTTTAAAAATTCCATAAATTATTTTAAGTGATTTAATAAAGGAGTATATTTATGAGTGGTATATTTGGAGTAATTTCGAAAAATAAAAGGTGCATGAACCAGCTTTTTTATCTGGGCGATTATCATTCTCATTTAGGTACTCAATTTGGTGGAGTTGCTTTGTCGGGGCGAAAAATGACAAGAAAGATACATAATATAAGTAGCAGCCAATTTAAATCTAAACTATTGGATGAGTATAGTTCCTTAGAGGGCAATAAAGGAATTGGGGCTATAAGCTATGAAGAGCAGCCTTTATATGTTAAATCCAGATTTGGGGATTTTTGCCTGGTAATAAACGGATGGGTAAATAATTGGAAGCCTTTATCTAGAGAGTTATTTTCAAAAAATTTTTCTTTTAGTGAGATTTCTAATAGTCGAATAAACATCTGTGAATTAGTGAGCAAATTAATTTTGCAAAAAGGTTCTTTGGTTAAAGGGATAGAATATATGTATTCAAAGATTGAAGGTTCTATTTCTTTATTAATTTTAACAAAAAAAGGAATTTATGCTTCCCGGGATAAATATGGAACTTCCTCATTAGTTGTAGGTAAAAGCAAAAATGGCTTTGCAGTTGTCACCGAAACCGCAGCCTTTCCTAACTTAGATTTTAAAATTGAAAAAGAACTTTTACCGGGTGAAGTAGTATTTATAAATAAAAACGGATTACAGCAAAAAAAGAAAGGTGTTAAGAAAAATTTAAAGATTTGTGCTTTTTCCTGGATTTATACAGGATTTCCTGCTTCTTGTTATGAAGGGGTAAATACAGAAAAAGTTCGCCAAAATTGTGGTAGATGCTTGGCTCTAGCTGATAAAATTAAACCTGATTTAGCAGCAGGGGTTCCAGATTCAGGAACTGCCCACGCGATAGGCTATGCCTTAGGTAAAAGTATCCCTTTTTGCAGGCCCTTGGTTAAATATACGCCTGGCTATGGACGCAGTTACCTTCCTTCTTCACAAAGCATCAGAAATTTGGTGGCGAAGATGAAACTTATTCCGATAAAGGAAGTAATTAAAAAGAAAAAAATTGTTCTTTGTGAAGATTCAATTGTAAGAGGAACGCAGCTTAAAAATTATACTCTTACCAAGTTGTGGGAAAACAAAGCCAAGCAAGTCCATGTTCGGGTTGCTTGCCCGCCCTTAATGTTTCCTTGTATTTTTAACTATTCCACTCGAACCAAAAAAGAGCTAGTGGCTCGCAGGGCAATAAAAGCTATTGAAAAAAAAGAGATAAAGGATGTTTCTCAATATATAGATGATAAATCTCCTAAATATGATAAGATGGTTTCCTGGATAGCTAAAGATTTAGGAGCTACTAGTTTAAAATACCAAAAAATTGATGATATGGTTTCAGCAATTGGCTTGCCTAAAGATAAGCTTTGTCTTTATTGCTGGACAGGAAAAAGGTAAAGAGAGGGTATTTATGGGAAGAATTGACTATAAAAAAGCCGGTGTAGATATTAAAAAAGCAGATCAGTTTGTAGAAGGGATTAGTTCTTTTGTTTCTTCTAAAAAGATTAACAGGACTTCTGCTTTTGGTTCTCTTTTTGATTTTAAAAATATAGCTAAAAAATATAAAGAACCAGTATTAGTTTCTTCTACAGACGGAGTAGGAACAAAATTGAAACTTGCCCAAAAATTTGGAATTCATTCTGGGGTAGGTATAGATTTAGTAGCTATGAATGTTAATGATATTATTTGCTTAGGGGCCAAACCGCTTTTTTTTCTTGATTATATAGCTTGTGGTAAGTTAAAGCCAGCAGTTTTAAAGCAAGTGGTAAAAGGTATCCATCAAGCCTTGTCAGAAAGCAGTTGTAGCCTTTTAGGGGGAGAAACTGCAGAGATGCCTGGGATGTATAAAAAAGATGAATACGATTTAGCAGGATTTTGTCTAGGAGTAGTTGATAAGGCAAAGATAATTAACGGTAATAAGATTAAAGAAGGGGATAAGGTTATCGGAATTTCTGCGTCAGGGCCTCATTCTAATGGATTTTCTTTAATAAGAAAAGTATTAAACCAAAAAGATCTTAAAAACTATAAAAGCAGTTTGCTTAAGCCAACCCGTGTCTATGTAAAAGCAATACTTTCTTTACTTTCATCTACGAAGTTGCAAAAATCAGTAACTGGAATAGCTCATATTACCGGGGGAGCTTTTTATAACAAAGCAACTAAGATTATCCCGAAAGGTTTAAGTTTGGCAGTAGATAAAAAAAACTGGCGGCCAAATAATATATTTAAAAAAATTCAAGAAAGAGGAAAAATAAGCCAAGCTCAGATGTACTCAGTTTTTAATATGGGGATTGGGATGATAGTTGTTGTTAAAGAAAATTCAGTAAAAAAGATATTAAAGAGGTTAAATAGAACCTATAAAAGTCATATAATTGGAGAAATTATTAAAGATAAAAAAAAGTTTATTCTAAAATAATCATAAATAGGAGTAAGGGTGAAAGTTTTAGTTGTTGGTTCAGGAGCTAGAGAACATTGTTTAGTTGATAAACTGTCTCAAAGTTCTAAAGTTGATATAATTTATTCTGCTCCCGGTAATGGCGGGACAGCTCAGTTAGGTAAAAATGTTGATATTAAAGCTGATGACCTTGAATCTTTGCTTGAGTTTGCGCTTAATAAAAAAATAGATCTTACTGTAGTCGGGCCAGAAATTCCTTTAGCTAAAGGAATCGTGGATAAGTTTAAAGATCAAGGATTAAAAATATTTGGGCCAAATAAGGAGCTGGCTAAATTAGAATCTTCTAAAATATTTGCTAAAAAGCTAATGCAGAAATATAATATTCCTACTGCAGATTTTGAAGTTTTTAACCAGCCTGATTTAGCAAAAAAACATTTAGAAAAAAGAGAGTTTCCGGTTGTGATTAAAGCAGATGGTTTAGCTGCTGGCAAAGGAGTCATTATTTGTAAAGATAGAAAAGAGGCTGATGCTGCAATAGAGACTATAATGATTGATAAAAAATTTGGTGGAGCCGGAGATAAAATAATTATCGAAGATTGTTTGTTTGGACAAGAGCTATCGGTTTTGGCATTTAGTGATGGAGAAACAGTTATTCCCCTGGTGGGCTCACAAGATCATAAACGAGCTTTTGATAATGACCAAGGCCCCAACACAGGGGGGATGGGGGCTTATGCGCCAACTCCTTTGTTGGACAAGCAAGGTTTTAATCAGCTGATAGATCTTGTATTTCGCCCTTTGGTTGCGGGATTAAATAAAGAAAACAAAAAATATAAAGGTATTCTTTATGCAGGACTTATGATTACAAATAGCGGGCCGAGTGTTTTAGAGTTTAATGTAAGATTTGGGGATCCTGAAGCTCAAGTTGTTTTGCCTAAGTTAAAAGGTGATCTAGCTGAGATTATGCTAAAAACTGTTGATGGGAAGTTAAAGGAAACCAAGATAGAGTGGGATAAACGGGCTTGTGTTTGTGTGGTTTTAGCTTCAGGAGGGTATCCGGGAAAATATGAAAAAGGAAAGGAAATAAAAGGTATAGAAGTGGCCAAAGAACAAAAAGATATTTTAATTTATCATGCGGGAACTAAAGAAAAAGATGATAAACTTTTAACTAGCGGAGGCAGGGTTTTAAGTGTGGTTGCTCTTGGAGATAAGCTTAAAGAAACTAAAGATAAAGTATATCAAGCTGTTAATAAAATAAGTTTTGAAGGCATGCAATATAGAACAGATATAAGTAATAAAGCTAAATTTAAAATTTAATTAAAAATGTCAAATGTCAAATTCCAAATCAATTTCAAATGTCAAATAACAAATTATTTTGATATTTGGGTTTTGTCATTGATTTGATATTTGGATTTTGTAATTTGATATTAACCATTGTTAAAAGTTTTATGCAAGAATTAGGAGGTAGAAATGGCAAAAAAGATAGCTGTTGTTTTAGGAAGTAAATCAGATCAAGAAAAATTGAAAGCAGGTTTTGAGCTTTTAGATGAATTTAATCTATCTTATCAATTGAAGATAATTTCTGCTCACAGAAATCCCGATGAATTAAGGGGTTATTGTAAAAAGATCGAAGCAGAAGGATTTGGATTAGCTATAGCTTGTGCAGGACTAGCGGCAGCATTACCCGGATTCATGGCTTCTTATTTAAATATTCCGGTAATTGGAGTGGGTTTAAAAGGGGGTATGTTTGATGGCTTAGATTCACTTTTTTCTATTGTAAGTGCACCTAAAGGGATTGGGTTAGTTTCTTCTGGGTTAGGAAAAAATGGGTTCATAAACGCGATTATTTCTGGATTAGAAATATTGGGTGTTTCAGATAAAGAAAGTTTAGAGAAAGCAAAAAAAATAAAAAATAAGTTTAAGTGATATTTAAAAATACTAAAAATAAGCTTCATTAACTATGGAAAAAATTATAGCTAACGAAAAAAAATTCAATAAAACAGATATAGAAAAAGCAGTTAATATGCTTTCGGAGGGAAAAATTATAGCAATGCCCACTGAAACTGTCTATGGTTTAGCTGCAAGAACTGATAAAAAAATGGCAGTGGAAAAATTATATTCCCTAAAAGAGCGGCCTTTAGATAAGCCGTTTAGCGTTGCTTTAGCTGATATAGATAAAGCAACTAATCAATATTTTTTAACTTTGAGCCCCTTTGGCTACAGATTAATAGAAAATTTTTGGCCAGGGCCCCTTACGATAGTCTATTATAAGAAACCAGAAGGTAAGATTGGTATTAGAATACCTTCTAACTTTATTACAAATACTATTTTAAAGCAGCTTGGTTCTGCGGTTTTTTTTCCTTCGGCTAATCGTCATGGCCAAGCTGAAGCTATTTCTGCAACTGAGGTAGAAGAAATATTTGATGGCCATATAGATCTAATTGTTGATGGTGGCAAAGCCGACCATAAGATATCCTCAACAGTAGTAGATTTAACTTATAAACCCTTTAAGATATTGCGGGAGGGAGCAGTTTCAGAGAGGCAACTAGCATCTATTTTTATTAAAAGAAGAATATTATTTGTTTGTACAGGCAATAGCTGCAGGTCTCCAATGGCTGAATATCTCCTACGCCAATATCTTCAGGAAGAACGGAGAGCTTCTTTGCAAAGGTATGAAATTATTTCTGCAGGGATTGCTGCGCCAGAAGGCATGAGCCCAACCGGACATACGCAAAAGGTAATGGAAGAACAAAACGGTATAGACATATCTAAATCACAAGCTAAGCAATTAACAACACAAATGGTAGTTTCTTCAGACTATATTTTTACCATGGAAGATTCTCAAAAGGACTACATTCTAGAGCAAGTTCCTTCAGCTCAGGCAAGAGTATTTAATTTAGGTAAATTTCTTCCTTTTAAACAAGTTGCAGATATTTCAGATCCAATAGGTAAAGATTTTACCTTTTATAAAGATGTTTATAATCTTATAAAACAATCTATAATAGAATTAAGTGATTGGCTATAATAATAACTTAGGAAAAGGAGAATAAGATGAAGGTAGCTTTTGGTTGTGATCACCGTGGTTTTAAGTTAAAAAATACGTTGATAAACTATTTAGAGTCTAAAGGGCATAAAATTATTGATTTCGGTACATTTTCTAAGGATTCATGTGATTATCCTGACTATATCTATCCGGCCGCCTCTGCAGTAGTTAATAAAAAAGCTGATAGGGCTATTGTGATTTGTTTTACTGGAATTGGAAGTTGTATTTTATCAAATAAAATAAAAGGAGTAAGGGCGGCATTAGCTTATAATATAAAAAGTGCTAAACTTTCTCGGCGTCATAATGATAGCAATGTTTTAGTGCTTTCGGCAGATTTATTAAAACTAGATTATACTAAAAAATTAGTTTTAAGTTGGCTTAAAGAGGGTTTTGAGGGAGGAAGGCACAGCCGAAGGTTACGTAAGATACGAAAAGTTGAAGAAAGTTAATAATCAACGGATGGAGATAATCATCGAATTTACTAATCTTCTACGAATGTACGAATAATATGAGAAATATTCGTACATTCGTTGATAACAATTAGTTATGAGGAGGCTTAAATGTTTGAAAAATTAAAACAAAAGGATCCAAAAATTTATTCGGCAATATCTTATGAGTTAAAAAGACAAAGAGAACATCTTGAGCTTATTGCTAGTGAGAATTTTGCACCTCTTGAAGTTTTAGAAGCACAAGGCTCGGTGTTAACTAATAAGTATGCTGAAGGTTATCCGCATCGACGCTGGTATGGTGGTTGTGAGTTCGTTGATAGTGCAGAAGATCTAGCGATTGAAAGAGCTAAAGAGGTTTTTGGAGCTGAGTTTGCTAACGTGCAGCCGCATTCAGGAACCCAAGCTAATATTGCAGTTATGATGGCGGTATTGAAACCAGGAGATACTATTTTAGCTATGGACCTAGCTTGTGGGGGCCACCTTTCCCACGGGCATCCGCTTAATTTTTCAGGAAAGTTCTACGATATAGTTTCTTACGGTGTTGATAAAACTACAGAATGCCTTAACTATGAGAATATAGAGCAGTTAGCTTTAGATAATAAACCGAAGATGATAATCGCCGGCGCAAGTGCATATCCGAGAAAAATAGATTTTAAGCGTTTTCGGGAAATAGCTGATAAAGTGGGGGCATTTTTGTGTGTGGATATGGCTCATTTTGCTGGTTTAGTTGCAGCAGGCTTACATCCTAATCCTTGCCCTTATGCAGATTTTGTAACTTCAACAACTCATAAAACTTTACGCGGCCCCAGAGGTGGATTTATTTTGGCTAAGTCAGAGTTTGGTAAAAAAATTAATACAGCAGTATTTCCTGGAAATCAAGGCGGCCCACTTATGCATGTTATAGCTGCTAAAGCTGTAGCTTTTCGGTTAGCCAAACAGGATGATTTTATACAATATCAAAAACAAGTTGTTAAGAATAGTTCTCACTTTGCTAAAAGCATGGCGGATTTAGGTTATCGAATTGTAAGCGGAGGGACAGAGAATCATTTATTTTTAGTTGATTTAACTGCAAAAAATATAACTGGTAAAGATGCTTCTTTTATCTTGGATAAAGTAAATATTACTGTAAATAAAAATCTTATTCCTTTTGACACAAAATCACCGGCAGTAGCAAGTGGTATTAGAATTGGAACACCGGCAGTTACTACTTGCAAGATGAAAGAACCAGAGATTGAAAAAATAGCTAATTTAATTGATAAAGCCTTGAAAAACAAGGAAAGTAGTTCTGATTTAGGATCAATCAAAAAAGAAGTATTAGAATTAACTAAAGAATTTCCTCTTTATCAAGAATTAGTTGATTAATCAGTAACTATTAAGATATGAAAAATATGAATAGACCTTCATGGGACCAATATTTTATGGGAGTGGCTTTTTTAGTTAGTAAACGGGCTACTTGCCTGAGGCGGAAAGTAGGAGCTGTTTTAGTCAAAGATAGACAGATTCTTGCTACCGGATATAATGGTGCTCCCAGAGGGATAAAACATTGCAAAGAGACTGGATGCCTAAGGGAAAAAATGGGGGTTCCTTCTGGCCAACGGCATGAGATATGTAGGGGGCTTCATGCCGAACAGAATGTTATTTTACAATCTGCTTTTCATGGTGTGTCAGTTAAAGGAAGTACTCTCTATATAACGAATTCACCTTGCAGTATTTGTGCAAAGATGATTATTAATGCTGGTATTGATGAAATAGTTGTTTTTGATGATTATCCTGATAAAATGGCTATGGAGTTTCTAAAAGAAGCAAAAGTTGTTTTACGTAAGTTAAAAGATTTTAACAAAAAAGAGGTTTAATTTAGATAACTATGCGTTGTCCCTACTGTAGTTTTAATGAAGATAAAGTAGTTGATTCACGTCTCACTTCTGAAGGGTCGGCCATAAGAAGAAGAAGGGAATGTAATAGCTGTGGAAGGCGTTTTACTACATATGAATATGTAGAAAAAACTCCTTTGATGGTAATAAAAAAAGATGGACGGAGAGAGCCTTTTTCTCAGCAGAAAGTTTTAGATGGATTAATCAAAGCTTGTGAAAAAAGGGCTATAAGTGTAGAGAAATTAGAAAAGATAGTTTCTGAGATTGAGATTAAATTGCAGAAAAAGTTTGAGCAAGAAGTTGATTCAAATCATATTGGTGAGTTAGTCATGGAAAAGCTCTCAAAAATAGATGATGTAGCTTATGTGAGATTTGCTTCTGTTTACAGGCAGTTTAAAGATATTAATCAGTTTTTGCGAGAACTGCGTGAAGTTTTAGGGAGAAAGATAAAGTAGATGCTGATAGTTTCTTGCCTTAAGATAACAACTTATCTATGAATGTAGATACTCACCTAAAAAAAATTCCTCAAATAAATAAAATTTCAGATTTAGCTCGATCAGCAGGGACTAAGCTATGGCTGGTCGGTGGTTTCTTAAGAGATAGTTATCTTGGGGTGCCTAAAGAACTAACTGATTTTGATTTTTGCGTAGAAAAAAACATAGATTTATTTGTGGGCAAGATAGCTAAGCTTTTTGAAAAAAAGATAGTTATATTAGATAAAAAAACCTCTAGTTTTCGAATTGTTTTAAATAAAAGTAAAAAGAACTACAGTTATGATTTTATATTAATGCGGGGAAAGAATATCAAAAAAGATTTATCGCTGAGAGATTTTACGATTAATACTTTAGCATTGGAGATAACTAATCGTCATAAAATTTTAGATTATCATCAAGGAATTAACGATTTAAAAAGTAAAAGAATAAGAGCCTTATCAAATAGAGTAATAGTTGATGATCCTTTAAGAATATTGAGGGGTTTTTCTTTTGCAGCTAACTATGGCTTTAAAATTGAAAATAAAACTTTAAATTTTTTTTCTTGTCACAAAAGAAAGTTAAAAAATATATCTTGTGAACGAATCAACGAAGAACTTTTTAAAATATTTAACTCCCAAAATTCCTACAAGACAATAAGAAAAATGAATAAACTTAAGGTAATAGATCAAATTTTGCCTTATGTTGAAAAAATGCGTAAAACCGTTCAAGGAGGATTTCATCACTTAAATGTATGGGAGCATTCAGTGGAGGCCCTAAAGCAGTTTGAGTTGTTGTGTAGGCGGAAAATAAGAAACAAAAAAGAAATTAGCAGTTACCTTAATCAAAATTTGTCCGCAAACAGGAAAAGAATCCAAATAATAAAATTAGCTTGTTTGTTGCATGATGTAGGCAAACCTTTTGTAAAAAAAGCAACTAAAACCCGGACAATATTTCATGCTCATGAAAAAGTAGGTAGAGATATCTCTTCTTGGTTTGCTAAAGAAATGCGTTTATCGCGAGTTGAAAAAAAAGCTTTAGAAAAGATGGTTTTTTGGCATCTTCGGCCTGGTTATTTAGCTGATCAAGTTACACCTAGCCGTAGAGCTATTTATCGTTTTTTTCGTGATACAGGAGAAGAGGGGGCAGCTATTATCTTCCTTTCTTTGGCGGATTGGAGGGCTACTTGCGGCCCATTAGCAGATTTGGTAAAAAGGAAGCGTCACGAAAAAATCATGTTAAAATTAATTCAAGATCATTTTATTGAAAAAAAGAAAAAGCCTTTGCCTAAAATCATAGATGGATATGATCTTATGAAACATCTTAAGATAAAAAGGGGGCCTGTTTTAGGCCAAATTTTAGCTCAAATTAAAGAACTTCAGGCTTTAGGGAAGGTAAATAAAAAGTCAGAAGCTCTAGTGGCTGCAGAAGAGATTTTAAATAAAAAAGCAAAAAAGAAGTAGGTTCTATTATGGAATTAGAAGGAATAAGATTAGATCTATCAAATAGCCTAGAGGAAGATATCCAATCTATAGTAGTTTCTTCTGATTGTTTTTCTCAGGTAAAAAAAACAGTCGATAGCAGTAAGAACCTAAAGAAATTAAAGGCATCTCAGGTGGCGCTAGTAAAGAATAGTTCTTTTAAGACTAACTATATTATTTTAGTTAATTTTGCTGACAGCCTTAGATTAGAACTTATGCGCCGGGCTTTATTCAACTGTTTTAAAAAAATCAAAAAACATAAAATCAAGTCTGTAGCTTTTTTAGTCGCAGGTTTTAGAAAAAATATTAATCTCGGTATCTTTTCTAAAATAGCGGCCCAAGAACTTTTTCGCTATAGCAGGTGCAACAAAAAAAGGTTTTTAAAAAGAGTATTATTTATAGCTGATACCGATAAAAGTTATAAAACGCTGAAAAAAAATGTATTCGGCTATCTTAATCATATAAAAACTAACAAAGGGCCGTTTCTTACTGTTGATGCTATTATTAACTATCAGCAAGGCATAGTTTTAATAGAGCGGACAAATCCTCCATTGGGTTGGGCTTTGCCGGGAGGTTTTGTTGATTACCAAGAATCGTTAGAGGCAGCAGTGGTTCGAGAGGCTAAAGAAGAGACCGGCCTTGATTTTGAAAATATAAAACAGTTTAGAGCTTATTCAGATAATAGCAGAGACCCGCGTTTTCATACAGTTTCTGTGGTATTTACCGGTAGAGGTAAAGGAAAACTTAAAGCAGCTTCAGATGCAAAAAGTGCATTTGTTTTTAAAATTAAAGCCAAAAATCCTTTAAAAAATTTACCATCTGACATTGCCTTTGATCATCGAAAAATATTGAAAGATTTTATTAAAAGTTATCCGAAGCCTTAAACAGAGAGTTTAGTTATGGAAAATATACCTATTCGTTATATTAAAGGGGTAGGACCGCGTAAGGAGAAGGTATTTGGTGATAAGGCAGGAGTTTATAATCTTAAGGATCTTCTTTATTATTTCCCTTTTCGTTATGAAGATAGAACTAACTTTATAAAGATTAAAGATTTAAGAGAAAATGAACCAGCAGTAGTTAGTGGTGAAGTACTAGCCAGAAATCTAAAAAAGTTTCCTTATTTTATCCGGTCCCGGAAAACAAAAAGTATTTTTGAGGTTATCTTAGATGATAAAACTGCTAAAATTAGTTGTAAATGGTTTAATCAACCATATCTTGCCGAATCTATTAAGGTCGGGCAAAAATTAATTGTTTATGGAAAGCCTTCCCGCTATAAAGGTAAACTACAAATAATCTCGCCAAAATTTGAACAAAATGACGGCAATCAAAATTTAGAAGTTGGTAAAATTACACCTATTTACAGGTTGCCGAATGAATTTAGCCAGAGGTATATTCGAAAAACTATATTTTTTATTTTAAAAAATTACCGGTTGCAAATTTCTGATCCGATTCCTTTTAATATCAGGGATAAGCAAAATATTCCTAATATTGCTAAAAGTTTTAGGCAGATACATTTTCCCGATTCTTTAAAAGAAGCAGATTTGGCTCGGCAAAGATTTATTTTTGAAGAACTATTTATTTCACAAGTTATGGTTTATCTGCGTAAAGCCAAACATCGCCTTCAAAAAGGGCCGGCTCTAAAGATAGATTCTAAACTAGTAGAAAAAATTAAAAAAAGTTTTTCTTTTGAGCTGACTTTAGCTCAAAAAGAGGTTTTGGGTAAAATCTTATCCGATTTAGGCAAGCCTTACCCCATGCATAGACTTCTGCAAGGCGATGTTGGCAGCGGTAAGACTGCTGTTGCCCTTTTTCCTATTATTTTATCTGCTTTATCGTTTTGGCAAGTAGCTTTTATGGTACCTACTGAAGTTTTAGCTCATCAGCATAAAAAGACAATTGATAATTTGCTAGAACAGGCTAATCCGGCTTTAGCCGGCCTAAAAGGTAAAGTTAAGGTGTTGACCTCTTCTTTGTCGGCTCAAGAAAAAAATGGTATCTTAGAAAAATTAGCTAAAGGAGATTTATTAATTGTGGTGGGGACCCACTCTTTAATTCAAAAGAATCTAAAATTTAAAAAATTGGGGTTAGTGGTAATTGATGAGCAACATAAGTTTGGTGTAGCCCAAAGAACGCTTTTGCCTAAAAAAAGCCAAATTTCGCCAAATTGTTTAGTAATGAGTGCTACACCTATTCCGCGCAGCCTAGCGTTATCTATTTATGGAGATCTTGATTCATCTACCATTTATCAACTGCCTCCGAATCGAACTAAACCGGATACAATTGTAGTCTTAGAAAAAAAGAGAGAGTGGGTTTATAAGTTAGTTGAAGAAAAGGTTAAAAATAAGCGGCAGGTTTATATAGTTTATCCGATTATTGATCAAAATGATGATTTAGAAGTTAAATCACTAAAACAGATGTGTGAAAAGATAAAAAAAAGGTTTTCTAACTTTTCGATAGGAGTATTTCATGGACGGTTAAAAAATCAAGATAAATTAGCAGTAGTTGATAAATTTAATAAAGGAGAAGTTGATATTCTTGTATCTACTAATGTAATAGAGGTAGGCCTTGATATTAAAAATGCTACAACTATGGTTGTAGAAAGTCCACAAAAATTTGGCCTATCTCAATTACATCAGCTACGGGGCCGAATTAGAAGATCTAGCCAAAAGGCTACTTTTATTTTAATTTATAGTGAAACTATCTCTTCAGAGGCTAAGAAGCGGCTGGAGATAATAGAGGAAGAAAGTGATGGTTTTAAGATAGCTGAAGCAGATCTAAGGCTGAGAGGGCCGGGGGATTTTTTTGGCCAGCTTCAACATGGCTTACCAAACTTAAAAATAGCAGAACCACTAAGAGATTTAGAAATTTTAAAACAAGCCCGGGGCTTTGCCAGAGAAATTATCAAGAAAGATCCTTATTTGGCTCAACCTCAGTCCAAGCCTCTAAGGAGCTATTTTAGGAGCTATTTTCATTCTAACATTTCTAGAAAAGGGGCTAAGGGGTAAGAAGATGCAACTTTTAGGAGGAAAATTAAAAGGGAGAAAGATTAAAGTTCCGCCGGGGGTAAGGCCGGTTTCTCAAAGGGTAAAAAAAAGCTGTTTTGATATAATATTTGAATTAACTAACGGTAAAACAGTTCTAGATCTATATGCTGGAAGTGGTTCCTTAGGTATAGAAGCTATATCACGTGGAGCAAGCCGGGTTGTTTTTGTAGATCAGGATAAAAATAGCATAAAATTTATAGATAATAATATTAATAGTTTAGGGATAGGTAAAGATACTGAAATTTATTGCAAAAAATGCTCTTTGGCTATAAAATATTTATACCGAAAAAAGATCTGTTTCGATCTAATTTTTCTGGATCCTCCTTACTATAAAGGATTAATTACAAAGAGCTTGCAACTGCTAGAAAGTTATGATATATTAGCCCGTTCCGGTTACTTAATCGGTTTTTGTTATGAAAATGATGATTATGCTCAAAAATACAAAAATTTTTCCTTAGTCATAAAAAGAAACTACGGCCAATCTAGTCTACTTATATACAAGAAGTAAATAATGAAAAAAGCTATTTATCCAGGGACATTTGATCCAATTACTAACGGCCATCTTGATATAATAAATAGAGTTAGCCCTTTGGCAGAAAAACTAGTGGTTGCGGTAGTTAAAGATCCTCCCAAAAACTGTTTTTTTTCTTACAATCAACGCATAGACTTAGTTAAAAAAGTAACTAAAGACATAAAAGGCCTAGAAGTTCTAGGGTTTGACGGTTTAGTTATTGATTTTGCCCATCAAATCAAAGCTAATACAATCATTAGAGGATTACGGACTATGTCGGATTTTGAATATGAGTTTAAGATGGCCTTAACTAATAAAAGCTTGGCTCCCAGAATTGAAACTTTATTTTTAATGACGCATCCTCAATACTCCTTTATTTCTTCTCATTTGATAAAAGAAATTGCTTTATTGGGGGGAGATTTAAAGAAGTTTTTACCGGAGTCAGTCTTGTCGGCAGTCGGTGAGAAGTTAGATGAAAATAGCAGTTAAAAAGATAACTGAAGAGGGTTTAAGTTTAGATGAAAAAGTTCCGGTTGAATCTTGGAACTTAGACGGATTTGATCTAAAATTTATTGATTGCATTAAGATACAGGGAGAGTTTAAGAAAATTTATAATGAAATCATTAGCAAGATAGGGATCAAAACACACTGTCAAATTCGTTGTTCACGCTGCCTTACCGAGGTCTGCCAGGTTAGAAGTTATAGTTTTGAAAAAAGTTATTCTTTAGATGAATTAAATAATTTTTTAAATATCGACCAAGACATAAGAGAAGAGATTTTGCTTAATTTTCCGCTTAAAGTACTATGTTCTTCCAGATGCCAGGGGCTTTGTCCTCGATGTGGCAGGAATCTTAACTGGGGAAGATGTAACTGTTTGAACTAGATAATAGAGGTATTCGCTAAATAATTGCATTAGGTATAAAGGCACTGCGCCGAGTAATTCGGCTTAGTGCCATTAAAAATAAAGGTATTCGCTAAATAATTGCATTAGGTATAAAGGCACTGCGCCGAGTAATTCGGCTTAGTGCCATTAAAAATAAAGGTATTCGCTAAATAATTGCATTTTTAATGG
>JAIPHU010000020.1 GCA_021735045.1 Candidatus Omnitrophota bacterium | reverse complement strand
ACTAAACAATGCCAAAAGTAAGTAAGAATTGAGCAATTCACAGGTTTTTTAATAAACTTTATAACTCATTGATTCCCTTACAGATAACCCCTATTTCAAATACTTATAAAAGTTAACATAAGATATATTATCGGAAGTTAATGAAACAGCTTTTTTCCCGGGATACTGTCTTTAAAGGGCTTGAATATTTAATCTTTCCTGGCCGCAGCTATAAGGTCAGTTTTACCGCTTTTATCCCTAAATGATGGGGTTTTAAGATTTAATTTTAAAAGCCTGTGAGCAACGTAGTTTCTTTTTTTTAACACCCTCTACAGACTTTTTTTCTTTAGGAGTGGTAGTATGGACTAGAATAAATTTGGTGAAGATCCCTTCTTCTCGGGTTATTTTGATCTCACTAGCTCATGCTCTATATCAAGGAAATCAAGTAAAATTTTCCTTATATATACAGATGGCTCTAGATTAGCTTTTTGGGCCCAATTTAGAACTTCAACCCATTGTTTTTGAGTAAGCCGGACATTGATCGTTTTTGTGTATTTTACTGCTTTTTTCGGTCTTCCTTTTCCTTTTTTTGCTTTTACTTTTGATTTAGCCAAAATCCCTCCCATTAAAAATGCAATTATTTAGCGAATATCTTTATTTATGGCACTAAGCCGAATTACTCGGCGCAGTGCCTTTATACCTAATGCAATTATTTAGCAAATATCACAACTTCCAACTGTAAGAACTATTATACCACATATTATACTATTTTCAAGCATACAAAAAAACACAAAAAAACACAAAAAATATAGATCTTAACACAAAAAATAAGGGCTGATATTTTACATCAGCCCCTTTTTCTCTTAACTTATTTTTTTAACTTCTAGATAGTTTATTATACAACCAGGCAAATAATACCCCTCCCACAAATGCATCAACAAAGGCCCATAAGGCACCTACCAAGCTGCCTAAAATGGTTGCTCCATAGCCAATATAAACAGATGATAATACAGCAACCCAAGTTAACCCATAGCCAAAAATAGCTAAAATACCTAAAACCAAAGCCCCTAAGCCCCAAAGTATACCTAGGGCTAATCCAAATGCTAAAATTTTAAGTTTCATACCACCACCTCCTCTATTTAAAAGATACCAGTAATTCTTTAATATCTTTCGGTTGATTCTTTACTCTTACTTGGTTTCTTTTTAAAGCCTTAACCATCCTCTGATAGCTCTCTGATATAAGTTTGCCTTCGGTAAGATAGTTTTTACAAATTGCTGCATACCCCTTGCGATTAGCAATCTTAAAAATCTTAATTTTTTTTGCAGTTATTTCCATTTTACCTCTTATTTTATTTTTTTTAATTTAGATCTTGGTTTAACTGTTTTGCTTCTTTTGCGCTAATTACACCATCACCATCAGAATCATAATATTCTTCAATATTTGTATCTACTTTTGCCTTACCATTAGTTTTAATAATAGCCCTTTTATCTTTCAACTCTTTTGTTTCACTAGAGCTTAACCATCCGTCAGAATTTAAATCATATTTTTTTTCTAAAGGATTATTCACTTTAAAATGTCTCTGTTTCCAAATAATTACTCGTTCCTTTTTATCAACAACACCATCCTTATTCTTATCAGCTTTTGCTTTCCATTTTTTCTTGTGCTTAATCCTTTGTTTATTTTCCCATTTTTTCTCCATATGAATTTCTTTTTTATCAATAACGCCATCCTTATTCTTATCGGCATGTTTAAATTTCACCCTGCGCGAAGGACGAGCTAATGCCGGAAAAAAAGAAACTCCAAAAAATAAAAGAAAAAAAGCCGCCAAAATAAACCGGTAAAACATAAAACCACCTCCTACAATTATTTTAATCCTCCTAAATAATTAAGCAAGAAAAAGGTTACTGTACCTGTTTTACAGTAAGACTATATATGACGCCACTCTCACCCTGGGAAGGATAAAAAGCTACCACCAATATACTTTTTCCTTTTTTATAGATCAGGCTATTCCTAGCAACCTCTCCAGTTTGAGCCGGTACATTCATTTGATTTAAATTTGAAGACGAAAACATTCCTGAAGTATCCATAAGTTGCCAACCTAAGCCAGGAAGTTTATTTTGATAAAACTTTTTTACTTCTGGAATAGATAGACGGGAAGAAAACATATCCATGTTTAAACCGTATGCTTGTCCTAGGCCACTTTGAACTTTCTTGGTTTCATAAGGTACCGGTAAATTGTCTAAAAGATTATTGGTTGAAGAACCAGAGCCTTGTTTTTGGCCAAACCCTCCAGTCGGAAATTGAGGAAATACTGGTTGTTGATTATTATAATCCTGCGAATAAGAAACATTGCTAAATAGAAAAAAAAGCGCAAAAGAAAATACAATTCTTAAAATATTATTCATGCTGATCCCCCTTTTTTAGATTAACTAAACCCCACTATCTACAACTGTAAGCTCCCCCCTCTCCAAATAGTTTCCTGGCCAAACCTTTTTCGAATTTTCTCAACCGCTGAATCTGTCTTTTCTTTTTTTTCCTGGCAAGATTCGTCAAAAATTGTATCCTGTATATAAGAATCAATAAATTTTTCTGATTTTATCCCAATCAATCTTATATTTTCACCTAAAAATTCTGAATCATAATAAAGTTTCTTAACAGCTGTAAAAATTGTGCCGTAAAAATTAGTTGCTTTAATTAAACGCATTGACCTATTATGAGTTGAAAAATTTTCCAATCTAATCTTTATACAAATAATTTTGGCTCGAAGCCCATTTTTTTTAAGCCGGCTTGACACTTCTTCAGACAATTTACTCAAAATAACTTCGATTTGATCAGAGCTAGAGGTATCTTTTGGAAAAGTAAATTCACTTCCAATAGATTTTGTCGGTTCTGGCTGCACAACTTTACGCCGGTCAATACCATTAGCAAGCTGCCAAAGATGCCGGCCGTTTTTCCCGAAATATTCTCTTAAAATACCTTGATCAAAATTAGCTAGTTGGCCAATCTTACTAATTCCCATACTGCCTAAAACCCTTTTTGTCTTTTTACCTACCCCCCACAATTTGCTAACACTTAAAGGCCAAAGAAAATCTAAAATTTTATCTTGTGCTACTTGGCAAAAACCATCTGGTTTATTTAAATCAGAAGCAATCTTTGCAGCCATTTTAATCGGAGCAAGGCCAACTGAAGCAGTTAAACCAATCTCCTCTTTTACTTTCTCTTTCAACAAAAGACAAGTTTGAACCGGATCACCAAAAATATGAAAACTACCAGTTATATCTAGAAAAGCTTCATCAATACCTATAGGTTCAATAAAAGGACTAAACTGATATAAAAGATCATAAACTTTTTTTGACGCCTCACCGTATTTATCCATATTGGGTCTAAGATAAACACCCTGCGGGCATCTTTTGTAGGCTTCTGATATTGGCATAGCTGATCCTATACCAAATTTTCGGGCCTGGTATGAAGCAGTTGATACTACTCCCCTCCCCTTCCCGCCTTTAGGGTCAGCTCCGATTATCACTGGTTTATTAACCAAGCTAGGATTATCTCTCTGCTCTACAGCAGCAAAAAAAGCATCCATATCTACATGTACAATGTATCTTTTCATAAATTCAAATTACAAATACCAAATGACAAATTAATCCCAAATGTTAAATGTCAAATTAATATTATTTGTAATATTTGGATTTTGTCATTCATTTGGTATTTGGATTTTGTCATTTGCCATTATCTATAGCTTTACGGATATACCGTATCCTTTCTAATATAGGTGGATGGCTATAAAAAAGTAAAACCTTAATTGGATGCGGAGTAAGATTCGATAAATTTTTCACAACTAACTTTTTTAGAGCCTTAATAAACTGGTTACCTAAACCAGAACTCTTAACTGCAAAATAATCAGCTTCTTTTTCGTTTTTACGTGAGATTTTATTAACCAATACTGAAAATAAAGAATTAATCGGAGCATATAAAAATCCAAAGAAAAATAACCCGGCATAAACTGAAATATTTTCCATTTTAAATGCTTTAAATAAATTCGGATCTGTAATAAACAACGAAAGAATATAAAACATAAATCCATTTGTTATAAAAGAAATTAAAATTATCTGAAAAACATGTTTTTTCTTATAATGTCCAACCTCATGAGCTAAAATTGCCACTATTTCATCTAAACTATGATTTTCAATTAGAGTATCAAACAAAACAATTCTTTTAAACTTACCAAAACCAGCAAAAAAAGCATTTGACTTTGTTGAACGCCTCGATGCATCCATCTTATAAATGCCTTGAATTTTAAAGTTTTGCGAATCAGCATAACTTTGAATTTTTTCACACAGCTGACCTTTTTTAATTGGTTCGAACTTATTAAATAAAGGCATAATAAATCTTGGCCAGATAAATAATAAAAACAACTCAAATAAAGTTAATCCGATCCAGCAAAATAGCCAACCCCAACTTCGAAATTGACCAAAAAACCAAAACACAAAAGATAAGATTAAAGCTCCCAGAATAATTGTAATCATTAAACCTTTTATCTTATCTAAAATAAAAGTTTTTACAGACGTACGATTAAATCCATACTTTTGCTCTAAAACAAAAATATGATAAATAGAAAAAGGCAAATTTATTAACTCTAAGCCTAAAAAAATAAAGAACACAAATAAAAGTCCTGTAAGGATTGAAGAAAACCCAAAACTCCTTACAAGCTGATCCACCCAATTAAATAAACCAGCTAAAATTAAAGTAACAAATAAACCGGTAAGCAAGCCGGAATGAATCAGATTAAAACAACTATTCTCACAAAGGTATTTTTGCGACTCTTTGTATTTTTCCTGATCATAATAACCAATAAATTCATTAGGCAGTTTAGGATTAGCGGCTTTAATGTTTAGGAGCTCCACTAACAAATTTAGCAGATAACCCCCAATAAGTATAATTAAAATAATAGCTAAATAAAAATTCATAGATTTAGGACTTTAGACATTGAACTTAGGACTTACTCCCCTTCTTTCTTCAAGTGCAAAGTTTGGGTGGGAAAGGCAAACTCTATGCTTCTTTTTTCAAATTCTTCTTTTATCGCAAAATTAATCTTTTGTTGGATATCCATATATTTATTGTAATCTGGGCCAATTACATAATAAACAATCTCAAAAACAAGACTAAAATCAGCATATGAGAAGAAATGAGCTCGATCAAAGATAGTATCTTCTGTATTTTTAATAACATTTTCTATAACTTTAGGAATTTCTCTCAATTTTGCCAATGGAGTATCATAGGTAACTCCCAACTTAAAAACTACTCTTCTTCTTTCCATTCGTTTATAGTTTTTGACTCGAGAGTTGGTGAGATCAGAGTTAGAAAAAATTAATTGTTCTCCACCTAAACTTCTTATCCTGGTAGTTTTTATCCCTACATGCTCTATCGTACCTAGAAGATCTCCAACAATAATAAAATCTCCTACTTCAAAGGGGCGATCAAAAATTATCGAAAAATAACTAAATAAATCCCCTAATACAGCTTGAGCAGCTAAAGCTACAGCTACACCTCCAACCCCTAATCCAGCAATAACTGCAGCGATATCAAAACCTAAATTATCAAGAAAGAATACTAACCCTAAGCCCCAAAGTATAAACTTAATAACTTTCAAGATGCCCATTAAACTATGACGAAAAGTTTCACTACGGCCAGTTTTTTGAGCATAAGAATCAAAACCAAACTCAACAAAGCGAATACTGATTAAGATAGTAAAAACAGTAAGCACAAAGATAACCACTAGCTCTAATGCTTTATCTAGTGTTTTTGGTAGCTTTAAATATTGGATAGCCACATATAACGAAACAAGATAAAGAAAAGGAACTATTCTTTTTTCTAAAATACTAACTAAAAGATCGTCGATCAAGGTTGCCGTCCCTTTAGCCCAACCTTTTATCTTCTTTACAACAATTAACCCCACAACTTTTATCAGTATAAAAAAACCAATAAATAGACCTAGGGAAACAAGGTATTCTAAAATTGTGTTTTGAAAAAAAACTTTATTTAAAAATCCATTAATTATATCCATAGTTAATCTACCCCATTCTTTGCATATCTTTTTCAATAAAATTAATAAAGTTTATCTTTTGCTCATCCAAAGCCTCTTTTAACTCGGCCTCGGTAACAAAACCAAGTTCTTTTAAGACTTTACCGCTAGAAACCCCCTTTCTCCAATGAATATTTAATGCTTCATCTAACTGCTCAGAGGAAACTATATTTTTATCAATTAAAATTTGACCTAAAGGTTTGTAACTATCAATGTTTCTTTTTTTATTTATCTGAATTGATTGATTGTTAGATATTTTAGTGTCCCTTCGATCCGCCATATAACAACTTTTTGGTTTTTTCTTTAAAAACTTCTTAACCTCTGATATTCTTTCATTAAGTTGAATCATATTCTCAACAGTTGAATTTAGGCCTTTATTTACAACTGCTAAAGATACACTCATCAAAGGAACTTCCTGTATCTTACGACTACGGTTGTGAGTCACTACAAAACCATTTTTTCTATCTTCTTTTGCATAATGGAAAGGAATTATATTATCAAAAAGTTGGATAAAATAGTTACAAATTTTTTCATATCTATCTAAAGTCGTAACAAAGGCAAAATCATCACCACCAATATGAGAAACAAAATCATCCGTTTGGCCGGTTTTAGTTACTGCAAGCTGTAGCATATAAGCAGTCTGGACTATTACCTTATCACCTTTCTGATAACCATAAAGATCATTAAAAGATTTAAAATTATCAATATCTACATAACAAAAAGAAAAATATTTCTTTTTTTGAAACTTTTCCTTAACTATATCTTCTAATATTCTTGCTCCGGGAAGGCCGGTTAAAGTATTAGCATTAATGCTATGTCGGGCTCGGCGCAAAGCTATTTCAATCCGCATACGAAGATCAAGCGGATCAGGAGGCTTAATTAAATAATCATCAACCCCCTGCTTTACACCTAAAAGTTGACTACGTAAGTGGCGTTTATTAATAAGGGTTATAACAGGTACAAATGCTGTGAGGAAATCATTTTTAAGACGCTTACAGATATCAAGCTGTGTGCTACCCGCAGATTCAACATCTACTACAATCACATCAGGAGAAACACTTTTAATTTTTTCTAAATCATAATGTTCTAACTTTTTTTCTAATGGCTTTTGAAGATATACTTCATAGCCCCAACCATCAAAACAAAAATTTAGGACTTCTTTTAATTTTTGATCCGAAGAAATGATCAAAATCTTGCGGGTCTTATCCATAATATTATATTATAGCACAATATATAGAATTTTCTATTCTTCTTTTTCTTGATTCTTTGCCTCAATAACTTGCTTGGCAATTTTTTCAGGAACTGCAGCGTATTTTTTAAGTTGCATCGAACAATTGGCCCGGCCGTTGGTAAGCGATCTTAAATCAGTAACATAGCCAAACATTTCCGATAAAGGCACCTCAGACTGAACTATCTTTTGTTTACCTTTTGGCTCAATCCCCAAAACATTGCCTCGTTTCGAAGATATATAGCTAACAATATTACTTACATAATCCTCAGGGGTAATTACTTCTAAATCCATGATTGGCTCAAGCAAGGATGGCTTACAATTCATAAAAGCCTGTTTAAAACATTGCCGAGCTGCAATTTTAAAAGCCATCTCTGACGAATCTACTTCATGAAAAGAACCATCAACTAAATCTACTTTAACATCAACTACCGGAAACCCTGCATAAACACCTTCACCAATAGCTTCAATAATACCTTTTTCTACTGCTGGAATAAATCCAGAAGGGATCGCTCCACCTTTAATGCTGTTAGTAAAATCAAACCCTTTGCCTTTTTCATTAGGAGAAAGATTAAAAACAACATGAGCGTATTGGCCCCGGCCCCCCGATTGCTTAACATGCTTATATTCTTGTTTAGTCTCAGCTGAAATAGTTTCTCGATAGGCTACCTTAGGTTCACCAACCTCAACCCCTACTCCAAACTCCTCTTTCAACCGGCCAACAATAATATCTAGATGAAGCTCTCCCATTCCAGAAAGAATAGTTTCCGATGTTTCTCGATTGGTAAAAGCCTTAAAAGTAGGGTCTTCATTAGAAAGCTTTGCTAAAGCTTTTGACAGTTTATCTTGATCAGAACGACTTTTTGGTTTAACGCTTATTGAAACTACCGGCTCAGAAAATTCTATCGACTCTAAAACTATTGGGTCTTCTAAATTAGTTAGGGTGTCCCCGGTTAAACTATCACTTAAGCCAACCACAGCAGCAATATCTCCAGTAAATATAGCTTGGCGGGCTTCTCTTTGATTAGCGTGCATCTGTAAAATTCGGGAAACCCTTTCTTTCTTGTCTTTAGTTACATTATAGATATAAGTTCCTTTTTTTAAAACCCCTGAATAAACACGAATATAAACTAACTTGCCAATATGTTTATCAGTCTGAACTTTAAAAGCTAATGCCGAAAATGATTCACTGTCAGATATTTTTCTCTTTACTACTTTTTCTTGATCACCGGGTAAAGTTCCCTCCACTGACGGCAAATCAACCGGAGAAGGCAGGTAATCAACTACTCCATCTAGCAATAGTTGAACTCCTCTGTTCTTTAAAGCAGTTCCACAGAAAATCGGTACAAGCTTACAGGCAATCGTACTTTCGCGAATAGCTTCTTTCAACTCTGTTTCGTCTATCGAATCAGGAGAGTTTAGGTATTTATCCATAAGCTGACTACTGCCTGAAGCCACCTCTTCTAATAAATGCTTTCTTCCTTGTTTAGCCTCTTTTTCTAAATCGCCCGGTATATCTTTTATTTGGAAATTATCTTTTTTTAGCTCATCTTGATAATAATAGGCTTTCATCTTAATTAAATCAATAACCCCATTAAAATTATCTTCCTTACCTATAGGAACTTGCATTAAGATTGGTTTTGCCCCCAATTGCTTTTTCATCTGTTCGACTACAGCATAAAAATCAGCTCCCATTCTGTCCATCTTATTTACAAAAGCAAGTTTAGGGACTTTAAATTTCTCGGCAAAATGCCAAACCTTTTCTGCTTGAGGCTCAACCCCGCCTACTGCACAAAAAACTGAGACTGCGCCATCTAGAACTCGTAGAGAACGTTCAACTTCAGCAGTAAAATCAACGTGGCCAGGAGTATCGATTATATTTATTCTGTGATCCAGCCAACTACAAGTAGTTGCCGCTGAAGTTATAGTTATACCTCTTTCTTGTTCTTGTTTCATCCAGTCCATTACCGCTTTACCGTCATGGACCTCGCCAATTTTATGAGAGCGCCCGGTATAAAAAAGAATACGTTCGGTAAGAGTAGTTTTACCGGCATCAATATGGGCCATAACTCCAATATTTCTGATGCTCTCTAACTGGTACTTTCTCTCAGGCTTTTCCTCATCCTCTTTTTTTTGTTTGGCTATTTTTTTATCTGACTTTTTCTTTGTTTCTTCTTCTTTTTTAGATTTCCCATTTCGTATTTCGGATTTCTCTCCCTTCTCCTCTTTTGACTCCTCTCCTCTTTTTTCCTCTTCCTCAAGAGTTTCCTTTTCTTTTTCTACCTTTTTTTTCTTTTCTTCCTCTTCATTCTCTTTATCCTTTTTCTCCATCTCTGCTTTTGGCTTCTCTCTATCTTCTTCGGATTTCTCTCCCTTCTCCTCTTTTGACTCTTCAGTTTCCCCTTCTTGTTCCTTCTCAGGTTCCTTCTGCATTTTCGTGGTTGGAGTTTTTTCTTCTTCTTCCGGTTGCTTTTCTCCTTCCCCTTTATCCTTTGACTTTAAACCATTATCCTTCTTTTCTTCCTCTCTTTCTTCTCCTCTCAATCGATGAAGTAACTTTATCCTTTCTTTATCCAGATCTATGACCTTTTCCTCTTTAATTTTTATTTCTTTTTCTTTCAATTCTATTTTTTTGGCCAACTCATTGTATTTTTCTTTTAGTTCTGAATGCTCTTGCTTTGAGACCCATCCGCTTTGCTTCTGCTCCTCCTTCATTTTTGTTACTTGATTTGCATACTCTTGAGCTAATTCACCCTTTTCCTTTAGCTTTTTCCTTTCTGCCTCAAGATCTAAGCTAAGTCCTTTTATCTGCTCGTCGTTATGCTGTATTTTTCCTTGTAGCTCTTGATTTTCCTTTTCAAGTTGTTGGAGCTTTTTCTCAAATTTTACATTTTTAGAAAACTCCTCTTCTAGCCTTTTGTCTTTTTCTTTTATTTTTTCTTCTAGATTTACCTTAGGTTGTTGCTCTTTCTTAATCATTTCTTCTTGGTTTTTAAGCCATTTTTGGTTTCTTTCTACTTTTTTGTAAAATTCATCATTTTCCGCTTTAACTTTCTCTACTTCCTTCTTTAAAACATTGTTTTCTTTTCTTAATTTATTCCCGTCTTCCTGATTTATCTTTAGCTGGTGCCTCTGCTCTCTTAAACTCTTTACCTTATCTTCAAGAGAATTAACTTTTTGATAAAGTGAAGATTTTGACATCCTTTTTTGTTTTTTTGGTAGATCTTTTGGGCTGGAATCAGCCAAAGAATAGACCACCAAAATAATTGAAACTAAAGTTAATCCTGCTATTAATATAACCATAATTATTTATTGTATTCGATAATTTACCTAACAATTATACCATATCTTTTTCCTCTAAAAAAGCAAATCAGTTAAACCAATAATCCCTTGCGAGAACCAGTAATTATGTTAAAATTATCTTATGATTTTTGACCAGATTTATAAAGATTATATTTTGGCCCGAAAAGAAAAAAACCAAAAAAGATCACAATTTTTAGGTTATATTCGTTCAGAACTAGCAAATCAAGCTAAAGAGAAAAAGCAAGAAAAATTAAAGGATTCAGAAGTTTTAAAAGTTTTAAAGAGACAGGAAAAAAAGCTCAAAGAAGCAAAAGAATCAAGCAAGGCCACCAAAAGAGAAGATATCCAAAAAGATCTCGAAACTGAACTTGAAATATTATCTAAATACTTACCTAAACAGCTAAGCCCGGAAAAAGTAGAAGAAACTACTAACAATATTATCTCAAAGCTACAAGCTTCTTCACCTTCTGATATGGGAAGGGTCATGAAAGAAGTTTTAAGTAAGATCGGAGCCCAAGCTGATCCTAAACAAATAAGCAAAATCGTTAAAGAAAAGCTTTCCTCATAAATCTTTTAATATTTGTTGAATAAATTCAACAACAGGATGGGTTTGTTTTTTAGCTGCCTGGTCAATAAGCTCTTCTAATTTACCTTGTTTTTGAACCTCTTCTTTGATCTTGCCTAAATTAAAATCAACCTCTCCTTCGAAGTAGACATCTAAATCTTCTAACAACTTATCGACATTATATTCGGTGCTAAAATCATTAAGTCTTTTTAACTTATCCGCTTTCTTTTTCCGTGATCTTTTTATTTCTGCCTCTATGTCTGGTTTGTCTGGTTTATCTGGTTGCTGATTCATGACAAATATAAACTACATCTGTTCTACAGCTTCTTTCATAAATGGCAGAATCCCTTCTACCTCTTCTTTGGTCAAACGGCCTAATTTAGTAAAACGAAAATTATCTTCGTTGTCTTTGTTTTCTCTGGTAATCTGAACTTTTTTAGCCCCTTGATTGTAAGAAAATACTCTTACTCTAATCCTTGTCCCATCTCCTTCCCAGGCTTTTGCAAATAGTTCTTTGTCTAAATCTGGATTATAAGGCATGTTTCCCTCCCGTTTAGTTAACTGGTTTTTTAGCATAGTGCAAAGAGCATGGCGCATAGCGTAAAAAACTAACGCTAAGCGCTTTGCGCTCCGCGCTCTGCTAAATATTCACCATTTCAATTGATAAATAAGAATCCTCCAACCGATAATATTATACAATAATATCCAAAATAAATAAACTTTTTCATAATCAAAGCTCTTTTAACCAAAAATAAAGAAAAAATCCCCACCACAAAAGTAACTAAAAAAGATACTATTAAAATTAACGGACTCAACTTAAGAGTAGTTAAACTACTTACCTTAAATAAAAAAGTTCCTGCAATAGGAAAAACTGACATTATAAAAGATAAGCTGAAAGCAGTTTTCGGCTTAAATCTTCTGGCTAAAAGGCCGATAATAGTTATCCCTGAACGGGATACCCCCGGAAAAAAAGAAAAACCCTGCAAGACACCTAAAAAAAGCGCATCCTTAATTGATAGTTCTGACAACTCCCTATTACCTTTTAGATTTCGAGCTGTCAAAAGTATAAGACCGTTAATAAAAAGAAAAATGAAAATAAAATGATTACTGCTAAAATAATGGCTTAAAGTTTTATCAATAATTAAACCCAATAAAGCAGTAATTGCTGTCGCCACTATTAAATAAGCGACTATTTTTTTATTTTTCAATGCAGCAAAAATATCTTTATAAAAAAAAACTAAAACTGCAGCTAAAGTTGCAATATGAAGAAAAACAAAAAAAGATAAAAGATCCTCTTGAAACGAAAAAATATTTTTAAAAATAAAAAGATGGCCAGAACTACTGATCGGAAGAAACTCACTTAATCCTTGAATAAGCGAAAAATATATAAAAGTTAGCAAAACTTTAACCTTGCATCAGAAGAAAAATTAAAACGCCTAACACCAAAACGCCTATACTTACTGCAATATATCCAACCATCCCCGGGCCTTCTTCTAAAGATGGAATATCTTTACTGTCCCGACGTATTGCAGCTGCTTCTTTTTCTTTGGTCTCAAAAGCTGGTTCAGATTTATCTTGGCTAGTTCCTGACTCATCTCCTAACTCTTTACTTTGACCAACTTTTTTATCAGGCTGATTATCCAAAGAAGATTCTAGGTCTGAATCCGTTGAAGAGTCATTTTCAAACGATTCTGAATTTTGGCCTTTCTGGACATCTTCCTCTTTATTTTCAGAAGTTTCATCCTCCTGCTCATTAAAATCAGGTTTTTTCTCCGAAAATGTCTTTATATCTTCAGCTGGAAAATACTCTATATCTTCTTTGCTTTTGCCTTCTTTTTGTTCTTTATTTTTTTCTTTAGACTCTGTAACCTCTGACTGATTATCTTCTTTAAGTTCTTTTTTTTCTTCAGATTCTTTGGGCTCTAGATCAGCTTGTTTTGCTTCTTCAGGCTCTTGCTTGTCTTCTTTTTTTTCTTTTAGCTGATCTTCTTGAGTCTTTTCTAAATTTTCTTCAGGCGATGGCCCCGAGGGTATAATTTCAAAATCATCTTCTTTTTTTTCTTCTTTATCTTCATCTTTTGATACCCCAGAATCACCTGATGCATCTAACTTATCCATAAGCTTACCTAATGAACTACGGCAATCATGGCAAACACACAGATGCTCTTCAACTTTTTTTATTTCTTCTTCATCTGCTGTATGCTGGACATATTTAGTGAGCAATTTTTTTATCTCTTCACAACTCATACATCCTCCTATTTATTTATAGATATTCTATCATAGGTTAGCTGAATGGCAAGAGGCGGGAAGAAAAAAAGTCCAACGTCCAAAGTCCAATGTCCAAAGTCAAAAGTCTCACGCAATGTTTTTCCACTATGCAACATTTTTGTTTGAACCTATTTTGTTGCATTAGGACTTTAGAA
>JAIPHU010000019.1 GCA_021735045.1 Candidatus Omnitrophota bacterium | reverse complement strand
CACTATAAATAATCCTAATAATGAAAAAAATTCAAATTTTAAAACAACCAAAAAAACTAAAAGAGGCAGGACTATTAATTTTAAAAAAGAAGCCTCCAGAAGAATAAACCATCTCTTATAAATATCCTGGAGTTCTATTTTGGCAAGCCAGCAGCCTAAAATAAGCATCGAAAGCACAAAACTAGTTTGACCAATCATATCAATCGGCCCCATTAATAAATTCGGGATAAATTTTGCAGTATGGGTGTAGATAAAAAATAAAGCTATTAATGTACCTGTTACAGGAGGGTTTAATAGAGACCTAAATCCGAATTTTTCAGATTTTTGCTTAAAAATAAAAAAACTGCCAACCGACCACATCAGAATATTAAAGCCTAGAAGATAAAGAAAAACATAAACCAAAAACTCATTCTTTAGGTCTTTTGCAAAAAGAAAATAAGCAATATTCATCGGTAGATAACCGGCATTTTGAAAACTAACTACACTAAAAAACTCTCGTTTTTTGTCTTTATTACGCCCCCAGCTAATTAAAATCGATAGAATTAAACCACCTAAAAAAATGGCAAAACTTATTCCTAAAAAAGTCCAGATAGAATGAGAAAGGACTGTCTGGTAATCGCCTATTAGATGAGAAAAAAATAAACAGGGAATTGAAAAATTAATAACAAATGAAGTTAAAAATTTTAGCACCCTTTTATCAATAATCTTCTGCTTATAAAGGACAAACCCAAAACAGGCAATTAAGGAAAGTTTTATAACAGATAATGAAATAGCAACCATAGCTAAAATTATAACATAGGATATTTCATTGACAAATACAATAAACTTGGCTATAAAAGAAAGGATAAGCAAATTTTAGCAATTATCAACCATTAGCTATTGGCTATTGGCCACAAGCTAAACCGGAGGAGTGGCTGAGCCTGGTTGAAAGCGCCTGTCTCGAAAACAGGTAGAGCCGTAAAGCTCTCGGAGGTTCGAATCCTCTCTCCTCCGTTTATGTTTTTGAAAAACATAAACGGATCCTAAAGCACAAAGTGCTGAAGGATCTTATTCCCACCGCGTAGGTGGGAATTGGTTAAAATTGGTAAATTGGATGAAAAAAAGAAATTTATATATTGGATTAACCATTATTTGTCTATTTTCGGTGATATTCCTAAATAGCTCATCTAGTAAAGAGCCTTTATCCTTAGAAAAAAATATTTTAAGCTCACCTGATAAAATTACCACAAATTTACCTTCTCAAAATCCTATTTTTATCTTTATTACCCTTTTTTATATTTTTTTGTTTTTGTCCGGATTAATTAATTTAAGTATTTTTCTTTCCCGTAAGATAAAAGGCCAATCAATTAGTCAACTATACTCTCCTAAAAAAAAGTTACCCCTAAATCAAGAAAATGCTGCTGAATTGATTTTTTTGGTAAGTTTTTTGATGCTCTTTACTTATTTTTTACCTAATATTTTTTTATCATTTAGTAGGTTAAGCCCTATATTTATAATCTTAATAACAAATTTAATACTCCAAATTGGCACTATTTTTATTATATTTAGTTATATAAAACCTTACTTTTTTGATTTAAGCTTAAAGAGAAAAGAGATAAATTTTGTAGTTAAAATTTATAGTGCAATTATTCCAATTACAGCTCTCGCTATTTTTATTAATCTTTTTTTAATTAAAGCCTTAGGCATAGAACCCGGGACATCTCCGGTAATGAAACTTATTCCCTTAATTAACACAAAAACTTCTCTTTTGCTTTTTATCACTCAAGCTATAATTATTGCGCCTTTAGCTGAAGAACTTATCTTCCGGGGAATATTCTATAAATTAATACGTAAAAAATATTCTTTTCTAATTGCGGCAACAGGGCTATCTTTATTTTTTGCTCTTCTCCACCGCTCTCCGGCAGGTGTGTTTGGACTTTTTATAATCAGTTTTTCTCTCTGTTATATTTATGAAAAAACTCAAAAAATAAGCACAGCTTTTTTATTCCATGCCCTCCATAACACAATAACCCTCTTATTTTTTCTGGGAACTAAAATCTAACTTAATAAAGGGGACGTTCCCCTTGTTTGTAATTATTTGCAGCACAAAGAGTTATAATAAAATAATTTCTATTTATACAGCAATAAATCTGGAAAACATGCATATATAACTGTTTGTCTATCAATAAGTTATGATGGAGGGAAACGTCCACTTTTATACTTAGAAATTGATGTAATCTTCGGCATCTAAAGAAATATAAAGTTGCCGTTTAATATTGGCTATTCTTTGAGCCGGATAAGGGTGGGTGCGAAAATAGGAAAGCGGCCTAATTTGTTCTTTACTTTTTTGATATAATTTCTCAAGCAGCTCTAGGCCGGCTTTAGGGTTATAGCCTGACAATTTGCTATATTTAATTGCTAAACTATCAGCATTAAATTCATCTTCGCGTGAATGAGCTGACATAATTTGCGCTAAGGCAAAAGAAAGCCCTCCACTAAAATTATCATCTGAAGGAGCTGCAGTTGAAGCAATGAGAATAAGATTATATCCCATAGCCGCCTGAAGCCTTTTTATATGATGCCGGCTGACAATATGAGCCATCTCGTGAGCTAAAACAAAAGCTAACTCGTCCTCGCCTAAGATATCAAGTAAATCTTTAAAGATATAGATATATCCACCCGGCAAACTAAAAGCATTAATCATTTCTTCTTTTTTATCTTCTTTATCAATTACATAAAAATAGTAGTTAAGTTCTTCTCTGTCGGAGACTTCAGTTATATCCTCTGCAATTTTTTGAACCCTTTCTATATCATAAGGATTGGCTGATAGCTCAAATTCTTTAGCTACCTGCTGGGCAACATTTTTTCCCATGGCCACTTCTTTCTCAGTTGAGAAAAAATAAACATCTTGGCTATGGGTCCCAACATTATATTCGGTAGTCATACAGCCGGAAAATAAAAGGATAAAGGTTAAAGGATAAAGGTTAAAGTTAATATTTTTTATCATTCGATTAAGAAATCGCCTTTAGTAAATAGAGAAAAGAGATTGCAACCAACTTTCGCTAAAGCTTCTTTGGCGCCTTCGTTACGGTCAACTACTACCATAACATCTTCTACCTTTATCCCTTGGTCAGTTAAAACCCTCTTTGCTTGAATTAAAGACCCTCCACTGGTAGCAACATCATCACATAAAATCACTTTAGAACCGGTTTTAATTTGAGGTCCCTCAATTAATTTTTGTTTGCCGTGTTTTTTAGGAGTTTTACGAATTAAAAAACCAGCTAAAGTCCTATCATTTTGCTCAGCAATTAAACACACTCCTGCGACTATAGGGTCAGCACCCAAAGTTGGGCCGCCAAATGCATCTATCGATTTTTTATCTAAGTATTGAAAAAAAAGATTAGATATTAAATATATTCCTTTTGAACTTAAAGATATCTTTCTTACATCAATGTAGAAATCACTGATTTTTCCTGAAGAAAGTTTAACTTCTTTTTTTTGATAAGACTCTTTTTTCAATAGGTCAAGTAATAATTCTCTCATCTGCTCTCCTTTTTTAAACAATTAAATAAAAACTATATCAATTAAGAGATTGCATGAAAGTGCTAAAATTTTGACTGGTAATACAAATATCCGGATTTGTTTTAGGATCAGATGGTTGGCCAACATCTTGACGGAGACAAAGATTATCTATAGACAAAACACCTGTGGTTGGATTATAGTTTATTGACAAACCATTTGGGTCAATTAACTTATTAGTTAAATTTTTCCAGTTACCAGATCCATCTGCAAACCTAATAGTATTAGCTGTAGGGTTAAACTCATATCTAACTCCTTGATCATCAGAAAAATTAATTGGAGTTTGATTTATATCTTGATTTATATCAATTCGGTAACTATCAGCAGTTGGGGTAGTAACAACTATGGCCGGATTATTTACCCATCCTGTCGATAAATAAACATTTTTATCAATATGATCTAACACATATATTAAATCATTTAATACTTTTGATTTTGTTCCAGATGAATTAAAAAAACTAGAACTAGCATTATAGATGCCAAAAACAGCTAAAATAACTATGCTGATTAACAGCAAAGCAACTAAAAGTTCAATTAAAGTCATACCTTTTTTCATATTAAAAGTAAAATCAATCAGGATACTCTACTGTTATTGTAACCTCACGGTAAGGCTGGCCGCCAACATTATCTACCTTATATTTAGTATTAGCAGACTGATAGTTAATATTGTCAATACTGCTCCAGTTCTGGCCGCCAACAGGTAGGCTCTGATTCAACCCATTAGAAAGGCTACCTGTGTTCCAACTATCAGCCCTTACATCTTCATAGAGAGTCTTTACATGGCTATAAGAAAGAGCCGTAGCTGTAGATCTTTCTTTAGCGTGACGAATATATTTTCTAACAGTAAGAAAGGTTGAGATAAGGCCACCTGCCACTAAAGCTAAAACTATTGCTGCAACTAAAACTTCAAGCAAAGATATCGCTTTTTTATTGGGCATCTTGGGCATCTTCATCAATCGACCAATTTTGTGTACCTTTGCTACCTGTGGCTTGAGCTGTAAAACCACTGCTGCAACTGGAGCTACAGGTTACACTGTAATCCCAGTTTCCGCCGTTTGCTACCGAAGCAGGTAAATCAAGGCTTAAAGCAGTATTGCAAGCAGAATTACTTCCGCAGGGCTTATACTGTCCTTCTTCTACCTCTTTAATCTCTTCTGCAGTTTGGATAAGCTTAAGATTAGTGCGAGCTTCTTTATCTATTGTCTTTTTTTGAGCTCCAAAAAACCCAGGCATAGCAAAAGTAGCTACAATGCCAACAATTACAACCACAACAAGCAGTTCGATTAACGTAAAAGATGGTTTAAATATCAAAATTTTTTTACCTAACATATTGCAACTATTAGCTTGTAGCTAGAATTATTTCTTCTTCCTACCTAAAAATTAAGGGCTAAAGTTACCCCCCCAAACTCCGGATTCAGTTAAAGTTATCGTCTCACCACTATTGCTTCCCGCTTTTCTTGTGGCGGTAGCGGTAAAGGTCGTACCCGTAGCAGTTGCGCCCGTAACCTTGTAGTCCCAATCAGTATCATTATCTAACTCAGACAGTTCTACATAACTTCCTAACGTTGCATTAGCAGCGCCATCGGCAAAATTAACATACTGATCATTTTCAGCCCTATACATTTTCTCAGCCTGCGCAATCAAACCTAAAGCATTCTCAGCCTTAGCTTTTTTAGCTCTTTCTACTGCTTTTAGATATTGAGGTACAGCAAAACTAGCTAAAATTGCCACTACAATAACTACTACCAACAGTTCAATTAAAGTAAAACTTTTTCTCATCTAAACCTCCTTTTATTGAGAAAATACCACATTTTATTAATACCATACATACCTAAATTCGTCAATAAATAGAATCAACTACCCAAGGTAGAAATTTTAAATAAAGGCAAAAATAAAGCAACAACTAAAACTCCAATCGTAACCCCCATCACAACAATCATCAAAGGTTCAAAGGCTGCTACAAAACGTTCAATTTTTGAATTAAGTTCTTTAAGGTAATGCTGGCTTACTTTTTTAAAAACATCCGGCATAGTTCCAGTTTCTTCACCTATTTTTGACATTTCAGACACCAAAAGAGGAAAAATCCCCTCTTTAGATAGTTGCTCAGAAAGGGACCCTCCTTCTTTTACTTTTTCAGCTGCTGTGCGAATCTTTTTTTGAAAGACAGAATTCCCTATACTGTCGGCAACAATATCCAAAGTATAAACTAAAGTTAATCCGCTTTCAAGCATAATATGGACAATAGAAGTAAACCGCTCAATATAAATTAAAAAAAGAACATTTCCCAAGAGAGGAATCTTAAGAGATACTTTATCAATAAAATTCTTTACCTCTGGCTTCCGTTGCAATTGTTTGAATATAAACCACCCCCCAACAACAACAGCAAACATAATAAACCAATTATTTTGAACAAATTTACTCAAAGAAAAAACAAACCGAGTAAGTGCCGGCAATTCTATATCAAAAGATTTAAAAAGCTCGCCAAACTTAGGGAAAATAAACTTTAAAAAAACAAATATAGCCGCTACTGCTGCAATAACTAAGATAACAGGATAGACTAAGGCACTTTTAATCTTTCTCTCAAACTCCATCCTCATTTCAAGATAGTCGGCCAAACGATTTAATACAAAAGGAAGGTTTCCTGAAGACTCACCCACTCTAACAATACCTTGCCAAAAAGGAGAAAATACATTGGGGTATTTTTCAATTGCTTCTCCCAAACTTAAACCTTCACGGATATTACCAGAACATTTATTTAAAATAGATTCTAGCTTCCCACTTTCTGACTGATAAGAAACAAGTTCAAGGCTCCTTAACAGAGTAACCCCGCTAGATAAGGTAGTGGCAAGGTTTCTAGCTAAAAAAGTTAAATCAGAAAGTTTTATCGATCTGCGTTTTTTTTTCTTACCAGAGGATATGGTTTTTTGCTCTTTTTTAACTTCTTCTTTAGATACCGATATTATGAAATAACCTTCTCTCCGTAGCCGTGAAATTAAATCACTTTCAGAAGCTGCTTGTTGAGAGCCTTTTAACGTTTTACCTGTTTTGGTTTTAACTTTATAGTGAAATTTTGACATAGATTATTTTTAAGTAGTTGAAGCTACAGAAAGCACTTCTTCTAAAGAGGTTATTCCTTCAGCAACTCTTTTTAGGCCACTTTCTAATAAAGTATAAGATCCTTTCTTTTTAGCAACTTGCATAATTTCAACAGGAGTTGCACCTCTATGGATCTCCCGTTTTATTTCATTGTCTAAAAGCACCACTTCTGTTATTACCGATCTTCCTTTATAGCCAATAGAGTTACACTTATCGCACCCCTTTGGTTTATAAATAACTTGGGAATCTAGCTCAACTCCTTCCGGCAAGTCTTCTTTGCTAACTTCATACGGTTCTTTGCAACTAGGACACAATTTTCTAACTAATCTTTGAGCAATAATTAACCTTAGTGAAGCTGTCACTAAATATAACGGCAAACCTATATCAACTAACCGATTAACTGTAGAAGCAGCATCATTTGTGTGTAATGTCGAAAAAACTAAGTGGCCGGTCAAAGCTGCCCGAATAGTCATCTCAGCTGTCTCTAAATCTCTGGTTTCGCCTACTAAAATCACATCCGGATCTTGGCGTAAAAAACTCTTAAGTGCGTTAGCAAAAGTAAAACCTATTTCCGGTTTCACTTGAACCTGATTAATAGCTTTAATTCTATATTCTACTGGATCCTCAGCTGTAATAATATTTTTAGATGCAGTTTTGACTTCATTTAAAGCTGCATAAAGAGTAGTTGATTTTCCAGAACCAGTAGGGCCAGTAAGAAGCACTAAGCCATAAGACGATTTTATACCTTTACGAATTAATTCTAACTCTTCAGGGAAAAACCCTAACTTAGCTAAATCAAGAGGGACTCTGCTCTTGTCAAGAATTCGCAGCACTGCTTTTTCCCCGTAAATAGTAGGTAACATTGAAACCCTTAAATCAATCAAGCGTTTATTGATTCTTACCATAAAGCCGCCATCTTGAGGAAGACGTTTTTCAGCTATATCCATACGAGAAAGTATCTTAATTCTTGATATTATCGGCAAGTATAAAGCAATTGATGGCGAAGGCATCTCATAAAGCACACCATCTATTCGATAACGAAGTTTAAGATCATTATGATGTGGTTCAATATGAATATCAGAAGCATCTTCTTCAATCGCTTGCCTAATAATTAAATCCACCAACTTAACTACCGGCGCCTCCTCAGCTTGCGCCACCATTTTGTCTAAACTTAAGTCAGTTTCTTCTGAAGATATTTCTTTTATTCCTATATCTTCTTTATCTTCATCCTTGCTTGCTTCAATTGCAGAGCGAAGCATCTTTTCCTTTCCATAAAATTGTTCAATTGCTTCTAATATATCTCTTTTAATGGATACAACAATATTAACTTCACAACCTGTCATCTTTTTTATATTATCAATTAAAATTAAATCTAGCGGATCCGCCATAACCACTGTTATCGAGTTAAGGCTGCGGGATAAAGGTAAAACTATATTCTTTATAGCAAAATCATGAGGAATTAACTCTTCTAAGTTTTGGTCAGGAACAGGTTTTAATTTACCTGAAGCTTTAGAAATATAAGCTATTCCTAATTGTTTACTTAAAGCAACAGCGATTTGTTTTTCTTCAATATAACCTAAATCTACCAACAACTCACCTAACTTGCCCCCACTTTCTTCTTGCTTCTTTAGAGCTTGAGCAAGCTGCTCTTTGGTGATCATGCCTTCAGATATTAATATATCTCCTAACCTTTTATATTTAGCCATAGATTAACCTTATCTTTTACGTATATATTTATTTAATGCACTCTCAACAGCAAATTCTTTTTCTGAATTAATTTGCTCTCTTTTAAAGAAAGCCATACCACTTTTTTCTGCTCCAAAAGCTTTGTTTTCTATAATTTTCGGGGTTAAAAATACCATTAACTCTCTATCTCCTGTTCCAGTTGTATCTTTGTGCCTAAACAAAGCTCCCAACAAAGGAATATCCCCTAGAAAAGGAACTTTTGTTATAGTTTCTTTTTCATCATTTTTAATTAGGCCGCCTAAAAGTAAAGTCTCACCCCTGCGCAATCTTACTACCGAGCGAGTGCTCCTATCTTCAATATTCCTAAAAACGTTACCTTGCTCATCAACAAACCCCGAATCAGTAGTATCTACTACCGAAGGGTATACGATTAAAGTAATCTCATCACTTAAAGGGCTGACCTGAGGAGTAACTCTTAAAGTTACACCAGATCCTTTGTAAGTACCTACATCAGAGATTCTTTGGGCTTCTGTTGATTGAATGTTTCCGTCATCATCATACTCTACTTTAGTGCCAATAACCTCATCAGTTATAATATCAATTTCTGCAGTTTCATTATTAAGAGTTAAGATCCTCGGACGAGCCAAAATTTTCGTAGTTGTATCTTGTTTATAAAACTGCGCAATTATATCAATATCAGTTAAATCCACCGTAGATGTTCTCCAGGGGATTGGCCCTTTATTAGGATTAAAAGTAGAAGGAAAAGGAGTAAATAGCCCCGAAACTCCGCTTCTAACAGCTCCATCATATTTTAGGCCTATTTTATCAACTACACTTTTATCTACATCTAAAATTTCAACTTCAATCATAACCTTCACAGGGGGAACATCTAATTTATTAATTACTTCATCAATAGCAGGAAATTGAGATGGAACATCAACAACTATAATAGAATTAGTAGCATGATTAACTATAACTCTACCTACTTCACTTAAAACTTGTTCAACAACTTCTTTTATTCCAGTTCTATCTTCGGCTTGGACTTTTTGGCCTTCTTGGCCTTCAGCGCCAGCTTGTTTAGTTTCTTCCAAAATTTGATCAATTTCTTTTTGCATATTTGAGCTTAACACTCTAGCATATTTTAGATGGTACACTTTAGTTTTAAGTTCAATTGTCGGTCTACCCATCTCTTTTATTACAAACATTTCAGCTTCGGGGTAAAAATTATAACTTAAATTATTTGATTCAAAGATTATATCCATCGCTTTTTTTAAAGCTACATCTTGAATATAAAGTGTCATCTCCCTATCCCTTATTGCCTCAGTTGAGATAAAATTAAGGCCGGTTTGTTGAGAAAGCATCTTTAAGACATCCACAAGTTTTGCTCCTTCTAAATCTAAAGAAACTGTTTGTTGCTTACTAAACAATAAGTAATCCCCGAAAATTTCATCGGAAATCAAACCAGAACTTTTATCACCAGATAAATGTTTGCTATAAATATCGTCCTTGGCTAAAATCCCTCCCGGGATAACTAGTAAAACTATTAATATAATCAATGATATTTTTCTCATCTTAGGCCTCCTTTAATCTAAAATTTTTCTCTAGGTTTTTTTTTAAAAATTTTGTCTTGATACGATAAAAATACTATATTATTTTTAATATTAAAAATAGAAACACTTCTATTATTTTTTAGGCTATCTCCCTTACTGTATACTTCTCCATTGATTATAGCTTGAGGCTTATCACTACCCCATAAAACCCCCTCTATAACTATTTCTCCCGGCAAATTAACTATCTCTTCTTCTCTATCCTGGAAAAGCCCAGCTTCTTCTACTTCTCTAGACTCTTCCTGGGGCAATCCTGATTCAAACGGATTTTTATGCTCGGATTGAGCCCAAACTGAAATAGTTAAAACCATAAATAATAATAAACTTATTTTTATCTTCATTGCAAACTAATTGTTTTTATATCCAGTTGGACATCAACTGATTGTTGTTTTTGTCTCATATTTAATCTTTCTATTCTTATATTTTTATCCTCTAGCTTTCTTATAAACCGTATAAAACCATGATAATGCCCTTTCAAACCTATCACTAATTTATTTATCTTATAAAATCTTTCTCTTTTTTCAATTGGGCGTAAAGAATCAATCTGAAGTTCCTGATTGTTGGCAATTGTTTCAACATAACTTTTTAAAGCAACACCATTACTTCCAAAATATTCTTGAGCTAACCTGTTAAATTGCGAATCTAATTTATTATACTGATCAATTAGCGCTCTATACTCTTGCCTTTTTTTCTGTTTTTGGTTTAAAGACTGCATCTTTTGGTTGTAATTTGATGTAATATTTTTTGCGATAAACCCAAAAATAATGACTATTACTACAGATAATAGAGTATTTTTATAACTTAAAATATCTTTTGCTTTCATTTCTGAAATATCGCTCATATCAATTCCTTTTTATCTATCAAGACTAATATCAAAACTAGTTACAGGATAAGTATTTAATTTCATTTTACGCACAGAATCTAATTGAATACCAGAAAAAATATTAGCAATGTCCTTATTACTTTTTAGATTATTAACAAATTTATCTACTGCTTTACTCTCTTTTACACTATCTTGAAAATAAACATACCCGGAAATCCTGCCTTTATAGTCACTCTCTGTTAATTTAATATTTAAACTTTCTAGCCAAAGATGATCGGGAATATTTTTCTTTTGTTCTAAAAATCTTAAAAATGGCCAAATTTTTGAATAAGTCGATTCTCTTCCTTTTATATATGAAATCTGATTCTTTTTTTTAGTCACCAACTCATCTATCTGTTTTCTACTAAACCCCTTTAAATTATCAACTATTTTCATGTTTTTCCTTTGAGCAATTAAATTTTCCTCTTTACTTAGTACCTTGAAATTAAAATGAAGCCATAAAGAAAAACATGCTATAGCCCCAACCACAGCCACACTAGACAAAACTCCATAACGCCACCCCGTAGTAAAATCTAAACTGCTAGATTTTTCAGCTACTATTTCTTTTTCTCTTTTTTTTAAAATCGGTTTAAACTTATAATTTATATTTTCTCTTTGAGCAACACCTAAGGCTTTGATTTCCTCTATAGCTAACTGTTTCTTATAAGAAAATAAATCAGATGATACTACTTTTTCTACATCAAGACCCAGAGTTTCCTTTAAAGAAACAACTGTTTGATCATCTACTACATCACCAATAACTATAATTTTTTCTATATCAGACTTTTTATACTCTCTCCTAAAATATTGAAAAGAATAATTTACAGCTTCTATAAACTTCTCCTTATCAAACTCTCCTTCACTTTTGGAAATATCAAAATGGCGGTTAAAAACAGGCAACTCATTTTGAAAAAAAGTAAGATAACCTTCATAATCAGTAACATCTAAAATAGCAAAATGTTGATTTTTTGAAAAAACTTTGCTAGATTTAACTAAACGTGCTAAAGAAATAGATGCTGGCTCTAAAGCCTCTAGAGATAGGTCTAGTTGCGAAAGTATATCTTTGACTCTGTTATAGTTGCTAGTCCGTATCCCAATAAAGGATACTTTTGTTTTTTTATCTGATTTGGATTGAACATATTGATAATCCCAAAGAAGTTCTTCAGCTTTAAAAGGAATATATTTTTCTATTTCAAAAAATAAAGATGATTCTAAATCTTTTTTGCCCATTAAAGGTAGTTCTAGGTAGCGGAAAATAAAATTTCTATCAGCAAGCGATAGATTAATATTCTTACCCTCTATATGTGCTTCTCGTAATATCTTGTTTAACGAAGCCTGAATCCTTACATTCTCCTGAAGTGATTCAATTGAGTCTTGATCAGAAGATATATCAGTACAAGAAGTAGTAACTATTTTTTTTGCCTCTAGTAAAGAAGCTGCTACAGAATTTACACCTAAATATAATCCTATTTTTTCTTTTTTAGCCATATTTTACTTCTGCATATCTTTAAGCCACTTATTTATATACGTTCTATCAAATCTCCACACTTTTCCAATTTTTATGCCAGAAATCTTCTTCTGATGCAACCAATTATAGATAGTTTGTTTTTGCAGACCTAAATAATCGGCTAGCTCTTCAACAGTCATTAAGCGTGGTAATCTTTTTTTCTTCATTTTACACCTTTTTGTATATGTTTATATTAAAAAGGCTATGTTAACTATTGTCAAGTATAATTTGTTATAATTTTTAATAATTTTACTATATATTGTACTTATCTAGCTTACCCCCAATATATTGGGCCTAAAATAAAAGCTTAATTTAGAGATAAATACTATAAATATCTCAAAAATAAAGAGTTATAAATAAATTTAATATTTGTTCTATTTGATTCCAATAAAAGAAAGGCTGCGTTTGGTGGTTTTATTTCTTCTGTGGGAAAAAAAATTATGTTTTGAACAGTAACTGCATAGACCTAAATCAAAAAAATTTTCTCTTTTTAAGCCTTTAGAGAACAATTGATCCTTGGCAAACTCAACCGGATCAAAAAAGGTTCCTTTTGGACTTATTTTTAGGTAAGAAGCTATTCGGCCAAATTTTCTGAACTCAGTTCCTACCTGATAACAACAACTTCGTAATCCTGGGCCAGCTACTACCTTAAAATCAGCTAAATCAAAAGGAATATTCTTTAATATCCCTTCTTTTGCTGAACGCCATCCCATATGGATGATCCCTACATAATGATCTTTCTTAGCTAAAAATAAAGGAAGGCAATCTGCAGTTTTTACTACCAGAAAATGGTTCTTATCTTTACTAAATAAACCGTCAACACTATAAACACCTGGTTCTTCAACAATAGTTAGATCAGCCGAATGCCTCTGGTCCATGTAACTAAAGTTTGCTTGCTTACCTATATATGATAAAAGCTGGCTAAAATCTGAAGGAAGTTGGCCAGTAAAAAAAGAACTGGTAAACCCTGCGGTTATCTGAGTAGAAAAAACACTATCGATAAAAAAACAATATTTAGTTTTTTTTAATTTGATCTTTTTATCAAAAAAATTATTGTATTTAAACAAAATATTATTTATCTATTCTAATAGTTTTATTGCGGGATTTATGGCCCCCTACTATAGAAATATTTCTCTTTTTAATGCCTAGATGATCCGCTAAAACCTCTTTTAGCTGTTTATTGGCCTTACCATCTTGAGCTGAAGCAGTAAGATACACCTTTGCTGATTGATCTGATAAGTTTACTCTTATCTTTTTAGCATTAGGAATAACTCTAACTTTAAGCTTCACCTTTTTTATTCTCGATAGTTTTTAACTGTAGTGATACACTTTCTATCTTTTGATTTAAATCTTGGTATTTTAAGCTTGCTGAACGCAAATGAGTTCCTAATACCCTGTAATCTTTAATGAAAGCTCCTACATCTTTTTCAAGCCTACCTAATATATCATAAATTTGCTTTGCACTCTTTTCTATCCTTAAAGCTCTAAATCCGATACATAGGGTTTTTAAATAAATATATAAGCTATTTGGCCCCGTAATAAATACATTGTTAGCCCGGGCAAAATCTAGCAAATTAGTATCTGTAATTATAAAATAATATACACTCTCAGAAGGAACATACATCAAAGAAAAATCAACTGTACCTTCATCCGGATAAATATATTGAGAAGTCTCTAAAATTCTTTTTTTTATGCTTTCAATGCACGTTTTGCGTTTTTGTTTTTTTTCACCTTCATCTGCTTCTATATAATTTCTAAAAGTATCTAAGGAAAACTTTGCATCAATGGGAACAAGCGCCTCCGGTAGTTTCACCGCAAAGTCAACTCTTTTACCATCTCTAAATGTATATTGAGTTAATATAGTTTCATCAGGTAATACTTCCCGTAATAAATTCTCAACTAGATTTTCCCCTAAAGCACCCCGTTTTTTTGTAGGTATTAAGATATTCTGGAAAGTTTTGGTAAGGCTATGGATTTCTTTACTCTCTTTATCTAGGCCCCCCATTTTTTCATATAATTTTGTTAATTGAGAAAAAATAGAATTAAAAGAATT
>JAIPHU010000018.1 GCA_021735045.1 Candidatus Omnitrophota bacterium | reverse complement strand
ACTACGCCGAGTAATTCGGCTTAAGTGTCATTAAAAATAAAGGTATTCGCTAAATAATTGCATTAAGTATAAGACACTACGCCGAGTAATTCGGCTTAAGTGTCATTAAAAATAAAGGTATTCGCTAAATAATTGCATTTTTAATGAGGGGGTAACTATGGCAACTGATATTTCAAAAAAAAGAACATTTTTGATAGTTGGACATGCCCAATCTGGTAAAACTTCTTTGTCAGAAGCTATTCTCCATAAGTCTGGAACAATTAATGAGTTAGGAAAAGTTGATCAAGGTAATACAGTCAGTGATTATCAAGAAGATGAAAAAAAACGAAAGAGCTCTATAAATCTTTCTGTTTTATCTGCAAATTTAGGTGATAAGGAATTTGAATTTATCGATACCCCTGGATATACTGATTTTATTGGTGAAGTTGTGGGGGCAGCAAGGGCTGCTGATTTTGCGGTTATTGTAGTGGATGCTCAAGAAGGTGTAGGTATTGGAACTGAAAAAGCATGGCAGATTATAGAACGCGAAAATATTCCTTGTTTATTTTTTATTAATAAACTAGACAAGGAAAATACAGATTATAATAAAGTATTAGAAGATATAAAAAATAGTCTTACTAAAAAGATTGTTAGTTTAGGAGCTCCAGAAGGTAAAAATATAGAAAGTGTTTTAGATAACAAAGATAAATATGGTTCTTTATACAGCGGAGTATTGGATTCAGTTGCTGAAACTGATGATGCTTTGTTAGAAAAGTATCTTGAAAAAGGAGCCTTAGAGCTAGATGAGTTAAATCAGGCTTTAAAAAAGGCGGTGCTTGAGTCTAAAGTCTTTCCGGTTACAGCGGGGATAGCGACAGAAGAGATAGGTATTGATTTTTTGATGAAGCTAATAGTTGAAATTATGCCTTCGGTTGATCAGGCAAAAGCAAGAGTAGCTACAGGGAACCAAGGAGAGGAGATTAAAGTTAAACCAAGCCCGGAGGAGCCTTTTTCAGCCCAAGTTTTTAAAACAGTAATTGATCCTTTTGTGGGGCAGTTAACAATTTTTAGAGTTTTTTCGGGAAAATTAGAAGCTAATCAGAGTTTTTATAATGCAAATAAAGAAGCTAAAGAAAAAGGCGGACAAATCTATCAATTAGAGGGTAAAGAAGAAAAAAATCTAGATTGTATGCTACCGGGTGATATTGGGGCAATCGCAAAATTAAAAGAAACTGAAACCGGTGATACTATTTGTGACAGCTCAAAAGTAATAAAGTTTAAACCCTTAGATTTTCCAGAACCTGCTTATTCTTCGTCAGTTAAACCTAAGACTCGAAAAGATGAAGATAAAATATCGACAGCTCTAGATCGTTTAACTTCAGAAGATCCTACTTGTCGTGTTTCACGGGATGCACAGACTAAAGAGTTGATATTATCCGGAATGGGAGAGCTTCACCTAAAGCTTACTATTGAAAGAATGAAAGAACACTATGGGGCAGATGTAGATTTAGGTACACCTAAAGTCCCTTATCTTGAAACTCTTGCTAAGGAATCAACAGTTTCTTATCGTTATAAAAAACAAACTGGCGGGAAGGGCCAGTTTGGAGAAGTTTCTATCAAAGTTGAACCTTTAGAGCGAAGTAAAAAGTTTGAATTTGTAAATAAAATTGTAGGAGGAAAAATTCCTCGGGGTTATATTCCTTCAGTTGAAAAGGGAATTAAAAATACAATGGAGGAGGGTTTTTTAGCCGGCTATCCAATAACTGATATTAAAGTAACTCTTTTTGATGGCTCTTATCATCCTGTAGATTCTTCTGATATGGCTTTTCAAATTGCTGGTTCAATGGCCTTAAAAAATGCGTTCTCCGAAGGAGGTTCTGTTTTACTTGAGCCGATAATGAATGTAGAAATTATTGCTCCTTCAGACTTAACTGGCCAGATTACCGGAGACATAAACAGCAAAAGAGGTAAAGTCATGGGAATGGAGCCTAAAGGCAAAAATGAAGTAGTTAAAGCTCAGGTGCCTTTAGCTGAGATGTTTAGATATGCTTCAGACCTCCGCTCGGTGACAGGTGGAAGAGGTTCTTATTCAATGAGTTTTTCAAACTACGAGATTGTTCCCAGTCGCGTAGCTCAAGATATTATCACAAAGGCTAAACAAGAAAAAGAAAAGGAACATAGCAAAGCGTGAAAATATTCAACTTTGGTTTTGAGTTTACGGCTAAGAAATATAGTTATCAAAGCGATGAGTTTAAAAGGCTAATTGATAAATTTTCACCAGCTAAAAAGAATCCTTATACGGTTGAATTTATAAATGAGGATCTAGATAAATCTGATGCAGTAGTTATTAAAAAATCTAAGCTGCTTGACTTTGTCTTAATTGATCTTGAAAAAATTGAGCAACGGTTAGATAGGGCTCAAGATTCAAAAGAAAAAGAAATCCTAGAACAAGCACAAAAGCAACTAGAATCGGAAAAAGTATTATCAAACTGTAACTTAGAAGAAGAAAAAATAGCTTTTTTGAAAAATTTGCAGTTGGTTAGTCTAAAACCAACAGTAATAAAAGATAGTCTCCAGGATCAAGATCAGCAGATACAAGATTTGATTCAAGAGGTTATGGATGCTGCGGGTAGAATTTTATTTTTTACTGCTTCTGAAAAAGAGGTTAAGGCTTGGGATCTAAAAAAAGGTAAAACTATTCTTGAAGCAGCCGGCAGAATCCATAGTGATTTAATGAGAGGTTTTATTAGAGCCGAAGTAGTCAACTGTAAAAATTTAGATGATTTTTATAATATGGCTGAAGCAAAAAGTAAAGGGTTAGTACAAACTGTAGGTAAAGATTATATTGTTGAGCCGGGAGATATAATCTATATAAAATTTAGCGTGTAATTATGATTAAAGTAAGAAGAGCATTAATTAGTGTTTGGGAAAAAAGAGGTATTGCTGATTTTGCGCGAGAACTGCAAAAGTTGAATATAGAAATAGTTTCAACTGGTAAAACAGCTCTTTTATTGCGTAGGCATAAGATTAAGGTAAAAGAAGTTTCTTCGATTACAGCTTTTCCTGAGATTTTATCAGGGAGAGTAAAAACTCTCCACCCTAAAGTTTTTGGAGGGATATTAGCTAATAAAAAACACCCCCTACATTTAGAAGAAATTTCAACTTTAGGCATCCAGCCTATAGATATGGTTGTAGTCAATCTTTATCCTTTTACTCAAAAAATGAAAGAGAATTTAGCTTGGACTCAGATGCTTGAGTATATAGATATTGGAGGGCCTTCGATGCTTAGAGCAGCAGCTAAAAACTTTAGGAATGTTGCTTCAGTTAGTTCTCCTTCTCAGTATAAACTTGTTCTTTCAGAGTTAAAGAAAAATAGAGGGGCTATCTCTGAAGATGTTTTGCAAAAATTAGCAGAGTCCTCATTTTATTTGACAAAAGAATATGATAATGCAATTTATAACTATTTTAAAGGCAGAGACACTATAAGTTGGAATATGGTAGAGAAATCTTCATTACGTTATGGAGAAAATCCTCATCAAAAATCTTCTCTCTATAAAAAAATAAGGTCAAAAGATTTACCGATTAAACAATATCAAGGTAAAACTTTATCTTATAATAATTATCTAGATATAAATACCGCCATGATGCAGGTAAAAGAGTTTAAAGAACCGGCGGCAACTGTTATAAAACATGTATCTATCTGTGGAACAGCTATAGATAAAAAATTAGCTTCGGCCTATAAGAAAGCTTATAAAACAGACACCTTATCAAGTTTTGGAGCAATAGTGGGCCTAAATCGAAAGGTAGATAAAGATACAGCTCATCAGATTTTAAGAAGCGGGTTTAAAGAATGCATTATTGCTCCATCTTATTCTAAAGAATCTTTAAAAATTTTCTCAGCCAAAAAAAATATGAGAGTTTTAGAGACTAATTTTTCTAAAGACTCTGATTATAGTGATATAAAAGGTACTCACTTTGGTTATTTAGTGCAAAGAAGAGATAAATTAACTTTAGATAAAACTAAACTTCAAGTAATAACAAAAAAGAAACCAACTAAACGGCAATTAAACGATTTATTTTTTGCTTGGAAAGTTGTTAAATATGTAAAATCGAATGCAGTTGTTGTTGCAAAGAACAACTCAGTTTTAGGTCTTGGTGGAGGACAACCTTCTCGGGTTGGAGCGGTAAAGATTGCTTTAGATCAAGCAAAAAAGTCAACCAAACTAGCGGTTTTGGCTTCAGATGCATTTTTCCCCCACCCAGATTCAATAAAATTAGCTCATCGACGCGGAATCAAAGCTATAATCCAACCTGGTGGTTCGATCAAGGATAAAGAAGTCATTGAGGCTTGTGATCGTTACAAGATTGCTATGGTTTTTACAGGTATCCGTCATTTCTGTCATTGAACCACAGCCCTGAACCAGAGATTTTGCTTTGCAAAATCACGATTCAGAGCTGCCGTGAACCGTACTTTGTTCTGGTTCACGGCAGATTAAATTTCCATAATTACATGACAAAAGACTACTCACAAACCCTTCATTACCTTAATTCATTTCTTGATTTTGAAAAAAAATCTTTTTATTCCTATAAAGACTCTTTAAAATTAAAGAGAGTTTATCAAGTAGCCGATTATCTAGATGTTTCTTATAAAGATTTAAAAGTTATCCATATTGCTGGGACAAAAGGTAAAGGTTCAACTGCTCATTTTACTGCCTATCTTTTAGCTTCTTTAGGTTATAAGGTAGGGCTATTTACTTCTCCTCATTTTTTTAGTTTTCGGGAAAGAATTAAAATTATAAACTTTATAAATAATAAATTTAAAGAAAAATTAATTTCTCCAAAAGCAGTAACTAAAATCATAGAAAAATTTAAAGATAAATTAATATTTTTTAAAAAAGAAAAACCTACTTATTTTGAGTTGTTAACGCTTATCGGGTTTCAACATTTTCTAGACAAAAAAATAGATTATCTGGTGGTTGAGGTGGGTTTAGGCGGTAGGCTTGATTCAACTAATATAGTAAAACCCTTGGTTTCAGTTATTACTCATATTGGGTATGATCATGTGCATTTGTTGGGTAATAGTTTAGCTAAAATAGCTAGTGAAAAAGCAGGAATAATTAAAAATAAAGTTCCGGTTGTTTCTACTCTTCAGAGAAAGTCAGCAGCTCAAGCTATTAAACGAATAGCCAAAAAAAATCGATCTCCTCTTTTTATTTTGGGAAAAGATTTTCAAACAATGAATATAAAGGTAAAGAAAAATTTTACATATTTTGATTTTGTTTTCAAAGAAAACAAGATAAAAAATTTAAAGGTTCATCCCAAAGGTATTCATCAAGTAGAAAATGCCGGGTTATCTCTAGCTTCAGTTTTTATTTTAAAGAAACAAAAGATGAAAGCATCTTTGCTGAGACAGGCTTTAAGTCAGTGTTTGTTAGCAGCTAGGTTTGAACCTGTATCTAGAAATCCTTTGATCGTTGTTGATGTTGCACACAATCAATCTTCGGCTAAAGTAGTTTCTGATAATCTTAGAAGATATTATCCAAAGAAAAAGGTAATTTTAATATTTGCTTGTTCAAATGATAAAAATCCTAATCAGATGATTTCTTTAATAAATTATGATAGTATTATCTTGACCCAATTCAAGCATCAGCGTGTTTTTGATGTTTTTGAGTTAAAAAAAGTTTTAAAAAAAAGAGCCATAGCAACAACAAATTTAAAAGATGCTTTAGAAAGAGCTAAAAGTGTACACAATAAAGATTCTTTAATTTTAATTTGTGGTTCTTTTTTCCTAGCTGCTGAAGCAAAAATGCTTTTAAAGAAAAATCAATCTTTTCAGAGGAAATATGCCAGAGTTTAATTTAAAAGATTACAAATTAGCTGATACGATAGCTGCAATAGCAACTTCACCTTCAAAAGCTGCTTTAGGGATAGTTAAAATATCTGGAAAAAAATCTTTATCTATATTAGATAAGATATTTATACCAAAGAGGAAAAAAGATATAAAAAAAGCAAAAACTTTTACCCTTCATTATGGCTGGATTATAAATAAGGATAAAGGTTCAAGGTTAAAGGATAAAGGAGAAACAATTGATGAGGTGTTAGTTAGTATTATGAAAGCACCGAATTCTTATACCACCGAAGATGTAGTAGAGATATCTTCACATGGAGGGGTTTTAATTTTAAATCAAATAGTTGAACTTATCTTAAATAAGGGAGCCAGATTAGCAAAACCAGGGGAGTTTAGTTACAGAGCTCTTATAAATGACAGAATTGACCTTTTGCAGGCAGAGGCAATTTTAAATTTAGTTGATGCAAAAACACCCGAGGCAGTTTCTTTATCGTCAAAACAATTAAAAGGAGAAAATTCAACTAAGTTAAAAAACCTTAAGGAAGAAATTAAAACTCTTTTTACTCAAACAGAGAGTGCTATTAATTTTCCTGAAGAAGATATAGAATTTGATAAAGTTAGTTTAAGCAAAAAGATAGATAAGATTATAAAACAGGTAGATAGTTTTAAAAAAGGTCAAAGACCGGCAAAAATGCTTTCTCAAGGCCTACGTTGTGTAATTTGCGGAAGAACTAATGCAGGTAAATCTACTCTTTTTAACCGTATTTTACGTCAAGAAAGAGTGATAGTGAGTAAAATTCCCGGGACTACTAGAGATGTGATAGAGGAAACTATCAATATAGAGGGGGTTCCGGTAAAAATTTATGATACAGCCGGGATTTTAGAACCGGATGATTTTATTACTAAAAAAGCTCTAGAGAAAACAAAGCAGCTATTTGATAAGTCAGATTTAGTTATTTTACTTTTTGATGGTTCAAAAAAATTAGGTAAAGATGATAAGTTTCTTTTAGCTAAAACGAAAAATAAAAATACAATCTTAGTAATTAATAAATCTGATCTTAAACAAAAGCTAAATTTAAGCCAAAAAATTAAAAAACAGCATAAGTTTATTAAAATGAGTGCATTAAAGGATGCAGATTTAAAGAAATTTGAAAAATTGGTGTATAAATCTGTTTATACAAAAGGGGTAGATAAAAAAGATCTAATATTTTTAAACCAATATCAAAAAAGAGAGTTAGAAAGTTTAGCCAAAAATCTATTTAAAACAAAAAAATATCTAAAAGAAGGTTATACTCTTGATTTTATAAATTTTTCTTTAAAGGAATGTCTAGATTCTATTGGAAAAATTACCGGAGAAGTTATTGTAGAAGAGATATTAGAAAATATATTTAATAATTTTTGTATCGGTAAATAGGAGGGTTAATTGTGGATAAAAAAAAGATAGAAAGAGGAATAAAGCTTGTGATGGAAGCATTGGGAGCAGATTTGAAAAAAAAGGACTTAGCTTCTACCCCTAAAAGGGTGGCTCAAATGTATGAAGAAATTTTAGCGGGTCAGTTTAAAGATGCAAGTAAGGAGTTAGAAGTTATCTTAGAACAAACTCATGATGAGATAATTTTGGTAAAAGATATACCTATTTACTCTGTTTGTGAGCATCATATTATTCCTTTTATCGGTAAAGCCCATGTGGCTTATATTCCGGATGAAAGGATAACGGGTTTAAGCAAAATCGCTAGAGTTGTGGATACTTTAGCCAAGAAGCTACAAGTCCAAGAAAGGCTTACTACTGAAGTTGCTGATATTATTATGAAAAAATTAAAACCAAAAGGAGTAATGGTGGTTGTTGAGGCTGAGCATCTTTGTATGACTATGCGAGGAGCAAAAAAGCCGGGAACAAAAACTGTTACTTCAGTAGTTAGGGGAATATTTAGAGAAAATCAGAAGACACGACAAGAAGCATTAAGCTTAATTTCATAAAAAAATTATTTATGCCAGAAATAATTGATTTAGAATTTTATCAAAAAATCCAAAGATCAGCTTCGGTTAAAAGTTTTCGTTTTTATTCAGATAAACCGATAAAATTTATACCGGGGCAGTTTGGGAAAATTATATTTGATAAAGGCAATATTTCTAATAAAAAAGTCAATAAATATCTTTCTTTTTCATCTTCACCAGATAAAGATTATTTAGAATTTACTAAAAAATTAAGCCAAAGTGAATTTTCTCAAAAATTAGATAATTTAACTAAGGGAGATGAAATTTTTATCCAAGCTCCTTTGGGAGATTGCATATTTAAAAAAGAGTATCAAAAAATTGCTTTTTTAGTTGGAGGCATTGGAATAACTCCGGTTATTTCAATAATTGAATATATCATTAATAAAAAATTAGATACTAATGTAGTTTTATTTTATTCTAATCGAACCGATCGAGATATTGCTTTTAAAGAAAGACTGGATAACTGGCAGAATGAATTTTCAAATATAAAAGTAGTATATACTATAACTGATTCTAAACCAAAAAACAAAGGTTACATTGAGGGGTATATTGACAAAGATTTAGTATTAAAGAATTTAGAAGATTTTAAAGAAAGGGTATTTTTTATCTTTGGCCCGCCGCAGATGACTGATTCGATGGCCAAACTATGTGATGATCTAGGTTGTAATCCTGGTAAAGTCAAAAAAGAAGGATTTTTAGGATATTAACTTCATTCCACCTATGAGGTGGACAGAAAAAAGATAATAAAATCAATTCTTATTTTATGTCGTTCCGGGATCGGAACTGATAGTTGGTTATTAAATAATTTCATTTTTAATGGAGGTAAAAAAATGCATAAAATGACTGAAGAAAACTTAGAAAAAGCTTTTGCCGGAGAATCTCAAGCGCATATGAAATATTTAATATTTTCGGAAAAAGCCGCAGCTCAAGGTTTTTCCAATATTGCAAGACTTTTTCGGGGAATAGCTTTTGCGGAAAAAGTTCATGCCACCAATCATCTAAAGGCTTTAGCCAAGGTTTCTGATACAAAGGATAATTTAGATGTGGCCATCGAAGGAGAAACTTTTGAAGTTGACCAGATGTATCCGGCTTATTACAATCAAGCGAAGCAACAGAATGAGCCGGAGGCTGTAAGAACGACTCATTATGCACTTGAGGCAGAAAAAATACATGCCCAAATGTATAAGGAAGCAAAAGAAGAAGTCAGCCAAGCTAAAGATATAACCTTGTCTAATCTTTACATTTGTGATGTTTGCGGCTATACAGTGGAAGGGGAAACTCCTGCTGTTTGTCCAATTTGTAAAGCCAAAAAGGAAAGATTTCAGAAGTTTTAAAAACGAAAAAAGTCAGTAATTAGTAGAATTAGCTGGTTTTAAAATAGTATTTAATAGATATAATTAATAAAGTAAAGGCACTTCGCCAAGGAATTTGGCTTAAGTGCCATTAAAAATAAAGGTATTCGCTAAATAATTGCATTTTTAATGGAGGTAAAGATATGCTTACGGAAAAGGTTGAAAAAGTATTAGAAGAAGTTCGTCCGGCTCTAAAAGCTGACGGAGGCGATGTTGAACTAGTTGAAGTTTCAGATAAAGGGGATGTTAAAGTAAAACTAACTGGTGCTTGCGGGCATTGTCCGATGAGCACCTATACTTTAAAGCTTGCTATTGAGCAAAAGCTAAAAGAAAAAATACCGGAAATTAAAAGTGTTGAACAAGTTTAAAAGAGTTAAAAAAGAAATTTTATCTGCTAAATCAATAACAATATTTAGCCATATAAATCCAGATGGTGACACAATTGGCTCGATGTTAGCTTTAGGGCTGGGGCTTAAATCTTTAGGTAAAAAGGTTGTTATGTTAAATGCTGATAGCATACCTAAAGTATATCAAACTCTTCCCGGTGCTAAATTAATAAAAAAAAGTTTGAATAAGAAAAATATCGACCTTGCAATAGCAGTTGATTGTGGCAAAGGTTCTCTGTTAGGAAAAAATTTAACTGATTTTAAAAATGCTAAAAAATCTATTGCCATCGATCATCATCGAATCAGAAATAAATTTGCTCAAATTTCGGTAGTTGATCCGAAAGCATCTGCAGCAGGAGAGATGATTTATTTTCTTTTAAAAAATTTTGGTATAGATCTTACTAAAAATATTTCGGAAAATATTTTAACCTCAATCATTGTCGAAACTAATTCTTTTCGCCTACCTTCGACAAATTCTAAAACTTTTGCAATTTGTGCAGAACTTTTAAAAACTGGTATTAACTTTTCGCGGATTTCTGAGACTGTTTATTGGTCGAAATCCAAACAGGCAGTGATGCTTTGGAGCTTGTGTGCAAAGAGAATGAAGTTTTTAAAAAAGGATAAAATTGTTTGGTCGATAGTTAGAACCAGAGATTTTAAACAATTTAAAGCTTCCGATGAAGATGTAGATCCTTTCCCCAATGAAATGCTTGCAATTAAGAATGTACAAATTGTGGTATTTTTTCGAGAAAAAAGTAATAACCAATTGAGAGTTAGTTTAAGATCAAAAGGTAGAATTAATGTTGCTCGGTTTGCCTCTAAATTCCAAGGTGGCGGCCATTTTGATATTGCCGGTTTTTATATCCCAAATTCAGATCAATCAATAAAAAAAGTTATCCGAGAAGTGAAAAAATTAATAAGATGAAGAAAAACAAAATAAGTCCCAATGTTTGGTATCTTAGCTGGGTAAGTTTCTTAAATGATCTAAGTAGTGAAATGATTATGCCGATTCTACCTTTATTTATTGCTTCTTTAGGAGGCGGCGGTTTTGCAATTGGTTTAATTGGAGGTTTGCGGGCAGGATTATCGAGTATTTTTAAAATTTTATCTGGTTACTGGACTGATAAAACCGGAAAAAGAAAGAGTTTTGTTTTTGCCGGTTACCTAAATTCTGCAGTATTTAAATTATTTATTGGCTTATCCACTATTTGGCAACATGTACTTGTTTTTACCGGTTTAGAGCGAGTAGGCAAGGGCCTGCGCACCGCGCCTCGGGATGCAATCATTGCTGATTCAACGGACACAAATAGAGGCAGAAGTTTTGGCCTACACCGCACCTTTGATACGATGGGAGCGGTATTAGGTGCTTTTTTTGCTCTATTTTTATATTGGCTGATACATTTAGATTTTCGCACCATAATTATTGTAGCTGCTGTAATTTCTTTTTTCTCTTTGTTTCCTCTTTATTTTGTGAAAGCGAAAGCAAATAAACCTCAGCAGATTTCTTTTGTTTTAACTTTTAAAAATTTACCCAGCCAGGTTAAAACATTGATTTTTATTTCAGCTATTTTTTATTTAGCTAACTTTAGCTATATGTTTTTTATTTTAAAAAGTAAGGATTTTTTTGCAACAATTTATAGTTTGCGAGTAGCAAATGTTTTGCCGATAGTTTTATATATATTATCTAATTTAATTTATGCTAGCTTTTCTTACCCCTTTGGAGTCTTGGCAGACAAAATCGGTAGAAGGAGAGTTTTAGCTTTTGGTTATCTTTTGTTTTCTCTATTAGCTTTAGGCTTTGCTTATTTTGAAGGCTTAATTGCTTACTCTCTATTATTTTCTACCTATGGTTTTGTGAATGCGATTATTGATGCAAACCAGAGAGCTTATGTTTCTGATTTATCGCCAAAAAACCTAAGAGCATCAGCTTTAGGGGCATTTCATGCTGTAGTGGGAGTCACAAGCATCATTGAAGGGATTATAATTGGCGTTATCTGGCAATGGATTTCTCCTTTCTGGGCTTTTATTTATGGAGGCTTGGTTACGGGGATAGCTGGTATTTTATTTTTTGTCTTAAAAGAAAAACTTAATTCAGAAAATTATTGAGTTTTCTTTACAACTATTTTCTTTATGGTAGAATTATTTAAATTTAAATTAGGGAGGCAATATGGATAAGTATAGATGTACTGTTTGCGGTTATATTTATGATCCGGAAAAAGGGGATCCAGACAATGGAGTAGAGCCAGGAACAAATTTTTCAGACATCCCTGATTCATGGGTTTGTCCTGAATGTGGAGTAGGAAAAGATCAATTTGAAAAAGTAGAGTAAATAAAGGAGGTTAAAATGGGAACAAAAGGACGTGAAATCGTAGGTGTTGATTTGCAAGAACTACTAAAGCTTTTAAACAAAGCTTTAGCTGATGAGTGGCTAGCCTATTATCAGTATTGGACAGGCGCAAAGGTTGCAAAAGGGCGAATGAGAGGGATTGTTGCTTCAGAATTAGAAGAACATGCTAATGAAGAGTTGGAACATGCGAATCAATTAGTAGAAAGAATTTTGCAGTTAGGGGGAACTCCAATTTTAGAGCCAAAAGAGTGGTATAACCAGACAAATTGTAAGTATGAAGTACCTTCTAATCCAAACACCAAAGTATTAGTCAAACAAAACATCGATGGGGAACAGTGTGCTATAGAAGTATATAAGAGTTTGTTAGAGTTTATTGGGGATAAAGACCCAATTACCTCTAATATGGTTTTAGATATTTTGTCTGACGAAGTCGAGCACGAAGAAGATTTAGAAGCAATTTTAGAAGATTTAGAAACTCCAGTTAAATAAGTCATAAAGTTACCAGTTGCCAAGTCACCATGTCACCAGTAATATACTGAAAACTGGTGACATGGCAACTGAAAACCTTTAAGACGTAGAGGTATTTATGGAAAATCAATTTAGCCCTCAAGAAATATTAAGGATATCGATTGAAGTTGAAGAGATTGGAGCTAAACTTTATGATAAGTTATCAAAAAAAACAGATAATCCCGAAGCTAAAAAAATTTGGGATTACCTAAAAGAACAAGAAGTAGAACACAAAAAAATATTTTCTCAAATTTTAGCCAAGGCTGGTGATTATATAGTTTATGAGCTCAAGCCGGGTGAGTATGATAATTATATTCGGGCCATTTCTTCTGAATATATTTTTAGCCCTCAACTAATTGAAGAAAAACTAAGGCAAGATTTTAAAGATGACCTGGAAGCAGTTAACTTTGGTATCAGCATTGAGAAAGAGTCAATTTTAGTCTATACTTCTTTTAAAGAGTACATGAAAGCAGAAAGAAAAGAATTGATTGATCAAGTAATCGAGCAAGAAAAAAAGCACTACACTGATTTAGTTAATTTAAAGAAGACCTTAAAAAAATAATTTGAGGCTAACCTTGATAGTTGATAAAGAAATCAAACTATTTCCGCAAGAAGTCCCCCAACTGGTTGAAAAAATTCTGAAAAAATTAAAAAATAGTGGCATTAAAGAAGATGTCCTTTTTGATCTCAAACTTGCCTTAAACGAAGCGTTGATTAATGCGATAAAGCATGGCAACAATTTAGACTCGCGTAAATCTGTTTTTTTAAAAATAATTAAAAAGAAAGATAAATTAGAAATTTGCATTGAAGACAAAGGTAAGGGGTTTGATCATAAAAATTTAAAGTTGCCTACCGTTAAAAATAATTTAACTAAACAGTCAGGCAGGGGTGTATTTTTAATTAAAAAATTTATGGATAAACTTGATTTTTTTGAGGGAGGGTGTAAGCTAAAAATGATAAAGTATTTAAATAAGGGGGAGTGATGAAAATAAATGAAGAAAAAAAAGAGGACATAATTATTGCTTCGATTTCGGGAGAAATTAATATTGATACCTCTCCTGAGCTACGCAAGGCTTTTGATCAATACACTGATCAGGGAATAAAAAAAGTAATTATTGATTGCCAAAATCTTGCCTATATTGATAGTTCCGGCCTAGCTACTTTAATTGAACTCTTGCAGCGTCTGAAAAAAGAAAATGGAGAATTAAAAATTTGTAATTTAGCCGAGAAAGTAAAAAGTGTGTTTGAGGTAACAAAGCTGGATAAATTATTTGATATTTGTCTCAATCAAGAACAAGCAGTAGAGAGGTTTAAGTGATTTCAAGAATTGGTAAAGGCATAATTTCATTTTATAACTCAATAGTTGGAGTTATAGCTCTTTTTCTAGATATCCTTTATTGGATATTTATTGGGCCGTTTAAGTCTAAACCAGCTCGCCGGGAAAGTATTTTCCACCAGATGGTTTTTGTCGGACTGCGTTCGGCTTTAATTGTATTTTTTGTAACTATCTTTACTGGTATTGTGTTAGCAATGCAGTCTGCTTATCAGTTGGAGCAGATGGGAGCAACCATTTATGTGGCATCACTGGTTGCAGTATCTTTAACTAGGGAACTAAGCCCTGTACTTGTAGGTTTAGTTATTGCGGGCCGAGTTGGTTCAGCAATAACTGCAGAAATCGGCTCGATGAAAGTCAGTGAACAAATTGAGGCCCTGGATATAATGGCTATAGATCCGGTGCGATTTTTAGCCGTGCCTAAATTTATTGCTTTGTTTTTCATGCAGCCTTGTTTGACTGTTTTAGGTAATATTTCTGGGATGTTAGGAGGGTATTTAGTAGGGATAACCAGTCTTGGCCTACGTTCCTCACTTTATATTCAGACTACTTTTAAGTATCTAGAACTAAAAGATATCTATACCGGCCTATCGAAATCTTTTGTGTTTGGAATAATTATAGCTTTAATTGGTTGTTACCAAGGTTTTAACACTAAAGGCGGGGCAGAAGGAGTAGGTAAGGCTACAACTAAAAGTGTAGTAATTAGTTTTATTTTAATAATTTTGGCAGATTGCGTATTAACTACAATGTTTTATTTTTCAAATGTCTAATAATAAAGAAGTAATTATCTCTTTAAAAAATGTTACCAAAACTTTTGGCAGTGTAACTGTTATTGATAACATAAGTTTAGATATATATCGCGGTGAAACTTTTGTAATTATGGGCTGTTCGGGATCAGGTAAATCTACCTTAATGAGGATTATGACGGGTGCTCTAAAACCGGATGCAGGAGAGGTAATTATTAAAGATAAAAATATAGCTACCGCTAAAGATTCTGAACTAAACAAGATAAAACGAGCAGCAGGAATGCTTTTTCAATATTCAGCGCTGTTAGATTCACTTTCGGTAAAAGACAATGTTGCGCTTCCGATTCGTGAACATACGAAATTAGCAGAAAACATAATAAGTATTATAGTTAAAATGAAACTTTCTTTAGTTGGGTTACGGGGGTTCCAAGATTATTTTCCTTCCGAAATTTCAGGCGGAATGCGCAAACGGGTAGGATTAGCTCGGGCTATTGTTCTTGATCCGGATATTGTATTTTATGATGAACCCACATCTGGGCTTGATCCGGTAGTCGGTGGGGTAATTGATAAATTAATTAAAGATTTAAGTAAAAAATTGCTGATTACTTCGGTAGTTGTAACACATGATATGCAATCTGTTTTTAATATCGCTGATCGTTCAGCGATGATTCATAAAGGAAAAGTTGTAGAAATTAATTCTAATCAGGGCTTGAAAGAAACGAAAAATCCTTATGTAAAACAGTTTATTGAAGGCAATCCAAAAGGCCCGATGAACGTTTTTAGTGATGTTGATATTCAAGACGTAATAGAATAGATGAAATTACAAATTACAAATAACAAATTCCAAACAAATTACAAATCTCAAATTACAATTGCCAAAACATTTATATTTTGTTTGTAATTTTGGTATTTGAAATTGTATATTGTTTGTAATTTGTAGTTTGTATATTAGAATTTAATAATATGTAAGGAGCGTGAACATGAAGAAATATGGTAACGAGTTTAAAGTAGGTTTATTTTTCTTAATTTGTATTCTAGGTTTGGCAGCAATCACTTTTAAGACGGGAAAAGTAAGCTTTAAAAAAGAAGGTTATAATTTATATGTAACTTTTAATGAAGTGGCTG
>JAIPHU010000007.1 GCA_021735045.1 Candidatus Omnitrophota bacterium | reverse complement strand
GGGCCGATTTTTTTTCTTCTATATTCATAACTGCCCTTATTATATAAATAAGTAACGAAAATTGAAATATGCGCCTGAGATAGGCAGAGATATTGACCAATTGAAAAGATTCCGGCATTAGGATATAACGTGTAATTAACCCAATTGCAAATATTAATATTAGCAAAGTTTTTTTACTTTTTATTTTATCTATATATTTATAAATAAATAAATAACCTAGGTAAATAAAGGTAAATTCTAGAAAAAATATATTTTTAAAAGGCAATAACCTAAGAACTGGTTTTATTAGCCAGGATATAGAAAAAGCTATTAGAATTATTTTTAAAAGATATTTAAGTGTATCTTTAGAGAGTATTTTCTTGCGCATCTTATTCTTATTGTCTATAATGTTTTTTATAATATAAGGGATTAAACAGATAAAACTTATCAAAAAAGTATTTACAAAAATAACAAAGCAAGAAAGAGGCAGAGTAGCAGAGTAGTTATTTTTATATACAAGCAGAGAATATACAACGAATAATTTTGCATCTCCTGCTTTCCACATATCACAAAAATAAAGTAAAAGGCTTATCATTAACGCAATAACAGGATTTATAATCAAAGGTAAAGATATTTTAAAGTCTCCTTTTATCCCAAAAAAGATATATAGAAATATCGCTATAGCGGCAATGAAAACAAGATGTTTATTTTTTATCTTTTTTCTTAAAATGTCGGTGGAGATAGTCAAAAATCCTGTAATTACTATAAGAGTATAAAAAATAATAGCTATCATGATAAAATTAGTTTTTTATTTTAGCCATTATAACACATTAGGGCATTCAACTAGAGTATTTTCTTTAGTTAAGGGGTTAAAAGAGTATTTTGGCAAAAATATAAAAATTTTAGTTTTACAAAGTGGCAAAAAGCAAAATATATTACCCTTTGGTAGATATGCAAAAGTTGATATCATGCCTTATGCGATAGATAAAAAGGGGTTATTTATTGAGCAAAAAGAGAGTATTTATAATAAGTTTATTGAAAATAGTAAGGTTAAAGTAATGTTAAAAGAACGGTTGAGGTTTATGAAAAAAAAGATAAAAACGTTTCAACCGAATCTATTTATCAGTGAATATTTTCCTTTTGGCCAAGAATTTTGGACGTTTGAACTGCCTTATTTATTGGAATATCTAAAAAATGAGATTGGATGCAAAATAGTTGCAAGCAGCGGATATCTTAATTATTCTAATTTTACCTATGAGAATATAAAAAAATATTATGATTATTTACTAATACATTCTCCTAAGGTATTTTGCCAAGGTTATTTGAAATATCTTCATAAAAAAGCTGTAATTGAATTGGATAATGTTTTCGATGATTTTTCTGATAAGATTAGCTTTACTGGTTTTATCTTTAATGATAACCAAAGAAAAGCAGTTATTTCTCAAAAAAATAAATTGCTAAAAAATAAATATGAAAAGTTAATTTTGGTAAGTCGAGGCGGAGGCATTGTAAATAAAAAAATAATATTAACCGCTTTGTTGACAGCAAAAAGAAATAAAAATTTGTTTTTTTTAGTTTCAACAGGGCCAGCCACAACAGTCAATGAATTTAGACAATATAAAAAAATAGCAAAAAAAATAAAAAATGCTAAATTAAAAAAAGTTATTAATCCTAGAGAGTTTGATTTTTATCTTAAAGCTTGTGACTTATCGGTTAATATGTCAGGTTATAATACTATAGCCAGATTGTTATATTACCGAAAAAAAACAATTATTGTTCCTTATTATACTTCAGAACAAAGATGGAGAGCAGATTTAGCAAAAAACTATATTCCTTCCGAAATAATATTGAGAAAAGAGTTAAATCCTACCAACCTAGAGGAAGCCATAGCGAATCTTCTAAAAGGCTCTAAAAAAACCTTAAAGGTTAAGCAATCCTGGTTTAAGGGAATGCCTAACACTATTGATAAAATAAAATGGATAGTCCAACAGTAAAAAAGATCTTTAAAACAGTCAATTTCCAAAACATTTGGATATTTGTAACCAATAAATGCAATCTTAACTGCGACTACTGTTTTTTCTCTGATCGGAAAAAAGATACCAATTTAACTTACCAGTCATTATTAAAACTATTAGAAGCTTTTCCATTAGACAAAAAATATTGTTTTGTGTTATCGGGAGGAGAACCGTTATTGTGTTGGCAGCATACAAAGAAAATAATAAGATATTTAAGAAAAATGTATCCGAAAAGTAGTATAAGTTTACAGACTAATATTTTGCTTTTATCAATTGAGAAGGCAAAATTTTTAAAAGAAAAAAATGTGATAGTTGAGCCGGGTATAGATGGGGGGTTTTCAGTAACTTCTCGACACAGGCGGGGCCTAGATAAGGAAAATTTCCAGGGGTGTTTGCAAAATATTAGGATGATTGTAGAATATAATTTGGACCTAAATCCTACTATGACGGTTTGTCCCCAAGAAGTAGAATCAATGTTTGAAAACTTTAAATATTTAGTAAATTTAGGCCTCAATTATATCGAAGTTCATCCTGCTTTTATGGCTGATTGGACTTATCAGAAGGGTAAAATATTTCTTGAAAATTATAAGAAAGTATTAGACTATGATAAAAGCTATAATGGCAAGTTAGTGTGTAAAGATTACAGTAAAATAATTAAAAAATCTATAGATTTGGTTATACAACCCAATGGTAGTGTATTACCTAATTGGACTTTTTTAACATTTCCTCAAAGGTTGCGAAAATCTTTTTTTATTTTTCAAGTTTCAAAAGGAAAAGTTAAAATATTTAGAGAAAATATGATTAATTATTTAAAAAAGGTAGATAGTTTTTTTGGGGAAAAAAGAAGTTATCGGAATTTTAGTAATTTCAATGCGTCTTTGATTTTAGCTAAACAAAACAACCCAAAAATGAAAGGAAAGTTTGAAGCCTATAAAAATATTTGCATAAAAATTCAGAAAATGGATAAGATATTTATTAAAAATAGTTGAGGTAAGTGAAATGGTAAGATATGAAAATATGCGCATAGATAGAGCTTTGATAAAAGAGTACCAGAAACAATTGGATATTGACCTAAGAAGAATAGAGGGGTTAAATGATGTTGATTTATTAAGAAGGGAGTTTGAAAAAATATTTGCGCATTATATTGGAACAAAACATGCTATAGCCCTAAACTCTGGCACTGATGCGCTGCAACTAGCTCTTTTAGCAGTAGGAGTTAAAAAAGGCGACAGTGTGATAGTGCCTAATATCACTTATCCGGCGGTTGCTTTAACTGTTATTTATTTGGGGGCTACTCCGATTTTTGTTGATGCTAAAGAAGAAGATTTGCAAATAGATGAGTCTTTATTAGAGAAAAAGATTAAAAAGAACACAAAAGCAATCATTATGGCTCATATGTTTTCACGAGCTGGTAATATTCCGGCTATCTTAAAAATTGCCAAAACACAGGGATTATCTATAGTTGAAGATTGCTGTCAAGCGGAAAGCTCCCAATATAGAGGAAAAAAACTAGGAGTGTTTGGAGATATTTCTTGTTTTTCCTTTTCTTACTATAAACCACTTTCGTCTTGTGGCGGCGGAGGAGGAATGGTTTGTTTTAATAAAGACAAGTATAGTAAAATTAATGATTATACAAAGATATGGAAAGATGATAAGGCTTTATTAAGACCTGGACAAAGGTTTGCAAAAATAAACCTTCTAGATTTATCTTCGGTTAAAGTAAAGTTTAAATATCTAAAAAAAATAATAGAATCAAGGATAAAAGCTAAGGATAGGTATGAAAAGGGGTTAGGAGGAGCAGAAGATATCAAGATATTTAAAGATAATAAAGATAATTTATCAATTCCTCAAAATTTTGTCATTTTTTCTAAAAAAAGAAATAAGCTAGGAAAATATCTAGAAAAAAAGGGGATAAATTGGCAGAGGCCTTATACTCCTTTACATTTAATGGAAAATTTAAGTGCTTTTAGAGAAGGAGATTTTCCGGTTAGTAATAAATATTATAATCAAGCTATACAGCTTCCTCTTTTTTCTTTTATAAAAGAAAAAGAGGTTGAGGAAATAATAAATACGATTAATCAAGTTGTTAATAATGGATAATATTTTTAATTTTAAACTAAAACTCTGCAGCCGAGATGATTTGGATGATTTATATAAATTTATAAAAAAAATGCAGGGTAGAGGCCTTTCATTTTTTTCTCCATCTGCAAGCAAGAATTTTTTAAAAGAAAGATATAGAAGTTATTCTAACCCAACTTTAACTTTTAATGCAATTATCATCAAAAAAAATAAAGATGAAATAGTAGGATATGGAGGGAGTATTCTTTTTGAGGGTATGCTTAACTCAAAAAAGATAAAAGGGGCTATAGGTTGTGACTTAATGATTGATCCTGATTATAGAAAAGAATTTCCTATGCTGTTTTCTTGTCTTTTTTCTGGGTATAAAAAATTTTTTAAAGATAGAGACTTTTTTTTGACTTTTCCCAACGATAATCAAATAGAACAAACCTTTAAAAAGATTAAATGGAGAAGTCTTGCTACGGTTTATAATCTTTTTTGCCCTTTTTCTTTAGCTGCAAAATTAGATTTTAGTAGTGATAAGATAAAAATTAAAAAAAATGATTTTTCTAAAAAAATGATGAGTCATTTCTTTAAGAGAGTTTCTTCTCAGTATTACTTTCTTATGCAGGCAGATGCAGATTTTTTAGAGTGGAAGTACTTTTATAAACCAGATAATAATTATACTATTTATACTGCTGTTTTAGATAAAAAAATATTAGGCTATATTATTGCAGAAAAAAGGAGATCTTCTATTTATTTGGTGGATATAGTAATAGATTTGAAATTTTTTCGAGTCTTTTTTTTATTGCTGTCTGATATTTTTACTCGCTCTACTGGCCAAAAATATAAAGAAGTACGATGTTCAGTAAGCCATAAACTGTATTTAGAAAATTTAAAAAAAATAGGTTTTAGTTGTTACCAAAAAGAAAATTGCTTATATTCTGATTTAGGAAAAAAGTCTTTTTTCTCTTTGCCAAAAAATAAACCATATCATTTTAATGGTTTGATTGAAGATGGATATTAATTATTTTTTTTATGAGAAAATATATTATGAATAATGCAGTAATGGGGATAGGTAAAAAAACAAAAAAAATAGCTGGTAGAGAAGATATTGCTTTAGAGTCTATAAAAATTGCCTTAGAAGATAGTAATTTAAAATTTAAACAGAGAGATTTTTTGAATTCAGGTTTGTTTGTAGGAACAACATTTAATAATTTTTTTTTAAGAAAAGAATTTTATCAAGATTATAAATCTGGAGGCATACGGAAAGTTGAACCATATAAATTTGTAAAAACTTTAGTTTCTTATTTAAGCTGTGATCTTTCTATTAAACTAAATATAAAAAAGGTAGCTACTACTTTTTGTTCGGGTAGTTCTTCTGGACTAGATGCTTTTTCTCAAGCAATACTTTTTTTAAAGAGAAACAAAAAAAATAAAGCATTTGTTTTGGAGTTAGATGAAAATTTTAATAGGAAGAAGTCATTTCAAACAAGTGTATGTTTTATTTTAGAAAATCATTCTATTGTAAATAGTGAAAAAGCTTATGGGAAAAATTTAATGATTTCTCAATATTTTGAATCTAAAGGTAAAAATCAGGGTTTAGTAAAAGCTTTAAGAAGAATTTTAAATAATTCTTGTAGGGATATTACAAAAATTGACTATATCATTAGTTCTGGTATTCCCGGTACAGATAGGCATTTTTTAGAAAGAGATGTTTTGTCTTTGTTTGGGGATATCTCAAAACTGAATTTTTTTAATTTAGACTGTAAAACGAAAAAAAGTTCTCCTTTAATCCAGATTTTTAAATTTTTAAGTAAAAAAAACAAAATTAATTTATTAAATAAAGAAAACCTAAAGGTTATATTTCTTAATTTAGGAGATAATACTAATAGTAGTTGTATGTTTTTGGAGGTTTAAAAATTAATGGATAATCTAGAAAAAGAAATTATTAAAATTATAACTCAAGTAGCTAAGTTATCCGAAAGAATAGATATAAAAAAAGAGTTTAGTGATTTAGATATAGATTCTTTTAGTTTAATAGAAATAATTTTTGCCATAGAAAATAAATATAATATTACTATTGCTGAAGACAATTTTAATGTGAAAAATTCAGAAGAATTGATAAAATTAGTAAGAGATATTTTAAATAGTAATGGCTGAGAGAGTAGTTGTCACTGGTTTAGGGGTTGTTTCTTCGCTAGGATCTTCTCTTGATGATTTCTGGTCTAACTTGATCGAAGGTAATTCTGCAATAAGTGAAGTTGATTCTTTCGATAGCTCAAAGTTACAAAAGCATTATGGAGGCGAAGTAAAAAATTTTTCTCTACCTAAGCTTTCTTCTGCTAAAGATATATCCTTTCTTCCAAGAACCCACCAATTTGCAATCACAGCTGCTAATTATGCCCTAGAGGATGCAGGAGTCAAAGACAGTAGTGCAGGAGTAGTTTTAGGAACTATTAGTAGTGGAGAAGAGTTCACAGAAGGTCATACCAATGATAAGAAGCAATATCCTATGTATATGGCTACCGCAAACCTAGCCAATAGTTTAGGGCTGGCAGGTTCTGCTTATACTGTTAGTTATGCTTGTGCTTCTGGCAATTATGCTTTAGGTTTGGCTTACGATAGAATCAAAAGTAAAAAAGAGCAGATTATTTTAGCTGGTGCTGCTGATTTTTTTTCAATAACAAACTTTATTGGCTTTCACAGGCTTTTTTCGATAGCTCCCTTGAGATGTCAGCCTTTTGATAAAAATCGCAAGGGTTTAATACCTGCAGAAGGGGCAGGTATGTTAGTATTAGAAAGTCTATCTTCGGCAAAAAAAAGAAATGCTTTTATTTATGGAGAGATTATAGGTTATGGATTAAGTGCGGATGCGACCCATCCAACGATACCTTCTGAAAAAGGTATATTATCTTGTATGAGGGATGCTTTAGAAAATGCAAGGATAAACGTTGAGGATATTGATTATATTAATGCTCATGGTACCGGGACAGTAAAAAATGATAAAGCAGAATGCCGTGCAATAAAAAAAATGTTCGGTAAAGAAAAATATAAAAAGATACCTGTAAGCTCTATTAAATCTATGCTAGGACATGCAATGGGAGCAGCTTCTGCTATTGAAGCTATAACTTGTATGCTTACCTTAAAAGATAACGTTATTCCACCTACCATTAACTATGAAACTCCCGATCCTGAATGTGATCTTGATTGTGTTCCGAATCAGGCTAGAAAAAAAAGAGTTGAACTGATATTAAATAATTCTTTTGGCTTCGGAGGAGGGAATTGTAGTTTAGTTATTGCTAGATACCAAAACTAAAAACCTTTTTTCAACTTATGTATTTTATCAACAATTTTTAATATATCCTGGGGGACATAGGTGTGTTGGCTTTTTTGAACTATTAATTTCTTAGGAAGTTTATTACCAAGAATTTGTTGAAGTATTTTTTTAATAGATGTTTCTTTTTTTTTGTATTCTAAAAATAAATCTAGAATTGCTTTATCTTCTAAAAAGGGAAAGAAAATCTCTTTTTTTGTATAACTAGAAATTTTCTTATGTAAATTAATATTTTTTATCCTTTGATTCTTTACATAAAGTTTTGCATTTTTATAAGATAAATTTTCCATTTCATTCAAGCCCATTCCATGGAAGACAAATCTTTCTTTAATTTTATCTAAAGCAAAATAAATTGCAGGGGTATCTTCATCTTCTAGGAATGCATCGGGGTAGCAACTGTCTAATTTTAAAAAATATTTTATATATTGCTTGGGTGATAGTTCTAAGATAGAAGCTTTTTGGTTTAAAAAAGAGGATATTTCTTTTAGCATCTTAATCCTTTTTTTGTTATATGAATCTAGTTCTGGATGAGTTGCTTTTATAAAATAAAGTTTAGTTTTACAGCCACAAATAATTGAAAAATAACTCAAAAAGTTAGACCCTAAGCCTGCCGAAGATAAAATAGCTATTTTTTTGTTTTTATAAGGTAAAAATATTTTTTTAGTTATTTCAGATAACATTTTTTATTTTCCTAAATTGTTTTTATACTATTATACAGTTCTTTTATTTTTTTCAGTTCAGTTAAAATTTCTTTTCTATAGATGGTTTTTTTTCCGCCGATAGCAGCTGTATCTTTAAAATTATCTATTGAGATTATACTATCTAAAATAGAAAATAATAAAGAGTTCAAAGTTTTTAAAAATTGATAAAGTTTTATTTTTTTTGTTAAATACTGCTTATCGTTACATCCAGAGTAATGTGTTAGAAACTTTTTTTGCGGGAAGTTTTTTTGGTTAAACAAAGTTGCTAAGTCATACATTGGATCTCCAAAACAAGAGTTTTCCCAATCTATAATTTTTATTTTTTTATTTTCTAAAAAGAAATAATCCGGAAATAACTCTCCATGAATTAATGATAAATTTTGAGCAGGTAAAGGGATTTTTTTTGCAAATTTTATAATAAAATTTATGTATTGGAGAATTGTTTTTTGTAAAGATAAATTTGGTTGATTGTTATAGTAGTTATCTATAAATTTATATTGAAAAAAAAGTTTTTTTATTCGTGAAATTTTCATTTGGATAAAATCTTTTTGAGTTTTATTGGTTTTTATATTATGTAATTTAGCTATTGTTTTTGCCAGCATTGTAATTTGCGGTGTATTTGTTTTATTTGGAAAGAGAAAGGGTTTATTTAATTTTTTTAAGGATAAAAATTGGCGATTATTTATTTTTATTAGTTTGAATTCTGGGATGTTATTAAAATTTTTCTTTCTTAGAAATTTTAGTGTCTTATATTCATGAATTATTTTATTGGGAAAAAAGTGTTCTTTTAAAAGATAGGAGGGATTATTTTCTACTATATAGATACGGCTGTAGTATGTTTTTCTAATACAGTAAAGTTTATCCATTGTTATTTTTATTTTTTTAGGAGGCATTAAATTCTCTCAGGTATCCATGATAAGATAAGCATTTCGGGCATTTACCTTTTTGGGCATTTTTTTCAATCTTATCATATTCATTTTTATCTATTTCTGGCCATTTTTGAATTGTGCCAATATTTTCTTGGTAGATACAGCTGTAAATTTTATTATTTGAGGTAACAAATAAAGATTTTTGAGGAGTAAGGCATTTTTTTATAAAATTAAGATTTCCAGATGAAATATATTTTGTTAAACAGTTAAATGAAAAATATTCTATTTTATTATTTTTGACTTTTTGTGTTTTCAATATTTTATTTATTGATTTTAGAATAAAAGGAAAGTTTTTTGTTGATAGCAATCTAACTTGATTATTTTCATAACGGTGATAATAGTTATTTATTTTTTCAACTAGCTTGGGATTGAATGTTAAATTTAGGGATTTTGCTAGTCTATAGATTTTATCTATATCTTTATAGTTAAGGTCGGTAACCACAAATTTTATAGTAGGGAAAATATTATATTTTTTTATTTTTATAATATTTTTTAACGTTTTTGAAAAAGCATCTGGCTTACCTCTTTGTCTATTGTGGTTTTTTTCTAAACCATCTAAACTTATAGAAAGAGTTAAAGGCTGCAGGTATTTTTTATTTTCAGAAAGGAAATCAACAATATCATTAGAGTAAGCATTTGTGGATATATCTATGTTTTTTAATTTTTTTTGGAGAAATAATTTATAAAGGTACCTATAGATTTTATCAAAATCAGGATGAAGCAATGGTTCTCCCCCGGTAAGAGATACGGTTAAAGGATTATTGAAAGTCTTTGTAATTTTTTTAATATCTTTTAAACCGAGATCTTTTTTTTGTTTTTCTTGCCAAATGCCGCACATTTTACATTTTAAATTGCAGCGATTGGTAAGTTCAAAAGTTATCTCTTTAATATCTTTTAGTATCTCATTTATCATTAATTTGTTCATATATTTTTTGATTTTGTTTATACCAATGGCACCATTCGCATTCTCCTTTAAAAGGAGCCTTTTTTATATCAAATTCATATTTACATCTAAGGCGCAACTTTTGAGCTTTTTTGCTTTGCCAAATTTTTTCTAAAGATTCTTTTTTTAAATCACCAATAATTAATTTTTCATTATGACAGCAAAGCCCGACTTTTTTATTAAAATCTATAAATAAATTAAACCAACCGGTAAAGCATTGTTTTATATGATAGGGGCTTTGTTTGGGATTTGTGAGCCCGTTTTTTATTTCTGATAAGTTATGCTGAAACGAAAATTTTTTATTTAACAACTGGGAAATAATCTTTATAAGTTTTAGTTTTTGTTCTTTGGATAAAAGTAATTTTTTCGTATATTTTGTTGGCTCCATTATTCTAAAATTTATTTTATCTATTTTTAGTTCTTCAGCCAATTTAAGCATCTCAGGAATTTTTCTAAAATTAGTAGAGTTGACTATATAAGCTAAGTTTATATAAGGTTTGTTATATTTATCTCTTAGTTGGGTAAGTATTTTAATATTCCTTATTACTTGTTGATAAATATTGCTGTTTTTAGGAGATTGTATTTGATTGTATAGTTTTTGGCTTGGGGCAGAGAGGGTTATATAGAGGTAATTAATTTTGGCAACTGAGCTAAGAAGATCTTTTTTGAAGGTGGCATTTGTAGTTAAATATATTTTTCGCGGTTTTCTGGTTAAATATTTAACTATTTTCTTAAAATTTGGATGTAGGGTAGGCTCGCCATCACCGGAGATTACTATTTCTCCAGCATTCCATCTGTCTGCTTCTTTTGTAATTTTAATAATATCTGATAGTTCAAGCTGTAAGGGTTTCTTATATAAGGGCTTTTTTACTAAAGGTGAATGAATCCAACAATAATTACAGTTTAGATTACAATTAGTATTGATATCGATATATATTGACTTTGGGCCAGCCAGTAATTTGTCTTTTGCGGCTCCTAAAATTCTTAATTTATCTAAATTCATCTTTTAAATTTTTTAAGTATTGAATCAATACTTTTATTGTCTTTTTCGATAAAACAAAATTTACAAGATTTCCAAAAATCCTTTTTGATATCAAAATTATATTTAGACTTTAATCTTATTTTTTGGGCTTTTTGATTATACCAGGATTTTTTTATTGAGTCACGTTTCCAGTTGCCAAATATTAATTTATCGTTTTGGCAACAAAAACCTATATCCCCATTAAGTTCTAAAGATATTCTTAACCAGCCGATAAAACATCTGTTGAGAGAAAAATTTATAGTATTGTCTTTTGACAGATAACTATATAAAGATTTTAAGTTAGTTTTTACTGGAAAATGTTTAGAATTAACCTTTTTTATTATTCTTTTAAGTTTAGCAATTTCTAAAGAAGTTAGAGAAAGTTTTTTTGTATACCTTGTGGTATCCAGGAGCCGAAATCTTAATTGGCCAATATCTAGTTTTCGGGCAAGTTCTATACTTTTTGGTATAAATTTATAGTTGTTTTTAGTGATTATATATCTTACTTCTAGATAAGGAGTGCCTACTTTTTTATAAAGCATAGAGTATAGCTTGAGGTTAGAGATGAGATTATTATAGGTTTTAGTTTTAGTAGGATTGTGAATTTTTGAGTAAAGTTTTTGAGTGGGGGCAGAGAAATTTACTGCTAAAAAGTTAGCTTTGCCAAAAGCTAACTTTAGTTGTTTATCGCTGAAAGTTAAATTTGTAGTGATTCGTAAAAATAAACCATTTTTTTTAATAAAATTAATGATTTTTGTTATTTCTGGATGGAGCCAAGGTTCACCATGAGAGCTTAATACTATATATTTTGTGCCAAGTTTTTTGAGTGCTAATATATTTTTTTTAATTAAAGATAAAGGTATAATTTGCTTTTTTGGTTTATTTTTATTCCAGAAAGAGTGGAACCAGCAGTATTCACAGCCAAGATTGCAGTTAGAGTTAATATAAAGATTAGCAATTTGAGGCCCTTGAGTAACTTTATCTTGTAAAATATCAAAGATTAAGTTGTTCTTTAAATAACTATTCATTTTGTTATAAAATTTTAAAATATCTCTAGCTGTTATTTTATCTTTTTAGAAAGGATATAGGTAAAAAGGGTATTATTTGTTATTTCCTTTTCTTCCAATCTTTTTAAAAACTTAATAAATGTTTCCAATTGTTTTATTTGTCTTTTGTTTTTGATTACATAATGGTGGAAAACCATACCGAGTATTTTATATCTATTTATTGAAAAATAAAATCTTTTAATTAATGTTTTAGCTGTAAGTTGGAGAGGTTTGCCTTTTGGCCCGTAGTCATTTAGAGATAATTGAGCCGGTAAATTTAGGAAGTTTCTTTTTTTTAAGATTATTTTTTTTCCGGCTGAAAATAAAGGAATTTTTAATTCATTGATTATCTTTAAAGTGTTAAGGTCATAGCCATGATAAGGGGGAATAAAGGCAGGAGTAAAATTTTTGCCAAAAAGCTGTTTCATTTTGATATATCCTCTGGTGATATCTTTTTTTTGTTGCCGATAATTTCTTAGGGGCCCGAACTCGTATTTATTTTTTATATCTTTGCTATAATTTTTATGAGACCAACCATGTTGGGCTATATCGAATTGATAGCTGTTATTTTTCTTTTCTTTATTTAAGAAATTAACCAATTTCCTTTCTATTTTTTTAGGAACAACTCCTAAAACTACTGGTATTTCATAGTTTTTTAAAAGATTAAAAGTAGATAAAAAATTATGGTCGTAGCTGTAAATATCGTCATCTCGTAGAAAAATATATAGTTTTTTACTCATATTATCTGATGAAGTTAAGGAAACTTAAAAAAATATTATACCATAAAAGCATTTTTAGCAATAATGAGCTGAAGCCGCAATAATTCCTTGACGTAAGTTAACCAGTATGCTAATATTTAGCCTATGTTTGCAGTAGTCGAAATAGCCAAAAAACAGTATATTGTCCAAACCGGTGATATTTTGGATGTCCAAAAATTAAAGGATGTATCGAAGGAAACTACCTTTAATAAGGTTTTACTGGTAGCTAATCAGGGAAAAGTTAAAATAGGAACCCCTTATGTGGAGGGGGCCAAGGTAAAGGCTGATATTAAAGGAGAGAAAAAAGGTAAAAAAGTAATTGTTTATAAATATAAAAGAAGAAAGAAATATCGAAGGAAACAAGGACATCGTCAAAAATATACTACAATAAAAATTACAGATATTATTTCCGATATAACTAAAGGTTCCAAAAAAGAAATAACTAAAAAAGCAACTCATAAGAAGAAAACGACGAAAAAAACTTCAACTAAGAAAGCAACAGCTAAGAAATCTCCCACTAAAAAAAAGACAACTAAGAAAAAGACAACTAAAAAATCTTCTCCCAAAAAATCTTCTCTCAAAAAATCTTCATAAAGTGATAGTCGATAGGCTTCAGATATTATTTAAGTCAGGCAGTGGAGGCAAAGGTTCTGCTTCAGTAAAAAAGTTATCTTCAGCCAGGTTTCATCCCGATGGAGGTGATGGAGGCAGAGGCTCAGATATAATATTAAAGGTAAGCCCTCACCTTTATGATTTAGGTAAATTAAAAGGTAAAAAGAAAATTGTTGCAGCTTCAGGAGAACCTGGATCAAGAAGGTTAAAAAGCGGGAAAAATGCCGAACCACTTTATGTCGACTTGCCCAGCGGTACACAAATTTTAGATAAAAATAATCAATTGATAGTTGATCTAATAAATGGAAGAAAAGAGTTTGTGCTTTGTGAAGGTGGCCAGGGAGGAAGAGGCAGTAACAGAAATCCTGCCACCACCGATCCCGGGGCAGGCCAAACTAAACTAGTAGTCCTAGATTACCGTATTCCTGTTGATGTTGTTATTGTTGGATTTGCTAATAGGAAAAAAACCACTTTGTTTAACTTGATTACTGGCCAAGAAAATAGAGTAGCTCATTATCCTTTTACTACAGCTACTTGTGCTTTAGGCCATTTTAATTATAAGTTTAACAAGATTACTTTATTAGATACTCCACCGGTTAGAGAAACAAAAGATAATCCAGGCAAAAATAGATTTTTGCGGCATTTATTTAGGTCAAAAATAATATTAATATTGGGTGAAAATAAAGATTACAAACAAATAAAAGAGGAGATAGATAAGTTTGACCCTGATTTTTTAGGCCAGAAAAAAGTTTTTTACTTGCCGGCAAATATTGGTAAAATAGATATTAATCAATTAAAAGAAAAAATACATAGTTATTTAGAAAAACTATAATTAATAAAAGATGGGAAAAACAATTGTTGTAAAAATCGGAAGCAGTATTATTGCCCCTTTAGGTAAGGTTAATCAAGCTACAGTAAGGTCACTGGTTAAAGATATCTTTAAAGTAAAAAAATTAGGGTTTAATATTGTTTTGGTAACTTCTGGAGCAGTTGCTTCAGGGTTGGGAGCCTTAGGATATAGGCGAAAACCTAATAATATTAACTCTCTTATGGCTATTTCTAGTTTTGGCCAAATTATTTTGATGGATCTATTTAACAAATACTTTAAACAGAATAAGGGCCGCTGTGCACAGGTTCTTCTTACCTGGGACGATTTTAACTACCGTAGGAGATTTTTAAATATTAAAAAAACGCTGGGAAAACTATTTTCCTTAGGAGTTATTCCAATTGTAAATGAAAACGATGTCGTATCTCACCAAGAAATTCGTTGGGGAGATAATGATTATCTGTCGGCTTTGGTGGCAGATTTAATTGATGCAAAACAGCTTATTTTACTTTCTGATGTAGAAGGGTTATTTAAAGGAAAAGAATTAGTAAAGCGGGTAGAAAAAATAGATGAAACAATTGAAGCCTTGGTAGAAAAACAGGCAAATACTCATACCAGTGGAGGTATGGAGACAAAACTAGAAGCAGCAACAAAAGCTACGCTTTCTGGAATAGAAACCAAGATAGTGTCCGGGCTTAGAAAAAATGTTATTTCTGATGTGGTTAAAGGTAAAGACATAGGTACTCTTTTTGTGCCTGTAAAAAATAGAAAAAAATCTCGTAAGCGCTGGATAGACAGCAAGCAAATAAAAGGATCTATCGTAGTAGATAAAGGGGCTAAAGAAGCTTTATTAAATAAGGGTAGAAGTTTATTGAGCGTGGGTATCTCTGAGGTAACTCAAGGGTTTCAAAAAGGAGATGCAGTTGCCATTGTAGATGAAAATAATAATATTATAGGTACCGGTATAGTTAACTATAACTGGAACGATCTCGGTAAAAAGAAACGTCTTAAAAAAGAAGTTATTCACCGTGATAATTTTGTAAAATCTGTTCCAGGTTGGTCTTATCATCCTTACTACAGATTTATAAAAAAAGGTTTAAAATGAAAAGTTTTGTTGTAGGTTTAGCAGCCCTTTCTTTTTGTTTTCTAGGTTTTTCTCAAACCCTAGAGTTAAAATCAGACCAAGAGATTTTTCAAGAAATTAGTCCCTCGATAGTATCAATCGTTACCAAAAATTCAGGAGAAAAAAAACGCCTAGGTACTGGATTTGTAGTAGCTTCTTCAGGTGTGATTGCAACAAACTATAGTTCCATTATTAATGCTGAAGATGTAAATGTTGAATTTAGCGGAGGAATAACTTATCCTCTAACTGGTTTAATATATTACAGTTTAAAAAAGAACTTAGTTTTACTTAAAATCAATGCTTCGGGCCTAGATGCAGTTGAATTTGCCGATTCTTTTGCTGGCCAAACCGGTGATATTATCTATTGTCTAGAAAGTTATCAAGATAAAAAATATGATTTTAGTTCAGGAATTATCTCTAAGGTAAGAGATTTTCAAGGCTTAAATTGGTTTCGATTTAAAGCTCCCGTTTCTTTTGAAACAAGGGGAAGCCCTCTTATAAACTCAAAAGGTAAAGTGTTAGCAATAGTTACTACTTTGGCGCAGGGCTGTCAGCCGATGAACTTGGCTTTATCGGCAGAATATATAAAACCACAGATAACTAAAGATGTTAAAGTTAATTTTGAGGAGTTTAAAGGGTTGATGATAAAAGCAGATAGTTATTTTAATAAAGCCCAAGAACTTTATTCGGATCGCCAATATAAAAAAGCTATAGATTTTTTGGATAAATTTATAATTATAAAACCAGATAACTGCGGTGCTTATAATTTATTGGGCCTTTCTTACTATAAAATGAAAAATTATAACAAGGCTATAGATAATTACCAAAAAGCTTTAGAACTAGATTCCGGGTTTATTTCTGCCTATAATAATCTTGCTATTGTTTATCTAGAAAAAGGTAAAAGCCAAGAGGCTATCAAGCTATATGAAAAAATTTTAGAGATAAAACCAGATTCTTTACAAACTTTATTCAGTCTTGGCAGGATCTATATTAATTTAGGTAAATATCAAAAAGCTATTCCTTACTATAGGAATATTTTAGAACTAGACCAAAATAATAAAAAAGCGTATAGTTATTTAGGGTGGACCTATGGAGTTATTGGCGACTATCAAAAAGCTATAACTTATTTTAAAAAATGCAGCGAATACAGCCCGGATGATGCTGAAACTTACTTTAAAATAGGATTGATCTATTTTGAAGCAGAAGATATTGCCAAAGCAAGAAAAAATTTTGTTAAAGCAAAAGATTTAGCTCAAAAACAAGGCAGGCAAAGGCTGCTAAATAGTATTAAAGGCCTGTTAGAAAGGATAGGGGAGTAATAAAATGAGTAAATATGTAGAAAATATTACCAAACAGCTTAAACAAGCATCTGTTTTGTTGCAACGGCTTACAACTAGTAAAAAAAATGAAGCTTTAAGAGCAATGGCTAAGGCAATAGTTGAAAATAAAGAATATATTTTAGCAGAAAACAGAAAAGATTTAAAAAAGGCAAAAAAAGATAATTTAACGCAAAGTTTTATTGACCGGCTTACCCTTAATGCAAAAAGAATAAAAGTAATGAGCGACTCCCTGAGGGCAGTTGCTAAGTTACCTGATCCTGTAGGAAAAATTATTTTAACTAAGGTCAGGCCAAATAAGATGAAAGTCCAGAAGGTAAGGGTTCCTTTGGGAGTTGTCTTAATTATTTATGAAGCAAGGCCTAATGTAACCAGTGACTGCATCGGCCTTTTGTTTAAGACCTCAAATATAGGAATATTAAGAGGTGGTAGCAAAGCGATGGCAACTAATATTGCAATTGGGGACACTTTAAATAGTTCTTTAATTAAAGTAGGGATAAATTTTTCACCTTTTTTTGTGATAAAAAAACCTGACTATAGCATAACTGATGAGTTGTTTAAACAAGACAAAAATATTGATTTAGTAATTCCCCGCGGCGGAGAAGCCTTGATTCGTAAAGTTACAGAAAGTTCTAAAATTCCTGTGATAAAACATTATAAAGGGGTGTGCCATATTTATGTAGATAAATATGCAGATTTATCTAAAGCTCTTAAAATTTGTATTAATGCTAAAGTCCAGCGTCCCTCAGTCTGTAATGCAGCTGAAACTATTCTTGTTAATAAAAAATGTGCTGCTAAATTTTTACCTCAGCTTAAGGAGAAATTAGAAGAAAAAAATGTAGAGATTAGAGTTGGCCATAAGGGGTTAAAGATTATAAAAAATGTAAAAAAAGCCAAAGAGAGTGATTGGAAAACTGAATATCTTGATTTAATTGTGTCAATTAAAGTTGTCGACAACCTGGATCAGGCAGTAGCCCATATTAATAAATATGGTTCTCATCATACAGATTGCATAGTTACTGAAGATAAAAAAGCGGCTGATAAATTTTTAAAAGAAGTAGATTCTGCTTGTTGTTTCCATAATTTATCAACTCGATTTAGTGATGGTTATCAATTTGGGCTGGGGGCTGAAATTGGCATATCTACTGATAAGCTTCATGCTCGCGGTCCGATGGGGCTGGAGGAGTTAACTACTTATAAATGGTTAGGAAAAGGCAGCGGACAAATCCGTAAGTAGCATAGCGCAGGGCGCAAAGCGCTAAGTGAAAGAAGTAAAAGAAATGAATAGTCCAAGATTTAGGTTTGAAGATTTAGAAATATGGCAATTATCTATAGAAATATCAACCAAGTTATTTGATATTGCAGATAAATTAGAAAGATTAAAACTTTTTAGGTTTGCTGAGCAGCTTAGAGGGTCAGCACTTTCTGTATCAAACAATATAGCAGAAGGGTCAGGTTCTAATTCAAAAAAGGAGTTTATACAGTTTTTGAATATTGCTAGGCGCTCAGCATTTGAAAATGTAAATGTTTTAATTGTTTTAAATAAAAGAAAATTAGTAAATAATGAAGAATTAAAGGAATTTAAGGAAGATTTGGATCATTTGTGTCGAAAAATCACTAATTTGCAAAGATCTTTAAGGTAAGATATTTACGCTAAGCGCTATGCACTTTGCGCTATGCTAAAAACCATTAACCAATTAATCATATGAAAATAGGAATACTTGGAGGAACATTTAATCCTCCCCACATAGGGCATCTTATTTTAGCTCAAGAGGCTGTTTATCAGTTAAATCTAAATAAGGTTTTCTTTATTCCCACCAATAAATCTCCTCATAAAGAAAAAGATCAGTTAGACCCCGGTCAACGGTTAGAGATGGTCAAATTAGCTATCGAGGATAACCCTAAGTTCCAGGTTTTAGATATAGAATTAAAAAGAAGAGGGATCTCTTATACCGTTGATACCCTAGAACAACTTAATCGAAACTATCCAGAAGACAGTTTTTATCTAATCATTGGTTCGGATTTAGCAAATAGTTTTGACAAATGGAAGCAACCGGATAAAATAAAAAGATTATCTCAGATAGTAGTAGCTTTAAGAGAAGGAGTTCCTTTAGAGATAGAGGACGGATTTAAGAAGATTAATATAACTCAAGTCGGAGTATCTTCTTCTCAAATCCGGGCCAGAATCAAAAAAAATAAACCAATCAAGTATTTAGCACCGAAAGCGATAGAAAAATATATAAAAAGAAATAATATTTATAAAAGGATATAGAAGACAGTTTAAAATAATACTATTGATTGTAGCAGTTATTTATTAGGAAATGTAATAATTAATTGTCATTTGCCGCGAAAGCTAAATAGGATAAAAAACTTTTGACAATACATAATATTTTTAATGGGAGGAAAAATGATTAAATTCGGTACAGATGGTTGGCGAGCGGTGATCGCTAAAGATTTTACTTTTGATAATCTAGAGATAGTGTCTCAGGCTATTGCTGATTACCTAAAAAAAGAAAAAAAAGGCAAAAAAAGAGTAGTTATTGGTTTTGATCGGAGGTTTTTATCAGAAGAGTTTGCAGAAACCGTGGGGTTGGTTTTAGCTGCAAATAATATTACAGTAACTGTATCAGATCGGGCTGTGCCTACTCCTGTAGTAAGTTTCCATTGTCTTTATAAAAAGTTTGATTTAGGGATAATGATTACTGCTTCTCATAATCCGGCTATATTTAACGGCCTAAAGATTAAAAGTTCAAGTGGAGGTTCAGCTGACAAGGCAGTTACCAATAAAGTTGAAAGTTTACTGGGTAAGAGAAAACCTAAAACTATCGATGTAAAAAAAGCAAAATCTAAAAATAAACTACAGATAAAAGATTTAACTAAACCTTATCTTAAATTTATAAAAGATTTCTTAAACATTAGTGCAATTAGGAAGTTGAACGCTAAAGTACTAGTAGATGTCATGTATGGATCAGGTGATCATTTTGTTAGTGAAATTTTGGGAAAAAGCAAAGTCAAAGTAGATTATATAAATGATGAACACAATCCTTCTTTTGGTGGTATTCATCCTGAACCAACTGAAGAAAATATCGGGTCTATGCTTAAAAAAATGAAAAAAGGTAACTATGATATTGGCCTGGTCTTAGATGGGGATGCTGATCGTCTGGCGGTTGTAGACAGCAAAGGTAACTATGTTAATGCCCAAGTGATTTTACCTTTGCTCTTAGTCCATATGGTAAAAAACCGAAAGGCAAAAAAGGGTATCGGCAAAACTGTTGTCGGTAGTAACGTGATAGATAAAGTAGCAGTTGATTTAGATATTGCCTGTTATGAGACCCCGGTAGGTTTTAAATATTTATCAACACTTTTTAAACAAAAGCTTATTGATATCGGAGGTGAAGAAGCAGGAGGTGTAGGCGTAGCTGGGTATGTTCCGGAAAGAGATGGCTCGGTATCTTTCCTTCTACTTTTGGAGATGATGGCTAAAACCAAAAAGAGCTTCGATAAATTATTGGAAGAATTTTATAAGAAATATGGCAAATACTACTATCAAAGAATAGCTGTACCGGTTAAAAATTTAAAAAATGGCTTAAAGAACTTAAAAATACCTAAAAAAATAGCTAATAAAGAGGTAAAAAGAGTCAATAAGTTAGACGGAATAAAAATTATAGCTAAAGATTGTTGGCTGATGTTTAGAGAGTCCGGCACCGAGCCGATTGTAAGAGTTTATGCTGAAAGCAGCAAGCAAAAAGAAGCTAAAGAACTGATTTTGCAAGGTAAAAAAATAATCGATGCTTTATAAGATTTCTACCACCATATGCTTTTTGTTTTTTAAGTGGTTTTCTCGCTTGCAAGTAATTGGCAGAGATTCTATCCCGCAGCGGGGAAGCTTTATTCTTGCCTCTAATCATCTTAGTAATTTGGATCCGCCGCTTTTATCTTCTGCTTGTCCACGCCAGTTAGCTATTGTTGCTAAAAAAGAACTGTTTAAGACTAAAATATCCTCTTTTTACTTTAAAAAAGTGGGGACAATTCCTGTTGAGAGGGGAAAAATTAGCCTTCAGACGATGAAAACTTTAGTAAAAACTTTAGCCAAAAAACCGATCTTGATATTTCCGGAAGGTAGTAGAGGAGCTGGCTTAGAAAATGCGCAGAAAGGGGCAGGTTTTCTTTGTAAAAAAGCAAAAGTTCCGGTTATCGCAGCAAGGATATTTGGAACTGATCAAATATTACCGCCAGGTAAAGTTTTTCCGAGAAGAAGAACAGTAAAATTAGTTTTTAAATTAGTCGAAAATATAGATTTTTCAGAAAAATCAGATAAAATAAACAAAAAAATAGTTGAGACTATAAAAAATATCAAATAAAAGAGTATTAATTGTTTTGTTGACAAATTTAGATAAATAAGAGATAATTGTGGTTCTCAAAAATCTTATATTAAGGAGGATGATTATTAGTGACAGATGTATCAACAGAGTTAAAAGAAGCATATTATAGTTCAATTAAAGAGTTAAAGAGGGGCCAAATCGTAAAAGGCACCATTATCGCTTTAACCTCCAAGGAAGTTATGGTTGATGTTGGCTATAAGTCCGAAGGAATTATCTTAAGGGATGAATTCGGGGATCAAGAGTTAAAGATTAGCCAAAAAATTGATGTTAGTGTTGAAAATGTAGAAGATGATGAAGGAAGGATAATCCTTTCCTATAAGAAGGCCAGAGAAAAGAGAGGCTGGATTACTTTATCTACAGAAAAAAGTGAAGGTGATATTGTAGAAGGTAAGCTTCATCATAAGGTAAAAGGCGGTTATATTATAGATGTTTTTGGAGCTAAAGGGTTTTTACCTAGGAGCCTTTCTGCATTTAGAAGTTTAAGTGAAGAAGAAATTTCAGATAATACATTTAAGTTTCAAATTATAAAGATTAGCCCTCAGAAAAAGAATTTTATTCTTTCTCGCCGAGATGCAATAAAACTGGAAAAAGAAGAATCTAGAAAAGAGGTCTGGGAAAATATTAAAAAAGGCGAGACTATCAAAGGTAAAGTTAAAAGTATTACTAACTTTGGAGCATTTATTGATTTAGGCGGAGTTGATGGACTTCTCCATATAGCGGATATGAGTTGGAAAAAGATTGCCCATCCTTCAGAGATAGTAGCTGTAGGTGATGAGATTGAAGTTCTTGTTCTAGACTTTGATAAAGAAAACAACAAAATTTCTTTAGGCCTAAAGCAAATGACTCCTGATCCTTGGACTCAAATAGAACAAAAGTATTCCGAAGGTGCAGTAGTAAAGGGAAGAATCACCAATATCCAAAACTATGGGGTGTTTGTAGAGCTGGAAAAAGGCATTGAAGGGCTAGTCCATATTAGTGAAATATCTTGGACTAAAAAGTTTATTAACCTAAAAGATGCTTTTGCTATTGGAGATACTATCGAAGTTAAAGTTTTAGGGGTTGATCCCCAGCAAAGAAAAATATCCTTAAGTATAAAACAGCTAGAAAAAGATCCTTGGGAAGATATAGAGGATTTGGTTACTATAGACAGTACAGTAAAGGGTAAAGTTTCAGGTTTTGGAAATGGTTGCGCTTTTGTGGAGTTAGAAAACGGAATAGAGGGCGTAATTTATAACGAAGATATATCATGGACTAAAAGGGTTGCTCGTACTTCTTCTGAACTAAAAAAATCACATAGTTACCAATGGAAGGTTTTAGGCCTGGATAGAAGAAACAAGAAAGTAATTTTAGGCAGAAAACAATTAGAAGAAAATCCTTGGCCTAAGATCACAGAAGAGTTCCCGGTAGGCAAGGTTGTCAAAGCTGAAGTTGTAAAAATATCTGATTTCGGTGTATTTGTAAAATTACAAGATGATCTAGAAGGGCTTATCTATTCTAGTCAAATCGAAAAAGAAGATATGGATAAAATTAATGTTGGCGATAAGATTAATGTCAAAATCATTAAAGTTGACCCAGCTACAGCAAAGATCGGCCTTTCCGCAGAAACTGAAGATCTGAAAGAGCCTAAAGAAGGCCAGGAACTTAAAGAACCCGAAGAAGCAAAAGAGCAAGATTCTCAAGAAGATAAAGAGTCCAAAGAACCTAAAAAGACTGAAGAAGAATAATCATCCCTTTTTATTAATCAAAGGCTATAGAGAGGATTGTTTTTGAATAAAGATTTATCCAAACATCTTAAGGCTATTGAAGAAAATACTGTTGATTTAATTTCTCCAGAGCAGCTAGAGAAAAAAATAAAAGATAAATTAAAAAAAAGCAAACCCCTTAAGATAAAAATTGGTTTCGATCCTACCGCCTGTGATATTCATATTGGCCATACTGTGTTACTTAATAAGTTAAGGAAACTTCAAGATTTAGGCCATATCGTATACTTTATAATTGGAGATTTTACCGCAAAAATTGGTGATCCTTCCGGAAAGATTATCCAGAGGCCGGTGTTGGATGATTCCCAAATCCGAGCTAATGCTTCAACTTATACCAAACAAGCTTTTAAGATACTGAATAAAAGAAAAACAAAAATAATATATAACAGCAGATGGTATAAGAAGATGAACTTATCTTCTTTTTTATCTTTACTTTCATCTTATACTGTAGCCAGAATTTTAGAAAGAGATGATTTTTCTAAACGTATCCAAAATCAAAAACCATTGAGTTTATTAGAAGTCATTTATCCTCTAATCCAAGGTTATGATTCTTATAAGATGGAAGCAGATATTGAGTTTGGGGGGACTGATCAAAAATTTAATCTTTTGGTAGGAAGAAACCTTCAACAGTTTTTTAATCAGCCGCCTCAGATAGTAGCTACTATGCCTCTTTTAGTTGGCCTAGATGGCCAGAAAAAGATGTCTAAATCATTAGGAAACTATATTGGAATAACAGAAAAACCAAAAGATATGTTTGGTAAAATAATGAGTGTGCCAGATGAGATTATGTGGGACTATATAAGGCTTCTTACTGATTTTGATCTATCGCAGATAAAGCAAATGCATCCTAAGGATGCTAAAGTTAAATTAGCAAAATATTTGGTATCCAGATATTACTCTAAAAATTTAGCAGAAAAAGAATCAAAAGAGTTCCAAAAAGTTTTTTCTGAGCGAAAAATTCCGGAAAAGGTACCTATTTATAAAGCAGATAATAAAAAAATAGATGTAGTAGATATTTTATCTAAGATGAAACTAACTTCTTCTAAAAATGAAGCTAGACGCCTTTTAAACCAAGGTTCAATAACTATGATCGATTCAAAAGACCCCAGTAACTACTCTGTCTTAAAGAAAAATATTACTTTTTTTTCTTCCGAAGAAGTAATATTAAAAGTTGGCAAGAAAAGGTTTTTAAAAATTGTAGTAAAAAGTTAAGTTAAATGTCACAGTTACGTAAAGATCCTATTATCGAACGCTGGGTTATTGTTGCTACCCAGAGGGCAAAACGGCCTAATGATTTTGAAGTTGATAGTTCAAAAGACCATTCTTTAGATCAAAGTAGCCAATCTTTATCTAAACAGAGCCAGAATTTTAAAAAAAGATCAAAAGATACAGAGATAGTTCTTGATGGGCCTTTTAATCAAAAAGATGAGTTTGGATTTCATAAAATAGTCGATGATGGTTATTGTGTAGAGTTAAATTCAGATTGTGATTTTTTTCCGGTTTTTTCTCTTTATAAAAAGAAAATTTTAGAAATTAAAAAGAAAAAACAGATAAAGTACATAGTAGTTTTTAGAAATTATAAGGTAAAAACTAACTCTAGAAGCCTAAGCCATAATTATAGTAACTTTATTGGATTACCGGTTTATCCTAAAAATGCAAAAAGACAGATGAAGGGAGCTCTAAACTACTATCAACAAAAAAAGTCTTGTATTTATTGTGATATGATTGCACAAGAAAAAAAGTCTAAGAAGAGATTTATTTTAGAAAATGAGAGTTTTATAGCTTTTTGTCCTTTTGCTTCCCGGTTTCCTCTGGAGACTTGGATTTTACCAAAAGATCATTCTTATGACTATACCCAAAGTAATCAGAAGCAGTTAAAGAATTTATCTTTAGCTTTTAAAGAGGTTTTGTTGAAGATGAAAAATTTATTGGGTGATTTTTCGTATACTTATGTAATACATACCGGCCCCTTAGACGACTGTAGTAATAATGATGTTTCGCGAGGTTATCACTGGTATATTGAACTTATTCCTTTATTAACCAGAGTTGCCGGGTTTGAATGGGGAACCGGATTTTATATAAATCCTACTCCGCCGGAGGCTGCAGCTGAAAGTTTACGGGAAAGCAGGATAGAAGAATCAAGCCAATCTAGACGATAAAAAAATGAAAAAACTACGCCTAAATCCGATTACCAAACGCTGGGTTATTTTAACAGAAGAAGATTTCTCTTTTGATAAAATTAACAATGTTCAAGCTCAGACTAAATTGGAAAATTGTCCTTTTTGTCTGGGCAATGAAGCAATGACTCCGCCGGAGACAGATGCAGATCGGCCCCAAGGCGGTGAGCCCAATAGCCCCGGCTGGTTAACTAGAACTGTGCCGAATAAATTTCCTGCTCTAGAAGATAATTTAGAAAAAAAGGAAGAAAAAGAAGGAATTTTTCAAAAAAGAGAAGGGGTAGGTTTCCATGAAGTAATTATTGAAACTCCCGATCATTATAAGACGATGCGCGGGTTATCGCAGGAAGAGATTACAAGAGTAATTAAGGTATACCGGCGAAGATTTAGTTTCCTAACAAAAGATAAGCGTTTTAAATACATATTAATATTTAAAAATCATGGTTTGGCTGCAGGGGCTTCCCTGGAGCATCCTCATACTCAGTTAATTTGCCTACCTATAGTTCCTAAAAGAGTGACAGAAGAACTAGATTGCACCAAAGAGTATTTTGCTAAAAATAATGAGTGTATGTTTTGTAAAATAATAGAAGAAGAAAAGAAACAAAAAGATAGGCTAGTATTAGAAAATGAAGATTTTATCGCATTTTGTCCTTTTTTTTCTCGTTCACCTTTTGAGCTCACTATACTGCCTACTTTGCATCAATCAGATTTTAGGAAAATAACTGATCGGCAAATAGATAGTTTATCGTCTATTTTAAAAGAGTTATTTATTAAGTTAGGAAATGTTTTAGGCGATTACCCTTACAATTTTTTAATTCATACAACTCCAATTAACAGCGATGGGAAAAATTATGATTTTTACCATTGGCATATTGAATTTTTACCTAAATTAGGAGAGATTGCTGGATTTGAATGGGCAACTGGTGGTTATATTAATCCGCTTTTGCCGGAGGATGCAGCTCGCCGCCTAAACACAACATGAGTGAACCTAAACTTCAGAAACCAAGGGGACGTTTCCCTCGTTTACAACCCTTTGCCGGCCAAGGGGTTATAAACTGGCATTTTACGTTTATTTTCGGAAAACGCTGCTTTATAACTCCTTTATTTGCAGTAGCTTATAACAGAGGGAAACGTTCCCTTTTGTTGATTTATCTTGCAAAAAAGATAAATATTTTATTTTGACATTTTGAGATTTGTGTTATAATTGCATGAAATTACGCTTTAGATAAGTTTCAAGCCTGAAAGTTTTAAAAATAAAAATTTATAAACGGTTAATGTTGCCGGTAGGTGATTAACCAAATTAAAGGAGGTTTCTATGGCAATAAAAGTAGGAATTAATGGTTTTGGTAGAATTGGAAGATTGGTTCTGCGTTCGGCTCTGGAAAACAATGAGAGTGAAATTGATTTTGTAGCTGTAAACGATTTAACTAATGCAGGTACTTTAGCGCATTTACTTAAGTATGATTCTAACTTTGGTATATTAAACAAGGAAGTAAAAGCAGAAGGAGATTCTATAGTTGTAGATGGCAAAAAGATTAAAGTATTGTCTGAAAAAGATCCTTCTAAGTTACCTTGGGCAGATTTAGGTGTTGATGTAGTGGTTGAATCTACTGGTATTTTTCGCACTGAAGAAACAGCTGCCGGCCATATTAAGGCTGGAGCTAAAAAAGTAATTATTTCGGCTCCTGCTAAAGGTGGAAATGTCCCTACCTTTGTATTAGGAGTAAACGAAGATAAATATGATTCCAAAAATCATAATATAGTTTCTAACGCTTCTTGTACTACCAACTGTATTGCACCAGTTGCTAAGGTTATCAAAGATAGCTTTGGAGTAACTGAAGGTTTAATGACTACAATTCATTCTTATACCAACGACCAAAAAGTTTTGGATTTTCCTCATAAAGACTTAAGAAGAGCAAGAGCTGCAGCATTATCGATGATTCCTACAACTACCGGCGCAGCAAAAGCAGTAGGTTTAGTTATCCCGGAACTACAAGGCAAACTAGATGGATTAGCAATCCGAGTTCCTACACCTACTGTATCTTTGGTAGATGTAGTATTTCAGGTAGAAAAAGAAGTCAGTAAAGAAGCAGTTAATAAAGCTTTATCAGAAGCAGCTGGTTCTAGGATGAAAGGATACTTAAATGTAAGCACTGACCCTTTAGTTTCTGTAGACTACAAAGGCAATTCATTTTCTTCTATAGTTGATGCTGAGCAAACCTTTTGTCTGAACAAAATGGTGAAAGTATTGGCTTGGTATGACAATGAATGGGGTTATTCTTGCAGAGTAATTGATTTGATCAAATATATGGTCAAATAAGGATAAAGATAATTATCGAATTTACTAATCTATACGAATTTACGAATCGGCATAGATATTTATTCGTATATTCGTAAAAAATTCGTATATTCGGTGATGATGACTAATTAACCATTTAATCAGTAAGAGGAGAAGTATGGCAAAAAAATCTGTAAAAGATCTAGATTTAGCTGGTAAAAAAGTATTGATCAGGGCTGATTTTAACGTTCCTCTAGATTCAGATAGAAATATTACCGATGACTCAAGGATCAAGGCAGCCTTAGATACTATAAACTATATTCGGGAGTCTGGGGCAAAGTTAATTTTAGTTAGCCACCTAGGGAGGCCTAAAGGCCAGAAAAAAGAGGAGTTTAGCTTAAAGCCAGTAGCAAAGCGCTTGAGTCAGTTGATTGATCAGCCGGTTAAAATGGCTGACGACTGTATTGGCAAAAATGTAGAGGAAGAGATTGATAAATTAAAAGATGGTGAAGTTATTCTTTTAGAAAATTTAAGATTTTATTCTCAAGAAAAAGCAAATGATCAAGACTTTGCAAAGCAGTTAGCTTCTTTAGCTGATTTATATGTAAATGATGCTTTTGGTACAGCCCACAGAGCTCATGCGTCTACAGAAGGAGTAACTCATTTTCTAGATTCTGCAGCAGGTTTTTTAATTGATAAAGAAATTCAATATTTTCAAAAAGTTTTAACTGAGCCTCAGAAACCATTTGTTTTTATTTTAGGCGGAGCCAAGGTATCTGATAAGATACCGGTTATTGAAAATATGATGGATAAAGCTGATTCGATAGTTATCGGCGGAGCTATGGCTTATACATTTTTAAAAGTAAAAGGAGTAGATATTGGTTCTTCGCTTCTAGAAGAAGATATGTTTGAGGTAGTTAAAAAAATATTAGCCAAAGCAGAAGAAAAGAAAGTAGAACTATTATTACCTATAGATCATCTAATAACAGATGATATTAAGCAGGGAGAAAATGTAGAAACTACCGAATCTGCCGATATTAAATCAGGTTGGATTGGCGTAGATATTGGCCCTAAAACTCAAAAAGAATTCAGTCAAAAAATTAAAGATGCTAAAACTATAGTTTGGAACGGCCCTATGGGTATTTTTGAAAAGGATAAGTTTGCTCAAGGGACCAAAGCGATAGCTGAAGCGATAGCTGAATCAGAAGCTATTTCGGTTATTGGTGGTGGAGATACTGCTGCCGCTGTAAAAAAATTTAAACTATCCGATCAGATGTCTCATATCTCAACTGGTGGAGGAGCTTCTCTGCAATTTCTTGAAGGGAAGGATTTGCCGGGAATTTCAGCTCTTTCAATGAAATGAGAAATCTTATTTAGATAGTTAAGGCATCTCGCCGAGGAAGTCGGCTCGATGCCATTAAAAATAGAGGAATAACACCTAAATATATTCATTTTTAACGGGGGTAATTATGCGAAAACCATTTATTGCTGGTAATTGGAAGATGAACAAAATTGCTACTGAGGCAGCTGATTTGGTATCTAAATTAAAAGAAAATGTAGGGAGTTTTAAAGATGCAGATATATTGATTTGCCCTCCTTATACTTCTTTGCTGGCAGCTCAGGAAGCAATTAAAGATTCAGTTATTGAGCTGGGGGCTCAAAATATGCATTGGGAGGCCAATGGTGCTTTTACCGGGGAAGTTTCTGCGGCAATGCTGAAAGACATAGGAGTTAAATTTGTAATTATTGGCCATTCAGAAAGAAGAAAATATTTTTCTGAAACTAATCAGCAAGTTAACAAAAAAATAAAAGCTGCAATTTCGGCAGATCTTTTGCCGATTGTTTGTGTTGGAGAAAGCCTAGAGCAAAGAGAGCAGCAAAAAGAAAAAGAGGTTGTAGAAAAGCAGTTAAGAGAAGGTTTTGATTCTTTGAGCCAGGCTGATTTAGAAAAGGTTACCGTTGCTTATGAGCCGGTTTGGGCAATTGGAACTGGAAAAACTGCAACCGGAGAGCAGGCAGATCAAATGCATAGCTTTATTAGAGAATGGTTTAAGAAAAATTTTTCAGATCAAGCAGCTGAAAAATTAAGAGTGCTTTATGGCGGAAGTGTTAAACCTACCAATATAAAAGAGTTGATAGCTAAAGAAAATATTGATGGTGCTTTAGTCGGCGGAGCTTCACTTAAACCTTTAGATTTTACAGAAATAATTAAAAACTCTTCTTTAGGGTAAATACAGCTTGAGAAAAAGTTGATTTGTGATAAGCTGATAAAAGAAAGAAATTTATGTATAAATTAGTTTTAATCCTTCATATTATTGTTGCTATTTCGTTAATCGGAATGATTTTAGTCCAGCGGGGACGAAGCGGTGGTTTAGTCGAAGCTCTAGGTGGTGTAGAGTCTATCTTTGGAACAAAAACGAGCTCAATGCTGGTTAAACTTACCGTGATTTTTACGGTTATATTTTTTTTAACATCTATCTCTTTAGCCTATCTTTACAAACAGAAGGCGCAAAAACAAGATAAGTCTTTAATTGAGGCAGGCCAGCAGATAGATGAGAAAGCAAAATAATTTGTCTAATTACAATCTTGACAGAATAAAAAGCATATGTTAAAGTTAAAAAGAATGAGAGTTGTTCTTGCTATTCTTTTCATTTTCTTACCTTTATCATTTTCCCAAGCTGAAGATTTAGTTAAGCAACAAGCCCGGGACTACAGAGAAAAAGGTTATAGGTTGCAGTCGAGAGGGGATGTAGGAGGGGCTTTGCCTTTTTATCAAAAGGCTATTAAGCTAGATCCTGAATATGTTCAAGCTTATAATGATTTAGGGGTAGCTTATGAGATGAGAGGACGGTTGAATAAAGCAAAAAGATACTATCAGAAAGCCTTAGAAATAAATTCTAAATTTTTACCGGCTCATGCTAATCTTGCCTTGCTTTATGAAAAACAGAATAATATTGAAAAAGCTACTTATCACTGGAAAGAAAGGTATATCAATGGTAAAAAAGGTGAGTATTGGCAAGAGGTAGCTAGACAGCATCTGCTTAAATTAGGTACTTATCCAGAAGTTAGAGAAGAGATGATAGAAAAAAAGGCTGCTAATTTGTCTAAGGATATATCTTACCAAAGAGAACAAGAAAGGTTAGAGGCAATTGAAGAGGCTAAGCTGCATTTTAAGTTAGGTAAACGGGCTTTTGAAGAAGGTAGTTATGAAGATGCAATAGAAGAGCTAAGCAAAGTTATCTCTTTAGCTCCTAAAGCTCCAGAGCTTAAAGAGAAAGCAAAAAAAATAATGGAAAAATCTAAAAGTTTCCATTTAAGGCAGAGTGCTCTTGTAGATACTAAAGATGCACTAGAATACATAGAAAATAATGATTATCTTTCAGCGGCAGATAGGTTAAAAAGCGCACTTAATTCTGTTTTTCGCATTACCCAAAAAGATGTTTCCCAAATAAGATAAATAATAGTCACTCCTTTATTCATAATTCTAAATATTGATGTCTAATAAAAAATTATATTTGATTGATGGCACTTCCTTATGTTATCGTTCTCATTTTGCGATAAAACTTAGTAGTTCATCTGGAGTTCCCACTGGGGCTGTTTATGGGTTCTACCGGACCTTAAAAAAGCTTATTTTAGAACAAGAAGCTGAATTTATCGGTATTTGCTTTGATGTATCGAGAAAAACTCATCGGCAAAAGAAATATAAAGACTATAAAATACAAAGGCCGCCTTTGCCCGATGAACTAAAATCACAATTTCCTATAATTCGCAGATTAATCAAAGCTTTAGGTTTAAAAACTGTTGAAAAAGAAAAATATGAAGCTGATGATGTTATAGCTTCACTAGCTAAAGAAGCGATAAACCAAAACAGGCAAGTGGTAGTGGTTAGTTCAGACAAAGACCTTTACCAGCTTTTGGCTAATGAAGGTATTTCTGTTTATAACTACCGAGAGCAAAAATTTTATAAGCAGCAGGATTTTATTAAAAAGTATGGTTTTAAACCTTGTTATATGGCGGATTATCTTTCTTTATTAGGCGATGCTTCGGATAATATCCCTGGAGCAAAGGGAATTGGAAAAGTAGGCGCTACTAAATTAATTAAAGAGTTTGGCAGTATTGATAATATCTTTAAAAATCTAGATAAGTTAAGTCCTAAAGAAGCCAAGCGGATAAAAGACAATAAAGAACAAATCATCTTAAGTAAAGAACTGGCCCAGCTAGCAGAACCAAAGCTAAAAATGAAAGTAGATCAGTTAAAAAAAGATAAAGTCGATAAAGATAGTTTAGTTAGTCTTTTTTCTGAGTTAGAGTTTAAAATACCCAAAGATAAGTTTTTTAGCCAAGATGAATCTAATAAGATAAAAGTAAAAAATGGGAAAAGTCTAGATCCGGCTAAAGTTAATTCTCAGTTACCTTTTATATATTTTATTGATGCTCAAGATATATATATTTATGATTTAGATAAAGATAGTTTATACAAAGAAAAGCTAGAGAAGTTTAGGCCGGTTCTTACAGATTCTTCTATAGAAAAGGTGACATTTGAACTAAAAGATCAAATGGTAAACTGTCCTGGCTTAGGTATCAAAGGTAAAACATTTGATATAAAGATAGCTTCCTATCTGGTAGATTCATCTATATCAGACTATAGTCTATCTTCATTGGTTGTTTTGTTTTTAGGTAAATATTATTCAGAGATTAAACTAGAGTCATATCCATATTTTATTGGAAAGTTATATGAAATTTTAAAAGAAAGGTTAGCCGAAGATAATCTAGATAAACTTTTCTTTGATATTGAGATGCCTTTGGTGGAGATACTTTATAAGATGCAGTCTCAAGGGATAAATATAGATATAAGGCAATTAGAAAAAGTTTTATCTAAAGTAGATAAAAAAATATCTGGAATAAAAAAAGCGATTTTTAAAATAGCTAAAAGAGAGCTTAACTTGAACTCTCCTAAACAGCTTCAAGAACTGCTTTTTTCTGATCTAGGCATTAAACCGCTGAAGAAAACAAAAACAGGCTATTCGACTAGCGAAGAAGTTTTAAAAAGTTTAGCCCTAAATCATCCAATAGCAGAAGATATATTGCAATATAGGGAGTTAAGCAAATTAAAAAATACTTATCTGCTTCCTTTAATTAAAAAGGTGCAAGAGTTTGGCAATAAGTTGCATGCTCAATTTAACCAAACTGGAACTCAAACTGGACGTCTTTCTTCTTCTTCGCCGAACCTACAAAGCATCCCGGTAAAAGGAGAATTTTCATCTCAGTTAAGGAAAGCTTTTGTCCCTTCAGAAGAAGGTGGTTTTATAGTTTGCGGGGATTATTCCCAGATAGAACTAAGAATTTTAGCTCATATCTCCAAAGATAAGAATTTAAGAGAAGCTTTTGGTAAAGATTTAGATATTCATAGATACACAGCATCTTTACTTTTTGATCTTTTAGAAGAAGATGTAACTGATGCACAAAGAAATATTGCTAAAAAAGTAAATTTTGGGATAGTCTATGGGATGAGTCCTTATGGATTAGCTAAAGAACTGGGAATAGGTTTTGGCCAAGCTCAAGAGTTTATCCAAAACTACTTTGGCCGTTATCCAAAAGTAGAAAAATATATAGAAAAAGTAGTTAGCAAAACTAAAAAAGATGGTTATGCCGAGACAATTTTTAAGAGGAAAAGGAACTTATCTCAAATTAATAGCAGCAACCCGCGTCTTTATGAATTTGCTAAAAGACAGGCAGTAAATGCTCCGATTCAAGGTAGCTGTGCCGATATAATAAAGATAGCTATGATTAAACTAGATGAGGAAATAACCAAGAAAAAAATAAATGCTAACTTAACTATGCAGATTCATGATGAACTTGTTTTTGATGTAGCAAAAGATGCTTTAGAAGGTTTTTTGCCAGTATTAAAAGATAAGATGGAAAACGGTTTTAATTTATCTGTTCCTCTTAAAGTAAATATCAAAGCCGGTAAAAATTGGGCTGATGCAAAAATAATATGAATATAGCATTTTGTTCTTCAGAAGTATATCCTTTTGCTAAGACTGGTGGATTAGCTGATGTCAGTGGAGCTCTGCCTTTAAGCTTGGCTGCCTTAGGCCATCAGGTAAAGATATTTATGCCTTGGTATAAAGGAATAAAACCAGATAAGCATTTTGATGATTTTGCTACAATAAAACATCAAGGTGTTGAAGTTGTTTTTATAAAAAATGAACATTTTTTTAAAAGGGATTATCTCTATACAACTGAAACTGGTGATTATCCGGATAACTTAGAAAGATTTTCTTTTTTTTCTCGTCAGATACTTAAAGTTTTAAAAGAGATTAATTTTTCTCCAGATATCATTCACAACAACGATTGGCAAACTTCTTTGGTTAGTATCTATCTAAATATTTTTTATAAAGATGATGATTTTTTTCAAGATACAAAAACTATTCTTACTATTCATAATTTAGTCTTTCAAGGGATATTTGCTAAGAAGGATTTTGAGCATCTAGGTATTTCCTGGGACTATTTTAATATGCACTATCTAGAGTTTTACGGAAAGATTAATCTCCTAAAAGGGGGGATTATTTTTTCAGATGCAATAACTACAGTTAGCCCTACTTACGCCAGGCAAATTCAGAAAAAAGAGTTTGGCTGTGGCCTGGAAGGGGTATTAGCTGAGAAAAAAAACTGTCTAAGAGGTATTTTAAATGGTATAGATTATAATGTTTGGGATCCTAAGGATGACGATTTTATCTATACCAAATATAGGAAATCTTTAAAGAAAAAATTAGAGAACAAACTTAGTTTGCAAAAAGAGACAGGGCTTTGCCAGGATAAAGACACGCTTTTATTTGGAATGGTAAGCAGGTTAACCGAACAAAAAGGCTTAGATATTTTAACCGAAAGTATAGAATCTATACTGGATAAGTCGCAGTTGATAATTTTAGGAACCGGTGATATTAAATATCATAAAAAGCTTAAGCAAATCCAAAGAAATAATAAAGATAATTTTTCTCTCCATATTGATTTTGATGAAACTCTAGCTCATAAGATTTATGCTGCCTCAGACGTTTTTTTGCTTCCTTCACGGTTTGAGCCTTGTGGCTTATCCCAATTGATTAGCTTTAAATATGGGACAATTCCTTTAGTTAACTTAACCGGTGGCTTGGTTGATACTGTGTCTGATATATCTAGAGGAGGATCCGGGTTTACTTTAAAAAAATATGATAAAAACAGTTTGATTAAAGTTTTTAAAAAGGCGCAAAGGTTATTTAAAGATAGAAAGAAATGGAACTCAGTTGTTAAAGTTAACATGAAAAAAGATTTTTCCTGGAAGAAGGCTGCAAAAAAATACCTAGATCTTTATCAAGGCCTAGCTAAAGCAGCAGAGTAAAATAAAAATGTCTAAGATTGGCTTAACTGGTGTAATCGGGAGTGGAAAAACTACAGTTAGTAGGTTATTTGCTAAACTTGGGGCAAAAACATTTAACTGTGACCAAAAAATTCATCAATTTTATCAAAATCCCAATCATCCAGTTTATAAAAAGGTAGTAGAGGCTTTTCCTGATGTTCAGTTAGAAGGATATATTTCTCGGGATAAGTTAGCTCAGGTAGTATTTAATGACTCCGAAAAGCTAGAAAAACTTGAACAAATTGTTCATCCTGAAATTATCAGGTTATTGAATAAATGGTTTGAATCAAAAGAAAAACAAGAAGCCTATCTTGCTGAGGTTCCTCTTCTTTTTGAGAAAAATCTAGAAGGATTATTTGATAAAACTATTTTAATGGAGGTTAAAAAAGATATTTTAGTAGAAAGGTTAAAGAAAAACTATAAGTTCAGTGATAAGGAGATCGCCAAAAGGTTATCTTTATATTTATCTAAAGAGAAAAAGTTAGAAAAAGCGGATTTTATATTAGAAAATAATTTAGGTTTAGAAAATCTAGAAAAGGAGGTTAGTTTATTGTGGCAAAAGATAGACAAGACTTAAAGAAAAAAGAACAAAAAGTTGACGATAGTGTTGATATTGGAACATTGAAAGAGTTAAAGTCAGTTGAATTAAATAAGATTGCTAAACGCCTTAACGTAGGCGGGATAAGTGGGTTAAGGAAGCAAGAACTTATTTTTAAAATTTTACAGGCTCAAACCGAGAAAAAGGGTTTTATGTTTGGTGATGGAGTCCTAGAGGTTTTACCGGAAGGCTTTGGTTTTTTACGTTCGAAAAACTATAGTTATCTGCCTTCACCGGATGATATCTATGTATCTCCTTCTCAGATTAGGAAATTTTCCTTAAGGACAGGAGATACCGTTAGTGGACAAATTCGTCCTCCTAAAGACAGTGAAAAATATTTTGCTTTACTAAAAGTTGAAGCAGTAAACTATGAGAATCCTGAAGAAGCTAGAAATAGAGTTCTTTTTGACAACTTGACCCCTATTTATCCCAAAGAAAGAGTTATCTTAGAGACAGAGCCAAAGGTACTGTCAACTCGAGTTCTAGATTTATTGTGTCCTATTGGTAAAGGCCAAAGGGGTTTAATTGTTGCACCTCCTTATAGTGGTAAAACTGTACTTTTGCAAAAGGTAGCAAATGGGATTATGAAAAACTATCCTGACGTTACTTTGATGGTCCTTTTAATCGATGAAAGGCCGGAAGAAGTGACTGAAATGGAAAATATTGTTAAAGGTGAAGTTATAAGTTCTACTTTTGATGAACCAGCTCAAAGGCATATTCAAGTAGCGGAGATGGTGATTGAAAGGGCAAAAAAATTAGTTGAGCATAAAAAAGATGTAGTAATTTTGCTTGATTCTATTACCCGTTTAGCTAGAGCTTATAATTTAGTTGAGCCGCATTCAGGCAGAATTTTGTCAGGGGGTATAGATTCCAATGCTTTGCATAAACCAAAAAGATTTTTTGGGGCAGCTCGGGCTGAAGAAGAAGGCGGATCCTTGACTATAATTGCAACAGCTTTGGTTGATACCGGTTCTCGTATGGATGATGTAATCTTTGAAGAGTTTAAAGGTACAGGTAATATGGAGATTACTTTAGACAGGACTATTTTTCAAAAAAGAATTTATCCCTCAATTGATATAAAAAGATCAAATACAAGAAGGGAAGAGTTATTGATTAACCCGGATGAGCTTAAAAGAATCTGGTTGCTAAGAAAAGGGTTAAATGAATTAAGCTCTGCTGAAGCTCTTGAACTTTTAATCCAAAAATTATCTAAAACTCAAAATAACATAGAATTCCTTCTTACTTTAGAAAAAAAGTGATATAATACATGATTCATAGCTATTTAACTATTCGTTCAACGTGCGACGTTCAACGTTATTGAAAAATATTATTGACGTAGAACGTAGAACATTGAACGTAGAACAAAATGATAAATATTAAAGTAATTATGGAGGTAAGAGATGAAACCAATCTTTTGCGACAGCAAAAGCTACTTGTCTTGGAAAAAAGCAATTATTGGTTCCATCAATAGCTAGATAAGTTAGAAGAAGTTAACGAATTAAATTTTAGTTTTAAAAAACAAAGAAAATTATGGAGGTAAGAGATGAAAAAGAAAGGACATCCTAACTATAAAAAATCTACAATTATGTGTGCTTGTGGGAATGTAGTTCACACTCGTTCTACAAAAGAAACGATAAATGTAGAAATTTGTTCTAAGTGTCATCCTTTTTTTACCGGAAAGCAAAGATTTGTTGACTCGGAAGGAAGAGTAGACAAGTTCTATAAGAAGTACAAAAAGAGCAAGGGTAAAGGAAGATAAAAGCACGAAATAAACAATAAACAAATTCCAAATTACAAACAAATCACAAATTGCAATATCCAATAAACAAAAAAGAATAAAGGATTTATAAATTCAGAAAAAGCAACATACTTTCCGGTTTGGAAGTTGTATATTGTATATTGTTTGTAATTTGTTTATTTGGCATTGTATATTTCGAATTTGAGCATGGAAATTGATCTTACAAAACTAAAAAAAGAGTATGACAAAATAGAAAAAGAACTCTCCCTGCCTGAAACCTTAGCTAATAGAGATTACTACAAAAAATTAGCAAAGCGTTATTCTTACCTAAAAGATTTAATTGATCTTGTTGAATTGAAGGAAAAGCTTAAGAAAGAAAAAAAACAGCTTAAAGAGATGTTGGAAGAAGAGGCAGATCAGATGAAAGAGTTAGCCCAGTCTGAATTAGAAGAAGTTAATAAAAAAATAGAAAAAACAAAAAAGAATATAGAAAATAAACTCTTTGAGGAAAATGAGCCGGAGAGGGATTTAATTATCGAAATTAGAGCTGCAGCGGGAGGAGAAGAGTCTTCGCTTTTTGCTGGTGATCTTTACAAGATGTATACCAAGTATGCAGAAAAGAAAGGCTGGAAGGTAGAGGTTTTGAGTTCTCATCTAACCGAAATCGGCGGATTTAAAGAGATAGTTTTTTCTTTAAAAGGTAAAAAGTCATTTTCCCGCCTTAAGTTTGAAAGTGGAGTTCATCGGGTCCAGAGAGTTCCTACTACCGAATCAGGAGGAAGGATTCATACTTCTACAGTGACAGTTGCGGTATTGGTTGAACCAAAAGAAGTCGAGCTAAAAATTTCACCGGATGATTTAAAAATTGATACCTATAGAGCTTCCGGAGCCGGTGGCCAGCATGTCAATGTGACAGACTCGGCGGTGAGGATGACTCATCTTCCTACTGGTGTTATAGTGAGTTGTCAAGATGAACGTTCTCAGATAAAAAATAGGGCCAAGGCTCTTCGGGTCCTCAAGGCAAAAATCATGGAAAAAAAGATGGAGGAAGAAGCTTCCAAGGTTAGTAAGTTGCGCAAGACTCAAGTAGGAAGTGGCCAAAGAAGCGAAAAGATTCGTACTTATAACTTTGGCGAAAAAAGAGTAACAGATCATAGGATTAACTTCACTATTTATAAACTTGATCAAATATTAGAAGGTAATCTTGATGAGGTTGTTAAACCATTGATCAATGAGGAAAGAAAGAAGATATATGAAGCTAAAGGATTGGTATAAGGAAAATAAAAGAAATTTTAGTCTATCAGAGTTAAACGTTATATTTAAGGGTTTTGCCAGAGATGGGTTAGTTTCTTTATCTAGAGAGGGCAATCGGCTTTTAGGTAAAAAACAAATAGAAAAATTAGATAAGATAAGAGTTGATAGATCCAAAGGGGTTCCTTTAGCTTTATCTTTAGATAGAGAAGAGTTTTTTGGTTTTAGTTTCAAAGTAAATAAAGATGCCTTAATCCCTAGGCCTGAAACTGAACTATTGACTGAAGCGGCTCAAGAACTTATTAGTAAAAATAGTTTAGAGAAAATTCTAGATTTATGTTCTGGTTGTGGAAATATTGGTATTAGTCTAGATAAATTAATAACAGCTGACCTAAAGGTATATCTTTCAGATCTAAGTTTAAAAAGTTTAGCTTTAGCCAGAGAAAATGCTGTTAATTTGGGTACAAAGGTTAAAATTGTTAATTCAAACTTATTTTCTGCGTTTAAAAAAGATAGTTTTGATTTAATCATAACCAATCCTCCTTATGTAGAAAGTGAAAACATCAAAGGCAGCTTAAGTTATGAACCAAAATTAGCATTAGATGGAGGTAAAGACGGCCTTAATTTAATTAAAAAAATAATTGCTCAGGCCTATAAATACCTAACTGACAAAGGATACTTAATTATGGAGTTTGGTTATGGGCAAAAAAAGAAAATAGAAGACATTATTTGTAAAAATAGGCAATATAAAATCAAACAGTGGATTAAAGATTACGGAAAAAATTGGCGAGGAGTCGTTTTGCAGAAAAGAGGATAGAAGATAATCAACGAATGTACGAATTAGTTTCTGATTCTTGGTTCACGACTAACCGTTATTTTTATTCATTCCTATATTCGTATGAGATTAGTAAATTCGTTGATGATGTAAGGAGTGTTATTGTTTTTAGAATGAGGTAGAGAGATGATAAAATTATGGATAAATTTATTGTAGAAAAATCAAAACTTTCTGGAACTGTCAGGATAAGTGGGTCTAAGAACGCAGCTTTACCGATTATGGCAGCGACTTTACTTACAGATAATAAGTGTGTAGTTAAAAATGTTCCTTGTCTTAGGGACATAACTACAATGATTAAGATTTTGGAAGTCTTAGGTAAAAAGATAAGTTTTAAAGATAATATTTTAGTAGTTGAATCAAAAAAGCCCAGAAAGCACGTGGCTCCTTATCGATTGGTTAAAACTATGCGGGCTTCTTTTTGTTGCCTGGGGCCTCTTTTAGCCAAGGTCAAAAAAGCCAAAGTAGCTTTGCCAGGAGGCTGTGTTATTGGGCCGCGTCCGGTAAATTTACATATTAAAGGTTTAGCTAGTTTAGGGGCAGATATTTCTATAAAGAAGGGGTATTGCCAGGCTGAGGTAAAAAAGTTAAAAGGAAATCATATATACCTCGGTGGCCCGTTTGGCTCATCGGTTTTAGCTACAGCGAATGTGATGATGGCTGCGGTATTAGCTCAAGGGGATACATTTATTGAACACGCTGCTTGTGAACCGGAGATAAATGCATTAGGCCAATTTTTAGAAAAGATGGGAGCAGAAATTCAAGGTTATGGTACTCCCTTGATAAAAATAAAAGGAAAAAAGAGGTTAGAGGGTTGTGAATTTGAGGTAATACCAGATAGGATAGAGGCCGGTACTTTTGTTGCTGCTGCGATGGCGGCTAGTTCTAAGATCACAATAGAAGGAGCTGACCCTAGTCACCTTACTTCTGTATTTGAAGCATCTAGAAAGATGGGAACTAAAATTACAGTAAGTAGTAAATCTAGACAGATTGAAATAAAACCGCCTAAGAAGCTAAAAGCGGTTAATATAACAACTTTGCCTTATCCGGGTTTTCCTACTGATCTTCAGGCACAGTTTATGGCTTGTTTGGCTAAAGCAAATGGAATATCGTTGATTAATGAAAAGATTTATCCGGATCGGTTTATGCATGTAGCAGAATTAAATCGAATGGGTGCGCTTATTCAAAAAACTGGCCCTTATGCTATAATAGAGGGGCGTAATAAGTTACAAGGGGCCCAAACTCAAGCTTCTGACCTGCGTGCCTCAGCCGCTTTGGTGGTTGCTGGTTTAGCTGCAGAAGGCTCCAGTAAGATCTCAAGGATATATCATATTGACCGAGGTTATGAAAATATTGAAGATAAACTGCAAAAATTAGGAGCAAACATAAAACGAATCAAATGATCAATCGACGAATATACGAATCAATTACGAATTTACGAATAAGTAGAAATAAATATTCGTATATTCGTATGAGATTGGTAAATTCGTTGATGACCAAGGCTAATTAATGATGATACTAGTTATCGACAATTACGACTCATTCACCTATAATCTTGTTCAATATATCCAAGAGCTGGGGGCAAAAACTCTTTGTTTCAGAAATGATAAGGTGAGCTTAAAAGATTTAGAAAAGATTAAATTTGATAAAATCGTTATTTCTCCTGGCCCAGGCCGGCCTAAAGACGGTGGGATAAGTCTTGATTTAATCGGTAAATACTACAAGAAGCTGCCGATATTAGGAGTTTGTCTAGGCCATCAATGTTTAGGTTCTTATTTTGGCACAAAAATAGTTAAAGCAAAAAAAATTATGCATGGAAAAACTTCTTTAATTTATCATAAAAATAAAGGGATATTTAAAAATATAAAGAATCCTTTTTCAGCCACTCGTTATCATTCGTTAATTTTGGAAAAAAAGAGTTTATCTAATAAATTTGAAATCACTGCTAAAACCAGCGATAATACAATAATGGCAATTAAGTTAAAAAAGTATCCTGTTTATGGGGTGCAGTTTCATCCTGAGTCTATTTTAACTGATGCGGGTAAAGCTGTTTTAGCTAATTTTTTAAAGATGGCAAAGAAATAAAACTATTATGATTCAAAATATTATAGCTAAATTAGTGGATAGAAAGAATTTAACTTTTGAGGAGACTAAAGAAGTTTTCGAGGAAATTTTTGACCAAAAGATTAATCCGGCTCAAATCGCTTCTTTCCTAACAGCCTTAAAGATGAAAGGTGAAACTGAAACTGAAATTTCAGCTGCAGCTACAGTAGTTAGAAAAAGAGCTAAAAAAATAAAAATTTACAATAGTTTTTTAGGGATAGAAGATGAATACCGGCAAGTTTTAGATACCTGTGGTACAGGCGGTTCGGGCGTAGATAAATTTAATATTTCTACGGCAGTTGCTTTTGTGGTAGCAGCTTCGGGGATAAAAGTTGCAAAACACGGCAATAAAGCTATGTCTTCTGGTTCAGGTAGTGCAGATGTACTTGAGCAGTTGGGTATAAATGTTGGGGTTGGTGCTTCAGTTATGGAAAAATCTATAAATGAGATCGGAATTGGTTTTTTATATGCACCGCTTTATCATCCAGCCTTAAAGACTGTTGCTCAAATCAGAAAGCAGTTAAAGATGAGAACTATCTTTAACTTGTTGGGCCCTTTGTCGAACCCTGCCTTTGCTAATTTTCAACTTTTAGGGGTATACAGTCAAGATCTTGTTTTACCGATGGCAAAAGTCTTAAAACAGTTGGGGGTTAAAAAAGCGTTGGTAGTTTTTGGTAAGGACCTAAAAGATGAGATATCTCTTACCGGTTCTACTCAAGCTTGTTTGTTAAATAAAAGTAAGATAAAAAAAATAACTTTATCGCCTTCAAATTTTGGCCTAAAAAAGATAAAACTAAAAGATATTGAAACTAGTAACCCGAAAAAGAGTGCAAAGCTTATAAAAGAACTGTTAGGCGGAAAGAAGGGCCCAGCCAGAGATGTTGTTTTAGCTAATTCAGCTGCTTGTTTTTATATATTAGATAAGGTAAAAAGTTTTAAACAAGGGGTAACTAAAGCAGCCGATATTTTAGATAGTAAGAAAGCGTATCATTTATTGAAAAAATTTAAAACTTTTTTAGATAAAAATGCATAAAGTACTCTCACTTATAGTTGAAAGCAAGAAGAAAAGAATCCGGATATTAAAGAGGAATAAAGAAGCTCTGGTTTCTTTAGCAGAAAAATCAGGTGAAGTTAACTCGTTTAAAGAAGCCATAGAGCGGAAAAATAAGATATCTTTGATTGCTGAGATGAAACAGGCTTCACCTTCAAAAGGAATTTTACAAAAAGATTTTTCCCCAACTCGTATAGCTAGAATTTTTGATAGTCAAAAGGTTAATGCAATATCGGTTATAACCGAAGAAGATTTTTTTCTGGGAAAAAATAGTTATATCCAAGAAGTAAAAAGAGAAACGACCAAGCCTGTTTTAAAAAAAGATTTTATCTTAGACAAGATACAGATTATTGAGGCAAAAGCAATCGGGGCTGATGCGATTCTTTTGATCATGGGTATTTTAGAATTTGAACAAGCTAAAGAACTTTATGAGTTTGCAAAAAGTTTAAACCTTGATGTTTTAACTGAAGTTAGCACTGAAAAAGAGTTAAGAAAAGCTTTAAAGATGGGAGCTGATATTATCGGAGTAAATAATCGCAATCTGCATACTCTTGAAATAAATATAAATCGTTCAAAAAAACTACTTCCTTTTATTCCCGAAGGTGTAGTCCAGGTTTCAGAAAGCGGGATAAATTCTCTAAAGGATGTACTCCTTCTTAAAGGGTTGGGAGTTGATGCAATATTGGTCGGGCATGCTTTTATGGAAGCAGATAATATAGAAGAAAAAATAAAAGAACTCCATATCGATGCCTAATAATAATCATGATTAGAGTCAAAATTTGCGGTATTACTAATTTAGAAGATGCGCTGTTGGCCGAACAACTAGGGGCTGATGCTTTAGGTTTTATTTTTACTAAAAAGAGCCCTCGTTATATTAGGCCGGCTTTAGCTAAAAAGATTATAGCTAGATTAGGCCCGTTTATCTCTAAAGCAGGGGTCTTTATGAATCAAAAAAAGGAGGAGGTTTCTGATATTGCTTCCTCAGTTGGCCTTGATCTATTACAATTCCACGGTAAAGAAACTGTAACTTATTGTAATCAATTTATGCCTCAATATAAAGTAGTTAAAGTTTGTTTTCCGGATTATTTGGCCGAAACTATCTTGCGTTATCAAGGCCTTGATGCTTTAATGTTTGATATTCCTTTTAAAGAAAAGAAAAAAGAAAAAAAGACTTTATCAGCAGATTTTCTTAAATTTATCAAAACTCAGATAAAAAAAGAAAAAAAAGTTATTCTTTCCGGGGGGCTTGATTCAACTAATATAAAAAACGTAATAAAAATCTCTCCTTATGGAGTTGATGTAGCAAGTGGGATAGAAGAGCTTGTCGGGAAAAAAGATAAAAAAGCAATGAAAAAATTTATTGAGAGGGTAAAAAATGTCTCTTCCTGATAAAAAAGGTTATTTTGGTTCTTTTGGCGGAAAGTTTATTCCTGAGACTTTATCTTTTTGCCTAAAAGAGTTAGAAGATGCTTATCGAAATATAAAAAAGGACAAGAAGTTTAAAAAAGAACTCAAGACATTGCTGGATGAATATGCCGGAAGGCCTACTCCTTTGTATTATGCTCATTCTTTAAGTGATTATCTGGGCTTAAAAGTTTATATAAAACGTGAAGATTTACTTCACAGTGGAGCTCATAAGATTAATAATGCTTTAGGCCAAGCCCTTTTAGCAAAGTTTATGGGTAAAAAAAGAATCATAGCTGAAACTGGTGCTGGCCAACATGGGGTGGCAACTGCAACAGCTGCGACTCTTTTAGGTATAGATTGTGAGGTTTATATGGGCCAGGAAGATATGGAAAGGCAAAAAGCCAATGTGTTTAGGATGAGAATACTGGGAGCTAAAGTTATTCCAGTTACGATTGGGACAAAGACGTTAAAAGAAGCCTGTAGTCAAGCTTTCAGGGATTGGGTGACTAATGTTTCTGATACTTATTATCTTCTCGGTTCAGTGGTTGGGCCGCATCCTTATCCTAAAATTGTCAGAGATTTTCAAACTGTAATTGGAAAAGAAACAAGAAAACAGATATTAGCTGCAAGAGGTAAGTTGCCTGACTATCTGGTGGCTTGTGTAGGTGGAGGAAGTAATGCCATCGGTTTTTTCCATCCATTTTATAAGGATAAGAAAGTTAAGTTTATTGGAGTTGAAGCTGCAGGTTTTGGCCAGGGAGGCCTTAGCGCTGCTTCATTGGTTAAAGGTAAACCAGGTGTTTTTCAAGGTTCAAAATCTTATATCCTACAAGGTAAAGACGGGCAAGTAAAAAATGCCCACTCCATAGCACCGGGCCTGGATTATCCGGGGGTAGGCCCAGAGCATTCTTTCTATAAATCAATCCAAAGAGCTGACTATCAGGCGGTATCGGACAAACAAGCCCTTGCAGGATTTAATCTGTTATCTCGGTTTGAGGGGATAATTCCTGCTCTTGAACCGGCTCATGCGGTTTACTATCTTAAAAAATTAGCTAAATTTGGAAAAGGTAAAACAGTTATTCTTTGTTTATCTGGCAGAGGCGATAAAGACTTAGATATAGTACGCAAATATAATTTATAGTTTTGTGCAACGTTCGACGTGCGACGTTCAACGTTGAAAATTATCAAACGTAGAACGTTGAACATAGAACGTAGAACGAAACACAGAGAAGCGAGTTAATTCATGAGATTAGAAGATAAATTCAAACAACTAAATCAAGAAGGCAAGAAGGCTTTTATTGCCTACTTTCCTTTTGGATTTCCTAAAATAGCTTATACAAATGATATCTTTCTTGCTCTTCAAAAGGGAGGGGTTGATATTATTGAGTTTGGCTTTCCTTTTTCTGATCCTCTAGCCGATGGCCCGATAATTCAACAAGCTTCTGCTTGTGCCCTAAAACAAAAAATAACTGTAGATAGCTTTTTTGACAATATTAAAAAAATAAAAAAAGATATAAAGATTCCTATGGTGGTTATGTCTTATTATAATCCTGTATTTCAATATAAGCTCTCTAATTTTTTTAAAAAGGCCAAAGAAAATAAAATTTCAGGAACAATTTTGGTAGATCTACCTTTTGAAGAAAGCAATAACTATATTGGTGAAGCTAAAAGGTTTGATATAGATCCTATTTTTTTCATTACTCCAACTACATCAGCTAAACGGGTAAAGAAAATTGCCAAGAATTCAAAAGGTTTTATCTACTATGTTTCAATTACCGGAATAACCGGCCCAAAAGCTCTTAAATATAGTGATATATCTTTGCATATAAAAAATATAAAAAAGATAACCAAGACCCCGGTATGTGTAGGATTTGGTATTCATAATCATCAACAGGTTAAAAAAATTAGTTCGTTTTCCGATGGAGTTATCGTAGGAAGCGAAATTGTAAATTTTATCGATAAACATTATAAGCAGAAAAACTTTTTAAAAAAATTAGAAGATCATGTTCGGAGATTAAGATCTTGATTTCTTTTTAGCCTTTTTTATGTATAAAATTGTCAAAGTAGGGCCTCTTAATTTAATTCATTCTTCTTTTGGTGAGTTTGAAACAGCTTCCTTAGGGGTCTTTTTAAAAACCGGAGCCCGATTTGAGAAAAAACAGCAAAAGGGTATTGCTCATTTTCTAGAGCATATGGTCTTTAAAGGAAGCTCTTGTTATAACTACAAAAAAATAAAAAGAGAGATTGAAGGCCGCGGTGGTATCTTAAATGGTTTTACTTCCCAAGAGATGACAGCTTACTATGCGCACTTTCTAAAAAAGAATACCTTAATCACTCTAGATATACTCCTAGATATGGTATTAAACCCTTCACTTTTGTCTTATGAGATCAACAAAGAAAGAGATGTTGTTTTAGAAGAGATAAAGATGTATAACGATCTCCCCGGCTCCTGTGCGGCAACTATCTTAGATAGCCTTCTTTGGAAAGGCCATCCTTTAGGAGAAGATATAATTGGAACTGAAAAAAGCGTGAAGGCGATAACAAGAAAAGACTTAGTTAATTTTAAAAATAGTTTTTATATTCCCTCTAACATAGTTGTATCTTTTTGCGGGGATTATTCTCTTGATAAAATAAAAACAAAAATTTCAGAAAAAATAAAAACAAAAATTAAAAAGAAAAGAAAAAAAATATATAAAAAGAAACCAGTTAAATCAAAAGGTATAAAGATAAAAACAGAAAAAAGAGATACTCAACAATCACACCTTTGTCTTGGTTTTAGAAGCATACCTTATAAAAGCGATAAAAGAATAGTTCAGAAACTTCTTCATGTTATCCTCGGGGCAAATATGAGCAGCCGTTTATTTGAAAGTTTGCGGGAGAAGAGGTCGCTATGTTATGCTGTTTCAACTTCTGTAAAGAATTTTAAAGATAGTGGTGCATTTATAATAAAGGTTGGCCTAGATAAAGAAAATATCAGCCTGGCTTTATCCGTGATTAAAAAAGAACTGAACAAAATAAAGAATAAGCCAATAACTAAAAGTGAGTTAACCAGGGCTAAGGATTATTTTCTGGGGCAGTTATCGATGAGCCTAGAACAATCACAAGGAAGGATGTTTTATTTTGCTCAAAGCTATATTAAAGCAGAAGATATTAAAAGCTTAGATAAAATAAAAAAGCAAGTTAAAGCAATTGAGCCTTGTCAAATAAGGGATTTTTCCAAAAAGCTCTTTGATTTTAGGAATATTTCTATATCAGCCGTAGGTAACTTGGATAATGAATTAGCTACAAAGATAAAAGCGATAATAAGGAATTAAATGGAGGATACTATCAAAACAAAAAATACAACCGGTTTATCGGATGCAAAAAAAATTGCAAAGTTTGCTCAAGAAAAGCAGGCAAAAGATGTAGTGATTTTAGATCTAAAAAAGATAAGTACAATTTGTAACTACTATTTGATTTGTTCAGGAGATAGCACAACCCAAGTTAAGGCGATATATGATCAAATAATTAGAAAAAGTAAAAAAGAAAAAATACAAGTTCAACATTCAGAAGTTGATAAAACCTACAATTGGATCTTAATTGATTTTTCAAATGTAATAGTTCATATCTTTACCGAAAATGCCAGAGAGTTTTATAATTTAGAATATCTTTGGCGCCAAGCCAAAAAAATTTCTCTTCCTAAAAAATAATTTTTATTTTTTTTACAAAATATTTTTTTAAATGGTTGACATTTAAAAAAAAGTTTGTTAAATTAAATATATAGGTACCCAATAGTGTTGGGTCAAAAAACAGGAGGTGATTGGATGGCCGCAAGAAAGAAGACAACTCGAAAGAAAAAGACAACGAAGAAAAAAGCAGCAAAGAAAAAGAAGACAACTAAGAAAAAAGCAGCTAAAAAGAAAAAGACAACTAAGAAAAAGAAATCCACTAAGAAAAAGACAACTAAGAAAAAGAAAACAACTAAAAAGAAAAAGAAGTAAAAGTTAAGTTTTAACTTCATAAGATAAAATAAAGCCCCGTGTTAAAAAACACGGGGTTTTGTTATACCCCGCAGACGTCCTACAAAGGTACACCCTACTTAATAATTATCTAAGGGAATATTCTTTTATCTTATATTTTCTATGGTATAATTTGGATTAAGTTAAGTTTTATGCCCACAGCTGTTAAACTATTGAAAACAAAGGAGTTATTTAGTGTTTACCGGTATCATTAAGGAAGTAGGATCTGTGTTAAAGCTTACAAAAAGAGGCAAGATTTCTAAATTAGAGATAGCTTCTGATTTAGTTTATAAACAAACAGAAGTATCAGACAGTGTTGCCATAAATGGGGCTTGTCTTACTGTAGTAGAAAAAGATAAATCAAAACTTATTTTTGATCTAGCAGCTTCTACTCTAGCTGATACAAATATTAAATTTTTTAAAAACAAAGAACCAGTTAACTTAGAGCCGGCCCTAGAGGTTGGAGATAAATTAGGCGGCCATTTTGTTTTAGGCCACATTGATTCAGTACTAAAGATAAAAAGGGTTACTGATAGAAGCGGTTACTGGGAGTTTGAAATATACTTACCGAATAAAAATAAAAATAAGATAGTTGAAAAAGGGTCCATTGCTTTAGATGGTGTTTCTTTAACTGTGAAAAAAGTTTTACCGACTTCTTTTACTTTAGATATTATCCCTTTTACTTACAACAATACAAACCTAAAGTTTAGAAAAGCTGGCCACTGGCTCAACGTTGAATTTGATTATCTATTGAAAAAATGACGAACATCTTCTCGAGAAGGCACTTCGCTGAGTAATTCAGCTCAGTGCCGATAAACATTAAGGTATACTCTAAATAATTTCATGTTTATCGGGAGGTAGCGCAGCTTGGCAGCGCGCTGCGTTCGGGACGCAGAGGTCGCGGGTTCGAATCCCGCCCTCCCGAGTACCACAGAAGTCACAGAATACAGTTAATTGCATGTTTTACAGATAACACAGATAAAATAGAATTTTTTTGTAGCCTTATGCAACATTTTTGTTTGAACCTGTTTTGTTGCATTAGAATGAAATGAAACGGATTCTGTGGTTTTGGTTGAAAAATAGTTGTTTTAGGATATACTGTTATAAACTTTTTAATAGTACAAAATACAATAAATATAAGAGGAATTAGTTATGAGCACATACCTTGGGATTGATTGGGGCGGTACATATATAAAAGCTGGGGTTATAGACTCAAAAGGCAAAATATTGGCTAAAAAAGTATATTCTTCCAGCAAGTTAAGAGAAAAAGAGTTTTTTATTTCGGAGATAGTTTCCTTATTAGCTAGTTTCAAAAAATACAAAGTTAAAGCAATAGGAATCGGTGCTCCAGGGATTATTAATATAGAAAAAGGTTTTATCTACTATCTACCTAATATTTTAGGCTGGAAGAAGTTCCCTTTAAAGAAATCTTTAGAGAAAAAAGTAAAAATTCCTGTATCAGTTGATAACGATGCTAATGTTTTTGCTTTAGCCGAAGCTCGCTTAGGAGCCGGTAAGAATTTAAGCCGGGCAATTTTTCTTACCTTAGGGACAGGTTTGGGCAGTTCAGTTATCTTTGATCAGCAAATCTTACGCAGAAAAACTAGTGCTTTAGAGTTAGGCCATTTTCCCATAAGTTTAAAAAAGAACCGTTGCGGATGTGGAAACTACGGCTGTATTGAAACTTTTGTGGGAAATAGCTATTTAGTTAAAAGATATAATAAGCTTGTTAAAAAGGAACGAAGCGAACGAAGTGAGCGGAGTCCTGAGCGACCAACTGGTGAGCGCAGTCGAACCATCAAGGGAGTCGAAGGAGTAAAAGATATCTATCAGCGCGGCCTAAAAGGCGAAAAAAATGCAATTTGTATTTGGAAAGAGTTTTCTTTTTATCTAGGCCGCTTTTTAGCCGGAATGGTAAATATTTTTAATCCTCAGGCAATAATTTTAGGCGGAGGAGTATCTGGTGCCTATAAATTGTTTAGGCCTTATCTAATTTCAGTTATAAAAGAGCAAGCAATGTGGCCGAATTTAGAAGGCCTTAAACTCCGGAAAGCCAAACTAAAAAATGCCGGAATAATCGGTGCAGGCCTGTTAGCAAAGGAAAGTTTAGTAGTTAGGAAAGATTAAATTATCTGTGTATATCTTTTTTTATCTGTGTGAATCTTATTTTATATTAAGGAGGTTAAAGGATGAAGTTATTTATCGATACGGCAAATTTAGAACAAATTAAAAAAGCTCATTCTTATGGGGTCTTAGATGGGGTTACCACCAATCCAACTCTTTTATCTAGGGAAGGTAGTGAACCCATCGATCAACTTAAAAAAATAGTTGAAGTAGTTAAAGGCCCGGTTAGTGCTGAAGTTACCAGCTTAGAAAAGGAAGGGATGGTTAAAGAAGCTAAAGAGTTAGCTAAAATTGCTTCAAATATTGTAATTAAGGTACCTTGTACCACCGAAGGCCTTGCTACAACTAAAGAACTTTCTTTAGCTGGAATAAAAACAAACCTTACTCTTTGTTTTTCTGCTTCACAAGCATTATTGGTAGCAAAAGCTGGAGCGACTTTTGTTTCCCCTTTTGTGGGCAGGCTTGATGATATTTCAGCCGAGGGAATGGATTTAGTAGCTGATATTAAAACAATTTATAATAACTTTGGGATTGATACCGAAATTATAGTTGCCTCTATCAGGCATCCGATTCACTTTTTAGAAGCTGCTAGAATTGGCGCCGATATTGCCACTGTTCCTTTTGCAGTTATTGAAAAATTGATGAAACACCCGCTTACCGATATCGGGATTAAAAGATTTTTGGCTGACTGGGATAAGCTAAAGAAAAAGTTAGATCAAGAATAAAAAGGCGTAGTTATAAATAGATTATTTTTTCTTTATATGATAAAATAATAATAATTTAGAAAGATTTCGATTTAATATATGAAAATAAAGCCAATACAGCTTTTTTCTTTAATTTTTACTATCTTTTTTAGTTTTCTTTCCTTATTTGCCTTGGCTCAAGAAAGGCCTCTTCCGGTTACAATTAATGCCGACCAGATAAACTATCTCCAGCAGCAACGCAAGATAGTAGCTGAGGGTAACGTAACTATGGAATATAAAGACGTTAAGGTCTATTGTGATAAGGCCACCTATGATGCTGAAAGTAATAAGGCTCATATAATCGGTGATGTAAAGATAGAAAGAGAAGGCTCTACAGCTTATGGCCAAGACGTGGTTTATGATTTCAATACCATGAAAGCTGATATAGAAAGAGTAAAGATAACCCAACCGCCCTTTCATGGCCAGGCCGATCAAGTCAAAAAAGAAAAAAAAGATAAGTATGTATTAAATAAGGGCTATGTTACAACTTGTGACCTAGAAGACCCTCACTATAGGCTAGTTGCCAAAAAAATAATTATCTATCCGGGCCAAAAAGTAGTAGCTAAGAATATGGTGCTGAAAGTAGGGGATTTTCCTATTTTCTATATTCCTTATTTTTCCCAAAGCCTGAAAGATAAATCTTTTCCGGTTGAAGTTATTCCGGGGAAAAATAGTGATTGGGGTTACTATATGCTTACCCGTTGGCGCTATAGTTTAGATGAAAATAATAAAGGTAAAGTTAGTTTTGATTGGTATCAAGATAGAGGCTTGGGTACAGGAATAAACCATAAGTTTGAAAGTAAAGATTACGGAAAAGCTTTAATTAAATATTATAGAATTAAGGATGATCTTTATAAATTAGAAAACAGGTCAGAGCTTTTTGATGATTATCCGGAAAGAAAAAATGACTCTGATTTCGAAGATGACCGGTATAAAGCTCAATTTTCCTATAGTTGGCAGCCTACAAACAGGCTCTCGGTAACCAGTGAGTTCCATAAGTTTTCAGATAAGTATTTTATGAAAGATTTCTTTGAGCAAGAATTTGATATAGAACCGGAGCCGGAGAGTTACTTACTTACCACCTATTCTTTTAATAATTCAAGTCTTTCTTTATTTGTTCAAAAAAGGGTAAATCGTTTTTTTGATGAATCCGAATACCTACCTCAGCTAGAATATAATTTTTACCGGCAAAAATTAGGTAAAAGTAAATTTTATTTTGAATCAATTGATAAGCTAGGCAACTTAAGAGACACCACAGCTGACTCTGGTGAAACCAACGATGCTTTTCGGATTTATTCTGAAAATATATTAAGTTATCAAGATAGAATAGCTTGGCTTTCAATTAATCCTTATCTGGGAGCTTATACCAGTTATTATTCTCGTAATAAGTTTGGCAAGGATAATATCTTAAGGGTAGCGCCTACTATGGGGATAACTTTAAATACAAAGTTGTATAAGAACCTAGATTATTCTTTTAGTTTTTTTGGCCAAGATATAGATGAAATGCGCCATGTTTTAACTCCTGAGATTGAATATAACTATATTCATGATCCAACAGTTTCAAATAATAATTTATTTCAATTTGATGACGAGGATGACCTGGAACGTAAAGAAAGTATTATCTTTCGCCTTAAAAATAAATTGCAGGCAAAAAACGAGCAAAGAACCTGGGATTTTTTATATTTTTCTCCGTCAGTTGAATACCGGATAAATGATGAAGGCGGTATCGGCAGCCATTTTGATAATGCAAAAGCTGACCTAGAGATATATCCAATAAAAAAGATTTCCTTTAACTCTGATGTCGAATATAATTTTACCCAAGACGCGTTTAAAGAAATTAATGCGGATTTAACTTTTAAGAGTCAAGAGACTGTACCAATCCAATATGAAGATGAGATAAAAGATGAGTCCAGGTATTCGGTGGCTCTGGGGCATCGTTATTATAAAGGGGAGGATTCACAAGGTACTCTAGATTTTACTTATAACTTAACCCCTAAGCTACAGTTTAAAAACTATATGCGTTATGAATATTCAACCGGTGACCTAGAAAGACAGGAGTATGCTTTTAGAGTTGACCTTCATTGCTGGTGGATGGATGTAGGTGTATATCTAGACCGTCAAGATGAAGGTGGAAAAGACTTAACGTTTTGGTTGGCCTTTAGGCTTAAAGCTTATCCGGATATAAATGTAGGCTTTGACCAGACCTTCGACGGGGCAAAATCCTCGTATTAATCCATTAACCAAAAATGAATAACTACAAACAGCTAAAAGCGAAAATAGACAAAAAGAGAGCAAAAATTTGCATAATCGGCCTAGGTTATGTGGGGTTGCCTTTGGTGGTAAATTTTGCTAAAAAGAATTTTTTTGTCTATGGATATGATACCAATAGTAAGCGGATAAAACGCCTTGAGAAAGGAAAAAAATATATTGCCGATATAGAATCAAATCAGCCTTTGAAACTAATTAAAAAGAATAAATTTATGCCTATTAAGGATGAAAGGTGTATAGGAAAAGCTGATATTATTATTATATGTGTACCTACTCCACTGCGAAAAGTAAAAACTCCGGATATATCCTTTGTAAAAAAAGCTTCCAAAACTATTAAAAAATATATAAAAAAAGGCCAGTTAATTATTTTAGAAAGTACTTCTTACCCTACTACAACCAGAGAAGTGGTATTGCCAGAGTTAAAAAAGAGCGGTTTGGTAGAAGAAAAAGATTTCTTTTTGTGTTTTTCTCCGGAAAGAGTAAGCCCAGGTGATAAAAAACATCCTGTCACAAAGATACCTAAACTAGTGGGAGGCCTATCTTCTAGGTCAACTAAGCTGGCAAAGAGCCTTTATTCTAAGATAATAAAAGAAGTTCATTCGGTCTCAAGTCCTGAGGTGGCTGAAACTTCTAAACTGCTTGAAAACACCTACAGGTTAGTTAATATTGCTTTAATCTTAGAATTTACCATAGTGGCTGAGAAGCTGGGGATAAGTATTTGGGAGGTAATTGAGGCGGCAAAAACAAAGCCATTTGGTTTTATGCCTTTTTATCCCGGCCCGGGTATCGGCGGGCATTGTATTCCTACTGATCCCAAGTTTTTATCCTGGAAATCAAAAAAGATGGGGTTTAAAACTAAAATGATTGATTTAGCTTCTTATATCGATCACTTTATGCCTGATTATGTAATCAAGCGGGTAGATAAAGCTTTAGGCAAGAAAAAAATAAATAATTCTAAAATTTTAATCTTAGGGGTAACTTATAAAAAAGATGTAAAAGACCTAAGAGAATCTCCGGCCTTAGATATTATTGAAAAATTGCAAAAAAGAAAAATAAAAGTAGATTATTACGACCCTTTAGTTCCTTATCTAAAGGTTAGCAGTATTAATTTAAAGAGGGCATCTATTAGCATTAAAAATTTAAAAAAATATGATTGCGTAGTTGTGGTTACCGGCCATAAAGGGGTTGACTATCAAAGGATTAGAAAAAACGCAAAATTAATATTTGATACCAGAAATGTTTACAAAAAAGATTATAAAAATGTTAAGAGGCTTTAAGTTGTGGAAGAATTAAAAGACAAGAAAGTGTTAGTTACCGGTGGGGCGGGGTTTATTGGTTCCCATATTGTAGATAGATTAATTGAATTAGGTGCAGAAGTTACTGTTTTAGATAATTTAATAACCGGCAAATTAGAAAATATAAAAGATAATTTAGATAAAATCAAATTTATCGAAAAAAGTTTAACTGATGATTTAGCTTTAGAAGAATCCTTAGAAGGTATTGATTTAATTTGTCATCAGGCGGCTTTACGCAGCGTACCCAAATCAGTTGAGAGCCCCTTTGAATTTCATGAGGTTAATGTTACCGGGACTTTAAAATTATTCTTAAAAGCCAAAGAGAAAGGGATAAAAAAAATAGTTTTTGCCTCAAGCAGCTCAGTTTACGGCGAACGTTTTGACTTTCCCGAAAAAGAGACTGATTCTCCCAAACCGGTATCGCCTTATGCGGCAACCAAATTGATGGATGAGCATTACGGGTCTCTTTTTAGCCAGCTTTATGGAGTTGATGTAGTTAGTTTGCGTTATTTTAATGTTTTCGGCCCGCGTCAATCGCTTGAGAATCGCTATGCAGTAGTAGTTCCTAAATTCATAACATCTTTACTTAGCGATGAAAGCCCTCCGATTTATGGAGACGGCCAGCAAGAAAGAGATTTTACTTATATTGATAATGTAGTTGAAGCTAATATTTTGGCTTTGACCAAAGATGATATTGGAGGGGAAGTTTTTAATATTGCCGGAGGCGCCCCTTATTCAGTAAACCAGCTTTATAAACTCTTAAAAGATTTAACGAAAAAAGACCTAAAGCCGGACTATCTAAAACCTAGGCCTGGTGACGTAAGGAAAACTTTTGCCGATATTAGTAAAGCTATAAAAGGATTAGATTGGCAACCAAAAATTAACTTTAAAGAAGGTCTAGAAAAAACAGTCGATTACTTTCGTTTAAGGTTAAAGGATAAAGGATAAAGGTTAAAGTGAAAGTACCTTTGTTAGATTTAAAGCCAGAATATAAATTCTTAAAGGAAGATGTTGATAAGCAGTTAAAAGATTGTTTTAGCAGTCAACAATGGGTGCTTGGGCCTAAGGTAGAGAAATTTGAAAGAAAGGCTGCTAAATATCTAGGTATAAACTATGCAATTGGGGTTTCCTCCGGTACAGATGCATTGCTGCTTGCTTTACGTGTCGCTTGTTTAAAATTTAAGAAAAAAGAGTTTTTTGATAAAGATGATGAAATTGTAACTACGCCTTTTACCTTTTTAGCAACTGCAGAGGTAATAATTAGGGCCGGAGCAAAACCGGTATTTGTAGATATTGACCCTGATTCTTTTAATATTAGCCCTGAAAATATTAAAAGAGCTATTACTAAAAACACAGTAGGCATTATTCCAGTTCATCTTTATGGTAGAAGTTGCCAGATGGCTGCGATTAAAAAAATAGCTAAAGATAATAAATTATTTATTGTAGAAGATTGTGCACAGAGTTTCGGGGCTTCTTTTAGAAATAAGAAGTTAGGTACTATCGGAGATTTTGGCGCCTTTAGTTTTTTCCCTTCTAAAAATCTCGGTGGTTTTGGTGATGGCGGCTTGGTTACTGCAAAAAATAAAAAAGATGCTGAATTAATCAAGGTTTTACGCAACCATGGCCAAACTGACTCATACAAAGCAGATTACTGCGGTTACAATTCCCGTCTAGACTCAATTCAAGCCGCAGTATTATTAGCGAAGTTAAAACATATTGATACCTTCAATAAAAAAAGAATCCAAATCGCCCAAAAGTATAATCAAGCCTTTTCTTCAATTAAAGACATCCAGATACCTTCTGAGCAAAGCGCAAAGCGCAGAGAGTATAGCGTAAAGAAAAGAAGAATTTCTGAGAATATATTAAACTCTATGCGCCATGCGCCATGCGCTATGCCATGTTCACATGTCTATCACCTGTACACTATAAAAGTTTCTGCTAAAACAAGAGCTAAATTTATCAGCTATTTGAATTCAAAAGGAATTTCTGCCAGAAGCTACTATCCAGTCAGCCTCGATAAGATGAAAGCTTTTAAGACGGCAAAAGTTCCTTATAAGTTGGAAAATACTAATAAAGTTATTAAAGAGGTTGTTAGCCTGCCCATTTATCCGCTTATGGAAAAATCTAAAATAGATTACGTAATTAAAGTAGTTCTTAGTTTTTTTAAAAAGTAACGCTGATGAAAGGTTTATTCACAACAGATAAAAACAATAATCTTATTTATATCCTAGATAAACCACCAAAGTGGAAAAAAGAACAAGACTTACCCGATAAAATTAAACTCATCGGCACCTGGAAATTAGATAAAAACCATAACTTAGTTTTAAAAACTACTAAAACTAAAAACTATCCCAAATCCAGCCTCATCCTTTACGGAAAAATTGAAAAAGTAAACGCAGATTACCTATCGTTTCGGCTGCAAAAAAGCAGTATTTCTAGCCTCAGTCAAAAACATTTAATCACTTTAAGAGGCCGCTGGCAGGCCGATAAATTTAA
>JAIPHU010000017.1 GCA_021735045.1 Candidatus Omnitrophota bacterium | reverse complement strand
ATTATTGAAAAAACCGGAGTCAAGATATGAAAAAACGGATGACAATACTTGATAAAGCAGAAGCAGCAATGAAAAAGGCAATAAAAAAAGTTGTCGCTCAGCACAAAAAGGATGGCCGTCCTCTTGCTGTTTGGGAAGACGGAAAAGTCAAACGGATCCGGCTAAAATAGGATTGTTTAAAAATTGTTATAATATAAGAACATGAGGTCTTTAGTTGTTTATTATTCTTATAGCGGAAATACTAAAAAAGTCGCGCAAGTGTTGACTGAATTACTAAGTCAAAAAGGTTCGGCAGAAGAATTAGAGCTGATAGCTCTGGATGAATCGAAATCATTTCTGGGCCAGTGCCAGCGAGCATTTAGTCATAAAAGGGCAAAAATTGCAGAAGTTAATTTTGATTTATCAAATTATGGTTTAATTTGTTTGGGTACTCCAATTTGGGCCTTTGGCCCAGCACCTGCCTTAAATACTTATCTGGATAATGTTTTGGGCCTATTAGCTAAAAATATTATTTTATTTTCTACCTACGGCAGCGGTGTCGGAAGAAAGCGCTGTTTGAATTATATGGAAAAGATTTTATCAGCTAAAGGAGCCTCTAGCTTTAGGAGGTTTTCTATTCAGCAGGCGAAGGTTGAAGATCAGGAATTTGTAACTGTTGAAATTAAAAAAATACTTAAAAATGATGATTAAACTAAAAACACTGCTGAAAATATTTTTTGTATTAATCTTGATTTTTTCTCTTTTCATTGGATTAAAAAATATAATTGTAAGTAGAATTCTAGAACAAGCAATTGAGCAAGCTTACGGAATAGAAATTACGGTAGGTGATCTAGATGTTTCTTTTACTGGTTCTCACGCTCGTATGGAGCAAGTTACGATTTATAATCCAGCTCAATTTAAAAAAAGAGAATTAGCGTTTTTACCGGCAGTAAATCTTTATTTTCGACCTCTTGAATATTTTATGACTAAAAAGTTTCGAGTCTATTTTCTTGATCTTGAAATTGAAAGATTAACGATTATAAAAAACCAAGAAGGAAAGATTAATTTAAAGATGCTCGATGAATTAAAAAAAGAAAAGTCTAACCAACTGGGGCACAGCGAAATTAGTAAAAGAGAGCCCAATAAATTGGAAATAGACATGTTCCATTTGATCATATCTGATGTTTACTATATTGATAATACTCGTTTTGAAAAACCAATTGTAAGACGTTATAGCCTAGATTTTGATCAAGGCTTTAGGAATGTGGATAGTTTTGAGGATATTGGCCGCTTAATTGCCTACAATATTATTTCTAAAACTAGATTAGGCAAAACGTTGGATATAACGATTACGCCTTTAGCTGAAAATATAAAAGATATTGCTGTGCTTCCGGGTAAAGTTGCAACTAGTACTCTAAAAAGTGTTTTTGGCTTACCGTTTATTTTTAAGAAGTGAAAATAAACTTATTGGCAATATTTTTAGGTCTATTTATATTTTTATCGTATGGTTGGATTTTTTGGTGATAAAAATTATGATTAATAAAAAAAAGTATAAATATAGTAAGTTGAATTGGCCGGTGCCAGCCAAAGAGTTAAAAAAACGCTATGAAAGCTGCCGGAGAGAGGAGAATCGAGTTTCAGCTATATGGTTGGTTTTATTTTTTATGTTTTTGTTTGGCTGTATTGCCTTAGGTGACTTTGTTGAAAGTTTAAGCAGAACAATAGAGATTGTTCTTATAGTTTTTTTTATGGGGGGATTGGTAGGCAATCTATTTTTTATTTTTAAAACTATAAAGGATAGAATGCGGGATTATGGCCTAGTTTGTCCGAATTGTAAAAAAGTATTTAACGTTAAACTTATTAATTATGTCCTAAATACTGGTCATTGTTATAGGTGTGGGGCTAAATTGGTTGAGTAGCTTTTTGCTTAACTGGCAAGGAGGTAGATAGATGAAAGTTAATAAGTTAGCAATGGTTGGTTCTTTAGGTGGAATAATTATTGGTTGCAGTAGTTGGATAGTTATTCTTGGTATTTCTTTAGATTTTTTTTCAATAATCATACTTCCTGTAATTTTTGGGTTAGTTTGTTTGTTTTTTAGCCTTAAGATTTATAGTTTATATTCAGAGAGGTCACTTTCGATAATTGGTTCTGCTTTGGCTTGGTTTATGGCTTTAAACTTTTTTATAATAAATTTTTTATATGAATTTATACCGAAGACTGTCTGGAAAGATGCACCTCGAGAATATGCTCAGTTATTTACAACCGGTAAGTCTCAATTTGGCCTTTTGTTTATAAATATTTGGCTTTCGATATTTATTTTAGTTGCTGTTTTTCTTATTATAGTAGATATAATACAAAACAAGAAAAAAGATTAGGACAACTAAAAAGTATTTAACCTTTTTCTGCATTGTTATAGATAATCTGTTATAATGCATACTAGTTTTAGCTGAAATTGGTTAAGATAAAAGTAATAAGGATTATTAATTATGTTAGAAAAATTTAAAAAATTAGGTTTAAGTAGAAATGCGTTGTCAGCTTTAGAAGAAAAGGGTTTTGAAGAGCCGACAAAAATACAAGAAGAGATTATTCCCTTATTTTTAAAAGGTAATTATGATATAGTGGGCCAAGCTCAGACCGGAACAGGAAAAACAGCAGCTTTTGGCCTGCCTTTAGTTGAAAAAATTACTAATAAAATAAAAGTTCCTCAGGCTATAATTTTGACTCCGACTAGAGAACTGGCGGTGCAAGTTGCTGAAGAAATTAACTCTTTGAAAGGAAGTAATTTTTTAGAGGTAGCCGCAATTTATGGAGGCCAATCTATAAATTTACAGTTGAAGCGGTTAAAAAAAGGTGTAGATATTGTAGTAGGTACTCCAGGCAGGGTAAAAGACCACCTATTAAGAAAGACTTTAGACCTTTCTGCGGTGAACTATTTTATCTTAGATGAAGCCGATGAGATGCTTAATATGGGGTTTATCGAAGATGTAGAAGAGATTCTTTCTTATGCTACCAAAGATAAACGAGTTTTGTTATTCTCAGCTACTATGCCAAATCCTATACTTAAGTTAGCAAGAAAATATATGAAGGACTATAAGTTGGTTAAAGTCTCTCAAGATCAGCTGACTGTAGGGCTAACCGATCAGATATATTTTGAAGTAAATAGTTCTAATAAATTTGAAGCTCTATGCAGGATTATTGACAGTGAACCTGAGTTTTACGGACTGATTTTTTGTAGGACTAAAATTAATGTAGATAAATTAGCCAAAAAGCTCGGGGCTCGCGGTTATGATTCAGATGCTCTCCATGGAGATATATCCCAAAGCCAAAGAGAAAGGATCTTAGATAGATTCAGGCAAAAACGAATCAATGTTTTAGTGGCTACTGATGTTGCAGCTCGGGGGATTGATGTAAGCGATTTAACTCATGTTATAAATTTTTCGCTGCCTCAAGATCCACGCAGTTACGTTCATCGTATCGGCAGAACTGGAAGAGCGGGAAGAAGTGGAACTGCGATTACATTTGTTACTCCTGATGAATATCGGAAGTTAGTCTATATTAAAAGAATTACAAAGACCGATATAAGAAAAAAGAAGATTCCCGGAGTTGAAGATGTTATCAGCTCAAGAAAGTTGAGAATTAAAAAGAGTATTATTGATTTAATAAATAGTAAAAATACCGGTAAACACGGATCTTTTGCTGAAAAACTTCTAGAAGAAAATGATCCTAGAGATGTAGTATCGGCTTTAATTGAATATTCTTCTGGCCAAGAGTTAGATAAAAGTAAATATTCAAAAATCAAAGAACCTTATGTTGATAAAAAAGGAACCACCCGCCTTTTTATTGCTAAGGGGAAAGCTGATAAAATGACTGCCTCTAAGATAGTAGATATGATTAGAAAAGCTTCAAAGATAGACCAGAAGAAGATAAGTGATGTCAGTGTTTTTGATAAGTTCTCATTTATAACAGTTTCTTTTAAAGAAGCTGAGAAGATTTTAGATGCTTTTAAAAAACTGCAATCAGGTAGAAAACCGCTAGTTGAAAGAGCTAAAAGGAAGGGTAAAAAGAAACGGTTTAAGTAGTTTTGTTTCAAAAGATAAATCATAAAATATTTTTTAGTTTAATAGATAAAAGTTTAAAAATAAAATAATCATTAAAATTAGCAATTTATTGAGGTAGTCTTTAGTGAGCTTGATAAATGCAGAAAAAAAGATACCTGCCAAATATTTAAGTGAATTTATCTTCCGGCGAACTTCTTTAATTAAAAAAAGATTAAAATTACTTTGCCTATCAACTATTATCTTGTATAGTTGTATAACCATAATAAGTGCTATTGTTGTTCCCGAAGAATTTCAGTTAATTGAACTATCGGTCTGGATTATGCTGCTTTTAGTTAGTGCTTTAACTATCTATCTTAGCAGGAAAGTAAATAAATTAATAATTGCAAAGTTAACTGCTTATTTTTTTATTGTTTTTTTACTAGGGGTAGTTACTGCAATAAGCATTATCTATTATCAATATGTAGATACAGCAGCTTCACTTTATCTTTTAGTTTTATTTTTAGTTTCTTTTATAATTCCTTGGCGTTCACTAGAAATAGTCTATTTATCATTTTTTCATTTTATTAGTTATGCTTATTTGGGTTTTTACCTTAAGAGTTACTTTTCTGAAGCTATAGAGTTAAGAACTTATTGGTATTTTGATGGATTTTTACTTTTATCTATAGGTTTTATAGTTTGTTTTATTATTCGTAATAGAGAGAACCGGCGAGAGGTTGAAAATTTTGTTCTTTTTAAAGAGGTTGAAGAAAAAAATGATCAAATGAAGAATGAACTTGAGCTAGCAACACGAGTTCATACTCGGCTTGTCCCTCATTCGATAGACACAAAAAGGTGTCAAATAGCAGCTACTTATCTGCCAGCCTACTATATGGGTGGTGACTACGGACGGTTTAGTTTTCCTAGCCAAGATAAGCTTACCTTTATTATCTGTGATGTTACCGGCCATGGCGTCTCAGCTGCACTTTTAGTTAATTCTTTACATATAGAGTTTGAAAGACTTGCTAAAGAGAGTAAAGATCCGGGTATAATCTTAAAAGAGCTTGATAGTTTTATCCGAAGTGATTTTTCTCAAACCAATATGTACTTAAGTGCTTTTTGCGGCCAGTTAAACTATAAAGATATGCACTTTAGCTACTCTAGCTACGGGCATCCGCCTCAATATATTTATAAAAGAGTCAGTGCTGATTTGAAAAGAATTAATTCTCAAACTGGGTGGCTAGGCTTACCGGCTGAACAAACAACTATCTACCAAGACCAGATGTCGTTTGACTCAGGTGATCAAATAGTTCTTTTTACTGATGGGGTTGTTGAGGCAAAAAATGATGTGAATCAGCTTTATGGTAGTAAAAGGCTGGAATATTTTCTAGAAAAAAATAAGGACCTAACTCCAAATTTATTTAACCAACAGCTGCTTAATGAACTTAATCTGTTTACTAAAAATAATATAAAAGACGATATATTTATTATTAATATACTGATTAAATAGCTTTTCATAACAGAATCAGGTAAAATTAGAGGATATGAACAAAAAAGGAAATCTTTCTAAAAGTCTAGGTTTAATCCATGTTTTTGCAGTAGCATCAGGGGCAATGATTAGTTCTGGTTTGTTTGTTATTCCTGGTTTGGCTCACGCTATGGCTGGGCCGGGAGTTGTTTGGTCATATTTGCTAGCGGGGGTATTAGCAGCTACCGGAGTATTAAGCATAGCCGAGTTAACTACTGCAATGCCAAAGGCAGGCGGTGATTATTTTTTTATTATGCGTAGCTTTGGTCCGGGGGTTGGTTCGATAGCTGGTATTCTTAGCTGGTTTTCATTATCTCTAAAAAGTGCCTTTGCGGTTGTAGGTATGGCAACTTTTATATCTTTGGTTGCAAGTATTCATGGACTTTTAGCTGGGGCTGTTTTATGTTTTATCTTTGTAGTTATAAATTTAGCGGGAATTCATCAAGCAGCCCGGGCTCAAATATTTCTAGTTGCAGGTATTTTTGGCCTATTGGCTGTATATATTGTGGCTGCTTTTGGCCATCTTCAACTTGAATTGGTTAAACCTTTTATTCCTCATGGTTGGGGGAAGGTTTTTGCGACTACTGGTTTTGTTTTTATTTCTTATGGAGGATTACTCCATGTAGCAGGAATTGCTGAAGAAGTTCGCAATCCGGGTCGGACAATTACTTTAGGTATGATTTTGTCACTGGTAATTACTGCAATTTTTTATACAGCAGTGGTTTTAGTTACAACTGGAATATTACCGGCAGGAAAACTGGATGGTTCATTGACTCCAATTTCTGATGGTGGTAGAGTTATTTTTGGCAGAGCTGGCTTTATCGCAATGAGCATTGGAGCTATTTTGGCTTTTATCTCTACTGCTAATGCTGGAATTATGTCTGCATCAAGATATCTTTTGGCGTTAAGCCGGGATAAACTGCTACCAAGGAAACTTTCTAATATAAATTCAAAGTTTGACACTCCACATGTAGCAATCATTACAACTGGTTTGACCATCCTTTTTAGTCTGCTTTTGTCACTTGAAATTTTAGTTGAAACTGCTTCAACGGTACTGATTCTTACTTTTATCATGTCTAGCTTATCGGTGATAATTTTGCGCCAAAGTAAAGTTCATAACTACCGACCAAAATTTAGATCTCCTTTATACCCTTGGATTCAAATCGCGGGGATAGTTGGTTTTGGCTTTTTGTTGTTTAAAATGAGCTGGTATGTTCATTTAATTAGTGTAGGATTAATTGTAGTTGGGTTTTTAATCTTTTGGTTTTATGGTAGGAGATTTGCTAAACAGGAATTTGCTCTTTTGCATATAATTGAAGATTTAACTGATAAGAAATTAGTGACTGGTTCTCTAGAACAAGAATTAAAAGAAATTATTCGTGAACGGGATCAGCTTGTGTTAGATAGAATAGATCGCTTAGTAGAAGATGCATTTGTTTTAGATTTAGAAAAACATCTAAAAGTTGACCAATTTTTTCAAATTGCAGCAGAAAAAGTTGCGCCTCACCTTAAAGTTGATCAGAATGAATTAACGAGGATGTTAAAAGAGCGTGAAGAAAGTAGTAGTACTGTTTTAGATGAATCTTTAGCGGTCCCTCATGTAGTTATTCCGGGGGAGAAAAAATTTCAACTACTTTTAGCTAGGGCCCGCAAAGGTGTAGAGTTTTCTGAAGTATTTAGAAATATTACCACAATATTTGTGATTATTGGTACAGCTGATGAAAGAAGTTTTCACTTGAGAGTATTAGCTGCGATTGCCCAGGTTTTTCAGGCTAAAGGGTTTGAAAAACAATGGATGGAAGCTACCAACAAGCAAGGTCTGCGGGACCTAATATTACTATCAGAGCGGAAGCGGGACAAAAAAAGATAAATCTTCCATTTTTTTTGTAAAGGCGGAAAAAATCAAAAACAAGCAGAAGTAAACCATTTACAGAGGATTTATTTTTGAAATAGATATTTCATTTTTAAAAGTTAAAAAAGCAAGTAAATAGGCAGAAAAAAACGAAGTAACTCCCACCAATTTAAAAGACTCTTCTGCTACCTCGTAATAAATATTAATTCTTTCGAAACTATGAAAAATAATAGTTCCGGCTAAACCGAGACCGCCGAGAAGAAAAAAGGGGAGCATTATTTTATTTTTAAATATAACTTTTCGAAAATATAAACAAAGCATTAAGGCAATTATTCCAAATGAAGCTATAACCAGATTGTCCAGATTCATTTCTTTAATATTTTGACCAAACCAAGAGCCAACCCATTCATCGATGCCTTCATGGGCCATAAAATATTCATCAATACAAAGATAGAAAAAACCGATTGCTGAAAACAACCAGAATTTAACTTTTTCTTGAAGCGGTTGTGTTTTTTTCTTTAGTAAATAGATAGACAGTGCAGTTAAACTAGTTAAACCTAAAGTTAATGCAGAAATAAAGGTAACAGCCTGTCTTTCTCTAAATCTATACATTGGATCATTATTTCCTTGGCCGTCTTTTATGCTAGCAAAGATAATTGCAAAGTTAATAATTATAAGGACAATGAAAGTAATAATAATTTTCTTTTTTTGTTTTTGAATCATTTAACTCTCCTTTTAAAAACATATTAACATAAAAAAGCAAAAAGTCTATTCTGATCACTTAAATCAAAATGAATTCCAGCTTTAATTAATTCTTTGATAATTTATTGATATTAAGGTAAACTGAATCTAAGTTTTAAGGAGGTATTGATGAGTTTAGATTTTAAGCAAATCGCAATTAAGGCAGCTAAACAAGCAGGAGAAATTCATAAAAAATATTTTGAAGGGGACACTCAAACTAAAGAAAAAAGTTCTTCTTTTGATTTAATTACAATCGCTGATACTGAAGCTGAAAAAAAAGTGGTTGAATTGATCAAAAATAATTTTCCTGAACATAATATTTTGGCTGAAGAAGGAAGGTATGAAAAAACAGATTCTAATTATTGCTGGGTTATAGACCCGCTTGATGGGACTAATAATTTTTCTTTTGGAATCCCTATGTTTTGTGTCTCGATTGCTTTAGTTAAAGATAATCAACTTATTTTAGGAGTTGTTTATGATGTGATGCGGGATGAGCTTTTTCTAGCTGAACGCGGCAAAGGGGCTTATCTGAATAATAAAAAAATTAAAGTTTCTGATGCAGATAGTTTTGATAAATCTTTATTGATTACAGGGTTTTACTATGACCGAGGTAAGGACATGATTGGTAACTTAGAAGCGATAAAGGTATTTTTTCAAAAAAGAGTTGTAGGGATAAGACGCTTAGGTGCAGCTGCCTTAGATTTATGTTATATTGCCTCAGGCCGGGCTACTGGCTTTTGGGAGTTTAAGTTAAGCCCCTGGGATTTTGCTGCCGGAAAATTATTGGTAGAGGAAGCCGGTGGAAAAATCACTAGAAAAGATGGGCAAGAGGTAAAAATAGAAAGTTCCTACATTGTTGCTTCTAACGGGAAAATCCACCAAAGAATTATTGATGTTATAAGTAATTTATAAAAATATGGCAAAAATCAGCAAAAAAAAGTTAGCTTTAATTCATATTGTTAAAAAGGAACTTGATTTAGATGATCTTGAGTACCGTAAAATTTTAAAAGAGGCAACTGGAGTAACCAGCGCAAAAGATCTAGACCAACAAGGTTTTCGCAGATTAATGAACTATTTTGTCAGAAGCCGTCATTGGAAGTCAAAGCCAAACGGCTTAACGGTTCGCCAGAAAATATATATTAAGATGCTTTTTCAAAATTTGGGTTGGGACAAAGACCACTCAACTAATTTTATCCGCAAATATTACCACAAAGATAACCTCGATCAACTTACTAAAAAAGAGGCAAGTAAATTAATTGAGTCTTTAAAGAGCATAAAAGAAAGACAAGATTATTTTTAGTTTTTAATTTTAGTAGGGTGTACCAAAACTGGCAAAAGTAGCCTGCCTGCCCTGTCTGCCGACAGGCAGGAACGTCTGCGGAGATAATGTTAATTTTTATTCTGCTAAAGTTGCCTTTTTTATTTTTTGGCTTAATTCATTGTTAGTTAAGGTTTCGACTATTTTTAAAGCAAACTCTAAAGCAGTTGCTGGACCTTGGCTGGTTATCAGATTTTTATCAGTTACTACTTTTTCTGTTTTATGAGTAGTTGTTTCGGAAAAATTTTCTTCCAGGCCTGGATAACAGGTAGCAGTTTTGCTATCTAACAATCCTAAAGGACTAAACACTACAGCCGGTGCTGCACAAATTGCGGCAATAATTTTTCCTTGGTTGTCTGCTTCCTTTAGCAGAGTAGTTACTTGAACTGATTTAGCTAAATTTTCTGCTCCCGGCATCCCCCCCGGTAAAATAACTGCATCGTAATCTAGAGGAAGATCACTGATTGTCATATCTGTTTTTAGTTCTAATCTTCGAGAGCCGCCTACAATTAAATTTGTTACTCCAATGGTAGTTGTTTGTATCCCGGCTCGTCTTAAGATATCAACACAAGTTACTGCTTCAATTTCTTCAAAACCTTCTGCTAAAAGTATAATTGCTTTTTTGGCCATATTACCTCCTTTAATGAGACTAAGGAGTTATGTTTGTTTTGCTTCATAACCCCAAGCTTCATTTGATTTGAATTTAATTTTATATCATATATAATAACCGTCAAGACATAATGGAAATTGAAAAAAGGAGAATTAAATGTTACAATTTATAATTTCATTTCTAGTACTTCTTAACCCATTTGCCTTATTTGTTTATCTAAATCCGATAGCTAAGGATCTTAACCGCAAAGATTTTTTAACTGTATTAATCAAGGCAGGAGGGCTTTCCTTGATTCTTTTTTTAGTTTCTGCTTTGTTTGGAAGGATAATTTTTGAAAAAATTTTACTTATTGATTTTTCTTCTTTTAAGATTTTTGGTGGAGTAGTTATAATTGCTTATGCTTTAATTTTTATTATTCAAGGGAAGAAGTCTTTTTTTACTTTAAAAGGCACACTTGATGACCTTGCAGCAGAGATCGCTTTACCGTTTATGGTAGGGGCTGCGACAATATCGTTATGCATTATCATTGGAAATCGATTTAATTCGCTTGTAGCTTCTGGGATAATCATTACAACCATGATCATCCATGTTGGTCTGGTATTTTTACTTACAATTTTAAAATATACTTTTTTTAAGGAAAGATTAAGAGTTGCTTTTGATAAAACGATGGGAATGTTTTTGCGCTTAAACGGATTTATTGTAGGTGCTATTGGCTCAAATCTAGTTATCTCTGGAATAAGAGAGTTTTTCTCAGTTTCTCTATAATAAAAATACCGATACCGCAACGGAATGGGGAAAAGGAATTTGTAATGTTTTAAAAAAGGAGGTATCTGATGGAAGAAAAAAAAGCTAAAAAGGGGATGAAGGAAGTCTTGCGAAGGTTAAAAGAAAGAATCGATAAAAAGCTACAAGAAAAATCTAAAAATTGTGGTTGCAATTGCGACAAAAACAAAACAGATAAATGCTAACTTATATTGTTGATTGGCTAATCTATTCTGTGCTTGGTATGGAGCCAGCTTCAAAAGCGGCTGAGGCCCTACATTTTTTTATCTACGATACGGTAAAGATTTTATTACTGATTTTTGTAATGATCTCTTTTGTGGGTTTTTTGCGTAGTTTTATCTCGCAAGAAAAGATAAAAAAATGGTTAGCTGGCAAAAAATTAAAAGGACATTTTTTTGCTTCACTTTTTGGGGCAACTACTCCCTTTTGTTCTTGTTCATCTATCCCTATCTTTTTAGGTTTTTTAAAAGGAGGAGTGCCACTTGGGATTACACTTTCTTTTTTAGTAACTTCACCTTTAATTAATGAATATTTAGTTGTTTTAATGTTTGCCTTTTTTGGTGCCAAAATTACTTTACTATATGTGGTTAGTGGTATGTTTATTGGAATGTTTTCCGGTTATTTTTTAGGCAGGATGAATTTGGAAAAATATATTGATCCCAGGCATCTTCCCGTTGAGGCAGAAAAAATTTCCGGGAAAAAATATGAGAATATGGGCCAAAGAATCAAATTTGGTTTCATCGAAGCAAAAAGCACAATAAAGAAGTTATGGATTTGGGTTATAGTAGGGGTTGGAATCGGTGCCCTAATTCATAATTATGTGCCCAAGGAATTGATTCAATCAGTAATTGAAAAAACTGGTTTTTTTGGAGTCCCCCTAGCAGCGCTGCTTGGGGTTCCGATGTATGGTAATTGTGCCGCGATTGTGCCGATTGCTGTTGTTTTATTTAAAAAAGGTATTCCTTTAGGTACTGCCCTAGCTTTTATGATGGCAACTTCTGCCTTAAGTTTTCCCGAGGCGGTAATTTTGCGACAAGGGATGAAACTAAAACTAATTGCGATATTTTTCGGAGTTACAACTTTAGGGATAATAATTACCGGTTATCTGTTTAATTTATTAGAGAATCTACTTTTAGTAGGTTAGAGAATATAAAAAAACCCTCCCCTGTATTAACAGAAGAGGGCCCGTGGCTTTGATCCCATAAGGAATCCTAACTAAAAGGTAACATTTATAATGGATCTGTTGCAACTAGATCAGCGGTTGGAGTGGAAGCGTTTACAAAATGGTAATATTTACCTTTACAACTAAAACTAATCGTTGTATAATTTTGGACTTTCCCTATAATAGAAAAAGGAGATAAAATGACAAAAATTAAAATCGGAATACCTAAAGGGAGTTTACAGGAAAAAACTATAGAAATTTTTTCTAAGGCCGGCTTTAATATTTATACTAGCAGCCGTTCTTATTTTCCTTCAGCTGATGATCCGGAGCTTAAACCGGTTTTAGTAAGGGCCCAGGATATGTCTCGTTATGTAGAGGAGGGAGTTCTTGATTGCGGGATAACCGGAGAAGATTGGATTTTAGAAAATAATTCTAAGGTATTACGCTTATCTGAATTAATGTATGCAAAAAAAACTCTGAATTCGGTAAGATGGGTGATTGCGGTCAGAGAGGATTCTAAAATAAATAAAATAAATCAGTTAAAAGGCAAAAGGATTGCTACGGAATTAGTTAAATATACAAAAAAGTTTTTTAGAAAAAATAAGATTGATCTGGATGTTGAGTTTAGTTGGGGGGCAACAGAAGTTAAAGTTAAAAGTGGTTTAGTTGATGCAATAGTTGAGTTAACTGAAACTGGCCAATCTTTACGAGCAAATGGATTAAAAGAAATAGGAACAATTTGTGAATCGGTAACTAAGTTTATTGCTAATAAGGAATCTTATAAAAATAAACAGAAAAAGAAAAAAATAGATGATATTTTGTTGCTTTTGCGCAGTGCACTTAATGCTAGAGGCAAGGTTGGCCTGAAACTAAACATTAAAGAAAAAGATCTTAATAAAATAATTTCTCTATTACCTGCTTTAAAAAAACCAACTATTTCTTCTTTAACTTTAAAAAATTGGGTAGCTTGTGAGGTTATTTTAGAAGAAAAAGATGTAAGAAAAATTATTCCTTTGCTTAAGGAAAATGGTGCTCAAGGGATAATAGAATATCCATTAAATAAAGTACTTTATTAAAAAATAATAGGTGAGGTGAAAATATGCCTTGTGGCAGAAAGAAAAAAAAGAAAAAGGTAAAGAGACATTGGTATAAAAAAAGAAGAAAAAAACAAAGACATAAAACTAAAAAATAATTTAGATAGATGAGACTTTTTCTGACATTTTTCATTAGTTTATCGTTTATTATATCTACTTTTTTTTGTTATGGTTATTCATCTAAACAACCATTATATTCTAACTATATAAAAGGTATATACTTTATGCAACAGGGTAAGCCTGCTTTAGCTAAAAGCTACCTAGATAAAGTAAAACGTAAAGTTCCAGATTCGATCTATATCCGTCTTAAGATTGCTACTGCTTTAATTCAAGAAAAAAGAGTAGATGAAGCTGAAAAAGTATTAAAAGAAGCTAAAGAAATAGATCCCGATAATTTAGATACTTATTTAGCTTTAATTTTTATCTATTCCTATCAAAACCAAGAAGAAAAATTAGAAAAGGAGTATGAAGATTTTTTAAAAAAGGCTCATCAAAAAAAGCCTAAAAATATGACTATTTCTTCATATCTAGCTCAATTTTATCTTTACAAAAGGAAGCCTCAAGAAGCAATAAATTTATATGAAAATATTTTAGAAAAGAAACCGGGTAATCTAGAAGCATTTTTTTGGTTAGGTTATCTCTATGATCAGGCAGGTAAGGATAAAAAGGCTAAAAATATGTGGCAAGAAGGCCTTGCGATTAACCCTTCTTATGCTCCGATTTTAAACGCCTTAGCTTATAGTTATGCAGAAGAGGGAGATAAGCTAAGCCAAGCTGAACAGATGGTAAGAAAAGCGCTAAAGATAGAGCCGCGCAACGGTGCTTATCTAGATAGTTTGGGCTGGATATATTTTAAAAAGGGAAAACTGCAGAAAGCTAAAGAATATGTAAAAAAAGCCTTAAATTATGCGCAAGATCCTGAGATTTACCAACATTTAGGCAGAATATATATAAAATTAGGTCAAATAGAGAAAGGGTTAAAAGTTTATCGGCAAGGATTAAAAAAATTTCCTGATTACCAAGGATTAAAAAAGGAATTAGAAAAATATGAACAAGAGAATAAAAAGAATAAAAAATAAGGCTAATCTTATTCGCAGAGCAATAGTTGAGATGTTAGCTGAAGCTGGTTCAGGCCATCCCGGTGGTTCACTTTCTGCGACAGATATTATTGCTTGTCTTTATTTTGACATTATGAAACATAATCCTAAAGACCCCGAGTGGAGCCAGAGAGATAGATTCCATCTTTCCAAAGGTCATTGTTGCCCTGCGGTTTATGCGGCTTTAGGGTTGTCGGGGTATTTTCCTGTTAGCGAATTTAAAAAATTGCGTAAATTAGGGGGGATGCTTCAAGGCCATCCAGATAGAAGAGTTCCGGGGATTGAAGTAGCTAGTGGTTCTCTAGGACAAGGATTGTCGGTAGCTTTAGGTATGGCTTTGGCCGGCCGTCTTGATAAAAAAGATTACCGGGTATATTGTGTGCTTGGTGATGGAGAGATACAAGAAGGAAATATCTGGGAAGCAGCCATGGCAGTTGCCCATTTTAGAGTTGATAATTTATGTGCAATTGTTGATTTTAATAGTTTTCAAATTGATGGACGAACAGAAGAAATAATGAATCTAGAACCATTAGTTAATAAGTGGGAATCTTTTGGTTGGCATGTTGTCCAGTGTGATGGCCATAATATTGAAGAGTTACTCTATGCATTCAAACAAGCTGAATCAATAAAAATGAAACCAACTGTTATTATCGCGCGCACTGTTAAGGGTAAAGGCGTTTCTTTTATGGAGCATGTAGTGGATTTTCACGGGAGGGCACCGGTAGAAAAAGAAAAAGAAATCGCCTTAGATGAACTAAAGGATATAGAAGAAGATGAAAAAGATCTGTGAATTATTTTTTAAGGTAAGAAGGATGGTTTTAAGTGGATAAACTTTATGCAAGAGATATTTACGGAAAGACTTTGATTGAATTAGGTAAAAAAGATCCTGATTTGGTTGTTCTTGATGCAGATTTATCGGGGTCAACTCGAACGGCTCGATTTGGCAAAGAATTTCCGGAAAGATTTTTTAATTTTGGGGTAGCTGAGCAAAATATGATGGCAACAGCAGCTGGCCTAGCTCGCTGTGGAAAAACTGTTTTTGCATCTACTTTTGCGATGTTTGCAACAGCTAGGGCGGTAGATCAAGTAAGAAATACTATTTGTTATAATGATTTAGATGTTAAGATTGTGGCAACTCACGGTGGAATTACTGTAGGCGAAGATGGGGCTTCACATCAAGCTATAGAAGATATAAATCTTTTTAGAGCTATACCTAAAATAAAAATTATCATCCCTGCTGATGCGCCTGAAGCTAAAGAAGCTATTGTTGCTGCTTATAAAACTCCAGGGCCTTTTTATATTCGTCTGGGACGTTCAAAGGTTCCTAGTTTGGAAAAAAGGAAAAAGTTTGCTTTAGGTAAAGGATATACTTTAAGAAAAGGTAAAGATGTTGCTATAGTTTCTTGCGGGATTATGGTAAAGGAATCTTTGCAAGCTGCAAATATTTTAGAAAAACAAGGGGTGTCAGCAACTGTAGCTAATATTCACACAATTAAGCCGGCTGATCAAGATTTTATTGTAAATTTAGCTAAGGCTCATAAAAAAATAGTTGTCTGTGAAGAGCACCAAACCATTGGCGGGTTGTATTCAACAGTGGCTGAACTATTAAGTAATAAGTATCCGGTAAAAATAGAAAAAATTGGCATCAATGATGTGTTTGGGCAGTCAGGATCACCAGATAAGTTATTAGAGTACTATGGACTCACAGCTGATAATATCGCAGAAAAAACAAAAAAATTCTTATCACAGTAAGATAGAGCTACTCAGCCCTGCCAAAATAAATCTATATCTAAATATAGTTGGTAAATCTGGAGGCTATCATCGTCTTGAGAGTATAGCTGAAAGAATATCTTTATTTGACAAGATTTCGATTAAAATCAAGCCTGGTTCGTCTATTAACATTAGTAGCAACAATAAACAATTGGAGACAAAAAAGAATTTATGCTACAAAGCAGCTAAGTTAATAAAGGATGTGCTTAATATTCCTTTTGGCTTTGATATTTGTTTAGAAAAAAATATACCGATTGGTTCAGGTTTAGGCGGAGGGTCTTCTAATGCAGCCTTTACTCTTTTGGGGATAAAACAGTTGCTAGCTCTTGATATCTCCAGAGATGATTTATACAGAATGGGCCAAAAACTAGGTAGTGATGTGAATTTTTTTTTAGCGGATGCTAAGTTTGCTTATTTATCAGGAAGAGGCCAAATAGTCGAACCGCTACCAAGTAAAATCAGATTAAAACATTTTATAATTTGGCCTAAGACTTTTGTTTCGACAAAGGTTGTTTATAAAAATAGTAAAGCAAAATTGACAAGGTTTTTCAGTAATGTTAATATGTTGAAGTATTCTTTGAAAAATAAAGACTATTTTCTCATAAAAAAAGGCATATATAATCACTTAGAAAAAAGTGCTTTTTCTCTTTGTAATAGCTTAGCTAATTTAAAAGAAGCTTTAATTAAAAGAAATATATTTTCTGCAATGAGTGGCAGTGGTAGTGCTTTTTACACCTTAGGTTCAGAGAAACAATCAATAATTAAAACAGCTGTGCCGGATAAATGGATTTTAGGCAGCTTTCAAACATTTTAAAAGGAGGTATACACTATGGAGATTACAGAAGTCAGAGTTTCCCTCAGAGAGCATGAAGGCAGACGGCTAAAAGCTTATGCTACTGTTACTTTTGATAATTCGTTTGTAGTAAGAAATATTAAAGTTATTCAAGGCAATAGTGATCTTTTTGTGGCAATGCCAGCACGAAAAATAAAACAGTTTTGCCCACGTTGTGGCAAAAAAGTTGAGATGGGTAGTAAATATTGCAGTAATTGCGGTGCTCAAATTCCTCCCCCCAAGGAACAACTTCAAAATCGGCACTCTATACATCAAGATTTGGCTCATCCTATCAATCAGCAGTTTAGAGATTACCTGCAAAGTAAAGTTTTAGATGCTTATTATCAAAAAAAGAATTCAGAGTCTGAAAGGCAGCCAGAGCAAACAAAAGAATCTTCTGAAGTAGAAAGCCAGTCAGAAAAACAAGAATCAGAAGAAAGTTCTGGTGAAGAAAAAGCAGAATAAAAAATAAATCTTGTTTTAATTAATATTTACTATAAGCGATTAGCTATTAGCTATAAGCTATAAGCAAACTTGCCCGGTGGTGTAATGGTAACACACCAGCTTTTGGAGCTGAGATTCCTGGTTCGAGCCCAGGCCGGGCAATACTTTTCGCCAAAGGCGAAAAGTATAGAGCAATTGAGCAATAGAAAATAGAACAATAGAAAGAAGCT
>JAIPHU010000006.1 GCA_021735045.1 Candidatus Omnitrophota bacterium | reverse complement strand
TTTCCTTCAGCTTTTTAAGACCATTTTCAAAGGATATAGATGGTTCATTTTTGCGCTTGCGATAAGCTTCAATATCTGAAGAATCCTCTGCAAGTAAAAACTTTATTGCATTATTTATTAATTCTGAAACAGAATGATCACTTTCAATAGCCTTTAGCTGAAGAGCACGATGTAGGGCTTCATCTAAATAAACAGTAGTTCTTTTCATTTTTTTCACCTCCAAATAAAATGTAACATAATTATGTTGTTATGTCAAGAGGCTTTCATTTTTTTTATTTCTTTCTTTCTTTCTTTTAATTCTAACAATTCTTATCTGGAATCCGTATTTTCTGGGATTCTCTGCCTTTATTAAATAAATTATAACATGTTTTTTTAATTTTTTGTAAATTTTTGAAAGAAAGCATCAATTTATTTCGTCTATAAGTAAAGGGGTAAAAAATAGGCGGAATTTGCATCATAGAATTCGTAATAATTAGCCAACCAATTTTCCTTGCCAAATATTTTCTTTTTCTAATCTTTTGTCTAATTTTTGTAATACTTTGCTCTTCTGATTCAGCCATTTAGGGGCGATTAATTGACTGGGATTTGCATCAGATACAAGCCGCAGAATTACAAAATCTTTGGGAATTAATTTTAAAAAATCGATTAATATATTCAGATATTCTTTCTGGCTAAGTAGTTTTAGCTGGTTCTGATAGTATTCTTGTTCTAAAGCTGTATCTTTTACAACATGCAGGCAATGAATCTTTAGGCCCCATAAGGGCATTTTAGCTAAAGTTTTAGCGGTTGTAAGCATATCTTTTTTAGTTTCTCCGGGAAGGCCTAAAATGATATGGGCTGCCGGGTAGATATTTTCATATTGTTTGGTTAACTTTAGAGCATCTGTAAAAGTTTTGAAGTTATGTTGTCTATTTATTTTTTTTAAAGTTTTATCATGAATAGATTGCAGGCCGTACTCTATATAGACTTTGTAATCTTTATTGAATTTAGCTAATAGATCTAACTTCTCTTTGTTGATGCAATCGGGGCGAGTTGATACCGAAATTCCCACTATATCTTCAAAACCTTTAATTTGGTTGTATTTTTGGCACAAAGTTTGAAGATCAGCATAAGTATTGGTAAAACTTTGAAAGTAAGCAATAAACTTCTTGGCCTTGTAGCGTTTGCGGGTAAATTGCATGGATTCTTCTATTTGCTGCTTAATTGGTTTTTTTTGGCTTGTATAGCGGCTGAAGGCTTTATTGTTGCAGAAGGTGCAACCTTGGCTGCTTAAGGTACCATCGATATTGGGACAGCTAAAACCGGCATCAAGACTGAGGCGCTGTGTTCTTACCCCAAAGGTCTTGCGTAAGTATTGGTTGTAGGAATAGTAATGCTTTTGCATGGTTTAGAAGTGATGTTTGGGAAAACTCCAGAAACAAAATTTTTTCACGCCAGTATGATTTTTCTTAAACGTTTCATCTGGGAATACAGAAAAATGGCTAAAAATTACCTCCTAGCCTTCGGAGTCGGCGGTTTTTTAACGCCATTTTTCTGTTAAAATCATAAAGCGCTCAAAAATTTGTTTCTTTCGTTTGTCGATATCGTTTTCTTTTTTCTAACCTCTAACTTCTGCCTTCTATTTTCTTCTTTCTATCTCTTAGGCTATAAATACAGCCGCAGTAGTTTTGGCGGTAGAGATTAAGTTTTTTTGCCTGCTCGATTGTTTTTTTAAAGCCATCTTTTTTCTTAAAGTCGATATTTAAAAATTGATTGCCGCCAATATTTTCGCCAATTTGAAAAATTTTTTGGCTATTTTTATGAGGGCTGATAGTTAGGGTGCTGGTAAAATAATCAAAATTATTTTCTTGAGTTAATTGGTAAGTTTTTTCAAGCCTTAGTTTAAAACAAAGGTTGCAGCGTTTTCCTCCTTCTTTTTCTTGCCTGAATTGATCGCAGCTATCTTTCCACCTATTAAGTTCATAATTTCCTTCTATGATTTTTATATTATAAAGTTTTGCAATTTTTTCTGTCTCTTTTTTTCGGCGCAGGTACTCTTTGTAGGGATGAATATTGGGGTTATAGAAAAAGCCGGTAACTGAATATCTTTCTGATTCTAATAATTTTATTGCGTGGCAGGCACAAACGCCACAGCAAATATGGAGTAATAGTTTCTTTTGCATTTTTTACCTTGGAGAGGTTTAACCTCTCCAAGTCCTGATTATGATTTTTTACTGGTTTGCAAAGTATTCTTTTAGGGTAATAAAATCTGCTCTTTTTTTAAGTTGAGACAGATTGTTTTTTAAGAATTTAAAAGTATTTTTTTTTGGATGAGCAATAATAATCAGTTTTTTACTTTTATTGTTATCAATTAAATCATTGATTCTTTTTTTCATCTCTGCAGGATCATCAATTGCATCTAAGAAGAGTTGATTGTAGGCGGTATCGATGCCTTTGCTTTTAGCAATTTTATAAGCTACTGATTTTGGAGTGGTCTGACTATCGATAAAAATTAATCTTTTTTGTTTGATTCTTTCTAAGACTTGGTCCATTAGTTTAGGGTTTTGGGTTGCTTTTGAACCCATATGGTTGTTTACCCCAATTGCAATTCTAATTGAATTAAGATAATTGTAAAGAAGCCGGTCAATTTGATTTTCTGATAATTCACTGCTTATAAATTTATATTTATCCGTTAAATAGTAATTTGCCTTTTTTGGTTCAAGAGGAAGATGGATTAAAACTGAAAACCCGGAACGAGCTGCGATGTGGGCGATATTTTTAGAAAATTTTAATTCAGGTATCACAGCCACAGTAACTGGTATTTTCAAATTATAAATTTGGCGCAGGCTTTCTAAGCTTTGGCCTAAATCATCAAAAATTAAAGCAATCTTTGTATTTTTGTTTGGACTTTTTGGAGTAAGCTTATCTAGTGAGGCTTTCTGACGGGAAAAGTAGGAAATTATTAAAACAGCAATTAATGTTATTAAAAAGATAATTTTTAAATTCTTAGACATTTAGCGGCTAAAATTTAAAAAAGCTTGTTCTGGATTTTCTGCTTTAAGAATTGCACTACCAATACAGATATAATCTAAATTGACGTTTTTTATCTGAATAAAGTTATTTTCCTTTACTCCTCCATCGATGGCTGTTTTTTTGTCAGGCCAGATTCCATTAAATTTTTTAATTTTGTCTAAAACTTTAGGAATAAAAGGTGCACCGTAAAAACCTGGGTTGACGGCCATAAATAAAACCAGGTCAATACTGTCGACTAACGGTTTAAGATCTTTGATTTTTGTCTCTGGATTTAAAGATACTCCTGCCTCCATATTATTTTTTTTAATTTCTTTTATGAGTTGTTTATGGTTTATTTTTGTTTCTAGATGAAAGATTATTCGTTTTGAACCAAGCTTACAAGCAGGTTTTATCCAGGCAAAGGGATTTTCGACCATAAGGTGAAGCTCATTAGAGATATTGGTGCAAAGTTTACCTAGCTCTTCTTTGGTTATACTTTTTGAAGGAACGAATTGTCCGTCCATAATATCTATTTGGACTAGTTTAGCAAAATTAGAGCAGGTATCAATCATCTCTTGCATTTTTTCTTTATCTTGGCTCAGTAAAGCAGGTACAATCATAATTTTTGTTCTACGTTCTATGTTCTACGTTCTACGTTGAACGAAATGTTAAGAGTTAACGAAGTGTTTCTTTAAAATATTTATCAAATTTTTGTTTGGCGTAAAATTTTTTGTCTGCCAAAAGTCTTTAATCTTTTCTTTTTCTTTTTTCCAATATAAAGAATAGTTTTGCCAGCCATAAGTAGGCCCTTCTCTTTTTACGTAGTGGTTGTTACCCAGATATTGGAATAGGCCATCAGGGAAGCAAGGGTTTGCTATTGCTTTATATGTCCAATAGGTGTAGCCGAATCCATAATCATCAAAAACTGAAAGAAGGTCATCAAGATATTGTTTTTCTCCCCAAAAACCACCCCGCCAATTTATGCCGAACTCACCGACTAAGATGTCAACATTATTTTTTTTAGCAAAATCAGAGTAAGGTTTCATATATTTGTATATTTTTGACTTGTTCCATTTTTGCCCTTCAATTTTTCCTGGATATTTTAATCTTTTTATAAAATCGTAGGTATAGGAGAGGGGCAGGTAAGCATGAATACTAATTTTTATATTGTCAGAAATTAGATCAGCTAAAAAATTAATCTGTTGAGCCCAACAGTTACCTTCTAAAAAAATAGGATTTTTTTTATCAGAGTTTTTAATTACAGTTATTGTTTTTTTATAATAATCTTTAATTAAATTTATATTTTTTCTCTCGGTAACTGGTTCATTAAGTAAGTCATATCCGCCTAAACCAGGATGATCCTTAAATTTACTAGATAGATAACTCCAAAGTTTGACCGCTCTATCTCTATACCTTTTTTTTTGCCAGAATTTTGCCGAACCTATTGAATCACCATGCCAATCACAATTTTGTGAACCAGAAGCGGCATGAAGGTCTAGAATTACTTTTAAGTTAAATTCAGCCGCCCAGTCTAGGGCGTCTTTTATGAATTTCGTACCGCTTTTTGAATAAGAGTACGGTTTTTCTTCGATCAACTTTTGATTAAAAGGAACTCTTATATATTTTGCTTTGGTTTTAGCGATATTTTTAAAATCTTCTTTTTGGATAAAATTTTTTCGAAAAGCTTTGGCAAATTTTTTAAGCTCGGTTTTTCCGTGTGTTTTCTCAAACTCTTCTTTTATCTTGGTTTCAGCTATATTTGGGCCACCAAGAATATAACCTTCCATAAGAAGCCAGCTGCCTAGATTTATTCCTTTAACTTTTTTCATTTTAAATTCCCAGACAATTTTTTTGCAGTTTTTTGTAAGGACAAAGATGATCCCCCTTCCAATGGGTCTGGAGCATTTTTTTTATGGAAACGCATTTAAAAAGGTGGCCGCTTACAGTTTTTCTAACTCCAAACCTATCAGGATAAATATCGCAGTAGAACTTACCCGTCTGGTCTTTTTGCAAATGGGTACAAGGATCATCATAAGCTCCACAACAAGCTCCGCAACGAAGGCAAAAACTTTCCCACTCTTTTTCCTTTTCTTCCAGGTGCTTTTGATAGTCTTTTAATTCAACTTCCATATTATAAACAACAGCTAATCGCAAATATGCGAAATATGCAATACCCAATAAACAAATTACAAACAATACTCAATAGACAATATACAAACAAAAAGCTATATACTTTCCTCTTTATTGTTGGTGAATTCTTTTAATGCCTTTTGTTTATTGTATATTGTAATTTGTTTGTAGTTTGGAATTTGTCTATTGTTTATTCCCTTTATTGTTTTTCCCTCATTTGAATAGGCTGAAGGAGATTACTAGACCACTAAATACAATTGAAACCATTGACATTAACTTAATTAAAATATTTAGAGACGGGCCAGCTGTGTCTTTACAAGGGTCGCCTATTGTGTCTCCGGTTACGGCTGCTTTATGTGAGTCAGACCCTTTACCGCCAAAATGTCCTTCTTCAATATATTTTTTAGCGTTATCCCAGGCACCACCAGCATTAGCCATCATAATCGCAAGAACAAACCCTGAAGCTAAAGCTCCAATTAGTAGGCCCATTGTACCTCTTACTCCTAAAAGGATACCAGTTGCAATTGGGGCGATTATTGCTAAAAGAGAAGGCAAGATCATTTCTTTTTGAGCTGCTTTGGTAGTAATAGTTACACAGCGAGAATAATCTGCTTTAGCTTTACCTTCGAGTAAGCCGACTATCTGAGAAAATTGCCTGCGAACTTCTTCTATTATTGAGGCTGCAGCTCTACTTACGGCTTTTAGAGATAATGAACAAAATACAAAAGGCATAAGTGCTCCAATAAAGAGTCCAATAATTACATTTGGTTCAAGCAAGGTTAAGCTTAGATCGACTGCTTTACCCAACCTGCCGGCTTCATTGATTACATGATCGCGATAAGCCACGATCAAGGCTAATGCGGTAAGAGCTGCTGAACCGATAGCAAAGCCTTTTCCGGTTGCAGCAGTTGTGTTTCCTAAAGAGTCAAGTTGATCAGTTTTTTTTCTGACTTCAGGCCCAAGCTCAGCCATCTCTGCTACACCGCCGGCATTATCAGCAACCGGGCCGTAGGCATCAGTAGATAAAGTAATGCCTAAAGTAGAAAGCATCCCTACTGCAGAGATTCCTACGCCATAGAGCCCCATGCCAAAATTTTGGAAACCACCGCTTACTGCAAAACTTGATAAAATTGCAGCTCCTACTGTAAGTACTGCTCCTACTGGTGAAAGCATTCCCAAGGCAATTCCTTCGATTATAAATGTTGCGGTTCCGGTTTCAGATGATTTGGAAAGTTTTTTGGTTGGACTGTAACCGCTTGATGTGAAATATTCAGTAAAAAAGCCGATAAAAATTCCGGCTAGAAGGCCGATTACAACAGATCCAAACACACCCATATGTCCTGGTAAGTAGTGCTTGATGATAAAAAAGGAAAAAATAATGATTAGTCCAGCAGCAGTCCAAACCCCCTTACGTAGCGCTTTAAGTAAAGAGCTTTGAGTAGCATCTTCTTTGGTTCGAACAAAAAAGTATCCGACCAAAGATGCGACTACACCGGCTGTTGCCATAAGCAAAGGGGTTATAACGCCTTTTAACCCCAATCCTGCTGCTGCAGCAAGTGCCATCGTGGCTACTATTGAATCGACATAAGATTCATAGAGGTCTGCTCCCATTCCAGCAACATCTCCAACGTTATCACCAACTTGGTCGGCGATAACAGCAGGATTTCTGGGATCATCTTCGGGAATTCCTGCTTCGACTTTTCCTACCAAATCGGCTCCAACATCAGCAGCTTTTGTATAAATTCCGCCGCCTAAACGAGCAAATAAGGCGTAGCTTGATGCTCCCATACCAAAACAAAGCATAGTTGAGGTAATTGCTGTAAATAGATCGCTTCCATAGGGAAGGGGGTTGTTTGTGTAATACCATTTTAAAAACACAAACCAGCCAGCCATCTCAAGCAATCCAAGGCCAACTACAATAATTCCCATAACGGTTCCGGCGCTAAAAGCTACTCGTAAGCCCTTATTTAAACTTTGCTGAGCGCCTGCTGTAGTGCGGGCATTTGATTTTGCGGATATACACATTCCCAGAAAACCGCAAAATCCTGAAAATAAACCGCCGGTTAGAAAAGCAAAAGGGACAAATATTACAAGCAGGCCTTTTAGAGCCATAGTTAGTAATATTAAAAAAACAACAGCAAAAAATATCCCAACTACTTTGTATTGCTGGCGCAGGTACCCTTTGGCACCTTCAAATATATAGTTGCTAATTTCAATCATTTTTTCGTTACCCTGTGGTTGTTTAAAGATCCACCTGATTAAATAACCACAAAAAATTAAAGCTAATAATGAACCTGCAAAAACAAATATTAACTCCATCTTAATTCTCCCCCCTCCTTTTTTTGAGAATTTCTTCTCGGTCTTTACCTACTGATATAAAACTGATTGGAACCTTTAAATATTTTTCAATAAAATTAAGGTAGTTCTTTGCTTCTTTAGGCAGTCTAGAGAAATTTTTAATTTTACTGATATCTTTGTTCCAACCTTTAAATTCTTTATACACGGGTTTTATTTTTTCTAATGAATACGGAAAGTTTTTAACTATTTTTCCATTTTTTTTGTATTTTAGGCAAACTTTAATTTTGGCTAAATTACCTAAAACATCTAACTTAGTAATAATTAATCTGTTTATACTGTTTACTTTTATGGCTCTTTTCAATAATGCTAAATCTAACCAGCCGCACCTTCTCGGACGGCCGGTAGTTGCACCGTACTCTCCGCCTTCATCCTGTAAGTAGTCTAATATTTTTCCTTTTAGTTCTGTAGGAAATGGCCCTTCTCCTACTCTGGTTGTATAAGCTTTGGCAACTCCTACCCTTTTTTTTAAATTAACAAATGGTAAACCAGAACCAAGCAGAGCATTAGAGGCAACTACTGAAGAAGAAGTGACAAAGGGGTAAGTTCCTGCATCAATATCTAAAAAAGTTCCTTGGGCTCCTTCAAAAAGAAACTTCTTATCTTGTTTTTTATAAAAATATTCGGTCGTATCACAGACAAAAGGTTTAATTTTTTTTGCCAACTTACTGTATTTGTTGTAAACAGAGCTAAACTTAAATCCTTTTTGCTGATAAGCATCTTTAAAGATAGGGTTTTTTTCGCGTAAGTTGTCTTTTAGTTTAAAGGCAAAAGATTTTTTATCGATAAAGTCACCCATTCTTATCCCGCAGCGAGATACTCTGTCTTTATAGCAAGGGCCGATTCCTCTTTTAGTTGTGCCTATCTTTTGTACTCTTTTTTGTTCACGGAGGGAATCAATAATTCGATGGTAAGGCATAATAATATGAGAAAAATTAGATATTTTTAAATTTTTACTTGAAACAGAAACCCCGGCTTTTTTTAAAATTTTAATTTCATTTAAAAGAACCTCCGGATCTACTACTACCCCCTGTCCGATAACACATATTTTATCTTTATGCAAGATTCCAGATGGGATCAGATGGAAGACAAACTTTTTTTGGTTGGCTATTACAGTGTGGCCGGCGTTATTGCCGCCTTGAAAGCGGACCACCACATCGACATTACGACACAGATAGTCAATTATTTTACCTTTGCCTTCATCTCCCCATTGTAGACCGACCAATACAGTATTCATCGTTTATTCTTTGTTGTTTTATTCAAGTTTTGTCGTTTTAACCGATATTATATTAGGATTGGCTTTAATTTTTTCAATGACTTTTTCTTCTGGTGCATTATCTAAGTTAAGAATAGTAAGGGCTGTGCCTTTGGGGGTATGTCGGCCTAGGCTCATTCCAGCAATATTTACATTATCTTTTCCCAAAGTAGTCCCCAAGAATCCGATTACACCAGGCATATCCTTGTTGTTTATAACCAACATGTGAGTCGAAGGTGATACCTCAAGTGATACACCATTCATGCTCACAAAACGGGGATCGGAGTTAGCGAAAAGAGTTCCTTCTAAGGTTTTTTCGTCTTTGTCGGTAGTTATTTTGAGCCGGAGTGAATTTATATACTCTTGTTCCTCAGGTGCTTTAATTTGCTCTATCTTTACTCCGCGTTCTTTGGCTACGTCTATAGCATTAATTTGATTTATATCTTTTTCGACTTGTTGAGAAAGCAGCCCTTTTAGAAACATTCCCCCGATAATATCTACCTTTTGAGTAGATATTTTACCTAAGTAAGATATCTGCACAGTTTTTATTGCTCCTTCAGTGAGTTGAGAGATAAAAGACCCCATTTTATCGGCTAAGTTAAAATAAGGTTGCATGGCTTGATAGGTTTCAGGTTCAAGCTGGGCATAGTTTATAGCGTTATTAATTGCTCTACCTAAAAGAGCATCTTTTACTGAATTAGCTGCTTCAATAGCAACATTTAGCTGTGCTTCTTTTGTTGATGCCCCTAGGTGGGGAGTTGCGATTAACCCCTCAGCATCAATAAACTTTAGCTCTAAAGGAGGTTCTTGAGAGTAGACATCTACAGCAGCCCCGGCTATTTTTTTATCGGCTAAGGCTTTAGCCAAGGCCTCTTCATTTATGATTCCTCCCCGGGCACAATTTATAACATAAGCGGAAGGTTTCATCATTTCCAGCTCTTTACCCGAGATTAAATCCTTAGTTGTTTTGGTTAAAGGTGTGTGTACTGTAATAAAATCTGATTTTTTAATTAAATCTTCTAAATTTACTGATTTTATTCCGAGACGCTCAGCAATTTCTTTTTGTAAAAAGGGGTCGTAAACTAAAACTTCCATTCCAAAAGATAAAGCTCTCTTAGCTACTTCTTTGCCGATTCTTCCTAGGCCAACTATCCCTAATTTCTTAAGGTAGAGTTCGGTTCCTTTAAATTTTGATCTTTCCCATTTTTTTTCTTTTAAGGATTGATAGGCAAAAGGAATATTTCTTGCAACTGAAAGAAGTAAGGCAAAGGTTTGTTCACAAGTTGAAATAGTGTTTCCTCCGGGAGCATTCATAACAATTATTCCCGAGTTAGTAGCAGCTGGAATATCGATATTGTCAACTCCGACTCCGGCTCTAGCGATAAATTTTAAATTTTTAGCAGCAGCAATAATATCTGCAGTAAGTTTTGTACCGCTTCTTATTACAATTGCTTGATAGTTAGCTATCTCTTTTTTTAGTTCTTTTGGAGAAAGGTTATACTTACAATCGACTTCGAAACCAGCCTTTTCTAAAATTTCTATTCCTTGTTTGCTTAATTTGTCAGATATTAAAATTTTATCAGCCATAGATAACCTCCTCCAATTGTACAAGTGAGCTGCCTGGCTTAAATTGATGCCCTACTTCTTTGAGCGCAACCTCAAGAAGCGAAAAACAAGAAATTAAATCCTGTGCATTTATCCAGCCCATATGAGCTATTCTTATGATTTTATTCTTTAACTGAGCTTGTCCGCCAGCAACACTAACGCCATATTTATCTCTGAGGATCTTTACGACCTGAGAAGATTTTATGTTTTCCGGAAATTTAATTGCAGTTGCTGAAGCAGAAGGGCTAGTAGAAAGAACAGAAAGCCCAAGAGCTTCTGCTGCTGAGCGTGTTGCTTTTGCTAGTTTTTCAAATTTTTTCCAACGAGCCTCAACTCCTTCTTTGTTAATAGCATCTAAAGCAGCAGCTAAAGCAACAACAAGAGTAACCGCTGGGGTATAAGGTGTGTCGTTATTTTTACCTTTAGCTAAAGCTTTTTTTAAATCGAAATAGTATTTAGGCAGCTCAGATTTTTCCATCAGTTCTTTTGCCTTATTATTTATGCTTATAAAAGAAAGACCGGGCGGAAGCATTAATCCTTTTTGAGAACCACTGACCACTACATCAACACCCCATTGGTCAGTAAGAAGCTTATCTTGGCCTAAGCCACTGATTGCATCTACTACAGTTATTGCACCTGATTCTTTGGCGACTTTTGTAATATTTTCAATGTCATATACTGTTGCGGTAGATGTTTCACAAAGGGTAGTCAATACTGCTTTTACTTCTTTATTTTCATCAAGAATTTTTTTTAATTCTTTAAGTTCCGGAGCATCTCCCCAGTTTATTTCCATCTCAACTACGTCTAAGGAAAAATTATTTGCAATTTCAACCCAACGTTGGCCAAATTTTCCTCCGGATATTGCAATAACTTTATCGCCCTTAGAAAATAGGTTGCTGATAGCTGCTTCCATTGCTCCTGTTCCCGAGGCTGAAAGAACAGCTACAGGGTTTTTGGTAAAAAGAAGGGTTTGAAGCCCCTTATGTACATCAGCTAAAATATCTCTAAATTCATCAGTTCGATGATGAATTATTTCTTTAGCCAAAGCTTCTCGTAAGAAGGAAGGCACCGGTGAAGGCCCGGGAGTCATTAAATTTTTACGTTTCATTTTGTCTCCTTTTTAACTTGTTTACTTTTTAGTTTTTTCAATAACGTCATCTACTATTCCGTAATTCTTTGACTCTTTTGCAGACATAAAATAATCACGATCGGTGTCTTTTTCAATTTGCTTTAAAGACCTTCCTGTATGCTCAGATAAAATTTTATTTACTTTTTCTTTTACGTTTATTATTTCTTTGGCATGAATCGCAATATCGGCTGCTGTTCCCTGATATCCACCCCAAGGTTGATGGATCATTATTCGAGAGTTTGGTAGAGCAAACCTTTTGTTTTTTGCTCCGGAAGCAAGAAGTAAAGCTCCTAAGGAGGCAGCTTGTCCTATACAGTAAGTGGCTACATCACATTTTACAAATTGCATTGTATCGTAAATTGCCATTCCAGCAGTTATCGCTCCCCCCGGTGAGTTAATATAGAGGCTTATATCTTTTTTTACATCTTCCATCTGTAAAAATAACATTTGTGCAATAACTACATTAGCTACATTATCATCAACTGGTGTTCCGATAAAGATTATTCTGTCTTTAAGAAGTCGAGAAAAAATATCATAAGCTCGTTCGGCTCGTCCAGTTTTTTCAATAACCATGGGAACATAAGCTTGATTTTTCATTTAGCCTCCTTAATTTATTTAAATTTGGCTTCGCTTAAAATAAGACCCAGGATAGCTTCAGCCATGCCGCGGTCCTCTTTTATTTTTTCTTTTTTTGCGATTGCTCGTAAAATATAGAAAAACTTTACTTCGTCTTCAGCCATAGGTTTTAATTTTTTGGCAAAATCACTTTTATATTTTTCTATATCCTGTTGTTTTACGCCTTGTTGCTGTAGTTGCTGCATCTGCCGGTTAACTAATTGTTTGTGGTATCTTTCTATTTCTGCTTCTGGTACTTCAATTTTATTAGATTTGAGAAGATGAGTTTTGATCTGATTGTCAATATCTTGTCGTCTTTTCTGTAAGCTTTCCAGATGAAGCTGGGTGCTGATAGCATCCTTAAAAGAATCCATATCTGGATAAGAAGCCCATTTAGCTAGTTTTTGGTTATCTAGCTCTTTTGCAGTTATCTTTTTAACTTCTTCTTTAAATTTTTTTATCATCTCTGTCACTTGCTTAGGATTAGGTTTAACTTTTTGGTCTTTAATCTTTAGGCCCTTGTAAACAGTTTCTTTTATATCTATTTTTGGCTGTAGTTCTACTTCAGCTACAAAGCTTAGAGATTGTTCGGTTATTTTTATATCTGAAACTTTAGGAAGTCCGGCGGGTGCAACTTTACTTTCCTCCAAGGCTTGTTGATAGATTACTGGAAGGTTTTGTTTTATAAAATCATCCTGAAGTGTTTTTTCGTGGTGTTTTTTTATTAAATCCAAAGGTGCTTTTCCGGGCCTAAAGCCGGGGACCTTTAATTTTTTTGAAGCTTGAACATAAAATTTATCTTTTTTATCGCTAAACTCTTTACCACTTAACTTTATATCTAACTTATGTTTTAACTTATCAATCTTTTTAACATTTACTTCCATAATTCCACTCTCCCTTTAGTTATTTATCTGCCCCGAACCAGAACAAGTACGGTTCGGGGCTGTGTGTGTTTGTGTTTTACATTTTAAAATCTTTTCCTAAATATACTTCTCGGGCTCTATCGTGATTGATTAACTCTTCTGAATTACCAGCAGTTAATATTTGCCCTTCTGTAATTAAATAAGCTCTATCTGTGATCGAAAGTGTCTCACGGACGTTGTGGTCAGTAATGAGTATACCCAGCCCTTTATCTTTTAGCTCTCCGATTATTTGCTGAGCCTCTTTTACTACAATGGGGTCAATCCCGGAAAAAGGTTCGTCAAGTAAAAGAAAAGAAGGATTGGTCACCAAAGCCCGGGTTATTTCTAACCTGCGCATTTCTCCTCCGCTTAAAGTATAAGCTTGATTTTTGCGTAGATGAGATATTCTTAATTCTTCTAATAGTTCGTTTAATCTGCTTAATCTTTGGCTTCGGTTTATTGGCAAAGTTTCAAGTATTGCTAGTATATTTTCTTCAACAGTAAGTTTTCTAAATACAGATGGTTCTTGCGAAAGATAGCCTATACCGAACTTTGCCCGCAAGTGAATTGGTAAATAAGTAATATCTTCATTATCAAAGAGTATTTTGCCTTTATCAGGTGAAATAATCCCGACAATCATATAAAAGCTAGTAGTTTTGCCTGCACCATTTGGCCCAAGCAAGCCTACAACTTCTCCTCTTTTTACGGAAAGGGATAAGTCTTTTACTACAGTGTTTGTGCCGTAGCTTTTAGTTAAATTTTTGACTTCTAAAAGGCGCATTTTGACTAATCGATATTATTTTGATTTTAATCCATTCCAAAAAAACCTGAAGAGTTATCACCGTTTTCTTTCGGAAAATAAATCAAACGCGGGCTACCTTCTAAAACAAGCTTTTCTTGGTCAGCTAAATAAGTAGCTTTTTTGGCAAAAGTAACATTATCGTCTCTTATGATTTTAACATGCCCTTTTGATACAATCTTGGTAATTGTCTTTTCCTTTGTATCAAAAAAAAGAATTGCCAGATCAGAAAAGAGTTTCCCTTGTTTATGGTTTACTACTACGTTATTTTTAAAAGTTGCCCTATTTTGATTATATTCTATTTCAAGGGGCCCATCGCAACTTATTGTAGTTGCGTTTTTCTTATCTTTGTCTGTATAGGTTACTTTAACATCTTTTTTAAAGTCAGCTTTTTTAAGTTGGGAATCAGCATATAAACCGTTAGCTTTGACTAAAAAATCATCCTTTTTGGTAGTTACCGAAGAATCTGTTTTTATATAGTTTTCTTTTCGCTGCCAATCGAGATGATTAGTTTTAAGGTTCCACCCTTCCTTGTTCTCTATTACTACATTTCCGTCAAGCTGGACATTTTGATTTTTTTTATTTAATCTTGCTTTGTTTGATTTAACCGAGATAGTATCGCCATCTGTATAGTAGTTGGCGTTCATAGTTTCAATGTCAATATAATCTCCGTCTACGATTGCTTCTTTTCCCTCTATTTCCCAATCACTGGAACCGTCTTTTTTAAAATTAGAAAGATAAAAATCTTTTATTTCCTGTTTGGTGTTTCCATAACCAGCAGGCGTAGATGTAAAACAAAGGGCTGATATAAAAAGAAAAAATATTATATAACGCATAGTTTCCCTTAAAAAGAATATCACTATATCAGATAAGAAGATAAAGTCAATACTAGGAGTTTATCTAGGTTTTTTGATAAACTGAAGAATCTTTTTCTTGGCTTTTTTTGCATCGATTATTAGATCTGCTACTTCACGGACAGCCCCTTGGCCACCTTGGCGTAAGGTTACATAATCAGAACTATTTTTTACTTCAGAGTAAGAGTTTTTTACTGCTATTCCCACCCCTGCTTTTTCAATCATTCCTAAATCGATTAAATCATCACCAATAAAACAAATTTCTTCTTCTTCTACTTGGTATTTATCTTTAATTTCTTCCAGCTCACCTTCTTTAGGTATTTTTCCACCGCGTACCTCCACCACGTGCATGTCTTTTGCTCGTTTTTTTAGTATTGGTGAATTTTTAGCTGAAAGAAAAATGGTCTTTACTCCGATTACAGAAAGAAGATAAACTCCCAGGCCATCCTTTACGTTGAACATTTTTAGTTCTCTGCCGTGATCGTCATAAACGATCTCTTCTTTGGTGAGAACACCGTCAACATCTAAAATCAGAAGCTTTATCTTAGCTAACTTTTTCTTTATTGTGCTTAAACTTTTCTTTTTCATCTTTTTCTATGGACTGTTGACCATTAACTTTTGACTTTACACAAGCCCGGCTGCAATTAAATCTTGAATATCAAGCATTCCAACTGGGTGGTTTTTCTTATCAACAACCGGCAGTTCGTCTATTTTCTTTTTTTCTAAGATTTTAAGAGCTTGCGAAGCTAAATCACTGTCTTTGATAACAGTAGGTTTAGCTGACATAACAAGTTTAACTTTCTTGTTTAAGATGTTTCTGTCTTTTTTTAAGCTACGGCGTAAGTCGCCGTCAGTAAATATCCCGATTATCTTATTTTTTTTGTCTACAACAGTTGCTGCTCCTGCATGTGCAGAAGTAATTTTTAACAATACTTGATCGACTAAAGTTTCTGCATTAACCACGGGGTTTGATTTTTTCTTTCTCATAATATCTGATACTTTCAGAAGAAGTTTTCTCCCCAAAGAACCTCTGGGGTGAAAGGAGGCAAAATCTTTTTCTTTGAAACCTTTTATTTTTTGTAAAACTACCGAAATTGCGTCACAAACCGCTAGCATTGCAGTTGTAGATGTAGTCGGTGCCAAACCTAGGCCACAGGCTTCTTTATCTACCGCAACATCAATTACTATATCCGAATATTGAGCTAAGTTTGAATTTATATTTCCGGTTATGGCGATAATTTTTGAACCGATTTTTTTTACAAAAGGAATTAAATTCTTTATTTCATCGGTCTGGCCGCTGTAAGATAAGATTATCACAGTGTCATTTTTTTTAATTCTTCCCAAATCTCCATGTACTGCTTCAGCCGCATGAAGCCAAAAGCTTGATGTTCCAGTTGAAGAGAGCGTTGCTGAAAATTTTTGGCCAATGATTCCTGCTTTTCCCATCCCTGAGATGATAAGCCGTCCTTTACACCTTGAAGTGATCTTGATTGATTCGAAAAAATCTTTTCCTAGTTTTGCCTTAACACTTTCAAGGCCTTCGATTTCAGTGTTTAATACGTCTTTGGCCCAGTTGAGAATAGTATTTTTATTGAGTTTTTTGTTTTTTTTCTTCATTGTATTTTTCGGTTAAAAGGTTTAATCAACTATTTTTTTTATTGATAATATTTTTTTAATTAAATCCTTTATCTTGTTAAGTTTATAGGTCGTGAAGCGATCTGACAAGGCTTTTTCTGGCCTAGGGTGTACTTCAAGGAAAAAACCATCAACTCCGGCCGCTGCAGCTGCTAAGCTAAGGGGCTTGACGAATTGGCTGTCTCCTCCTGATATTCCTGATTCAGCAGAAGGTCTTTGCAGTGAATGAGTAGCATCAAAAATTACAGGATAACCAAACTCTTTCATGATTAAAAATGAGCGAAAATCAACTACCAAGTTATTATAGCCAAAGCAAAAACCACGTTCAGTAATCAAAATATTTTTATTACCAGTAGATTCTATTTTTTTTAGTATGTATCTTGTGCTTTGTGGAGATATAAATTGTCCTTTTTTAATATTAATTGTTTTTTTTGTTTTGGCTGCTTCGACTATTAAATCAGTTTGACGAGAAAGAAATGCCGGTATTTGTATTATATCAGCGACTTTTTCAACGTCTTTTATTTGTTGGCAACAGTGGATGTCGGTTAATATGGGAAGATTTGTTTTTTCTTTGATATTTTTTAGTATCTCCAGGCCAGCTTTCAGCCCAGGCCCCCGGTAAGAATCAACTGAAGTTCTGTTTGCTTTATCAAAACTGGCTTTAAAGATCAGTTTAATTGGCAGATCAGAAAGATTATCTTTTAGATAAGATGCAATCTCGGTGGTAGTTTTCTCATCTTCTATTACGCAAGGCCCAGCAATAATAATTAGTTCTTTCATTTTTTAGTTTGATTGTTTTTTACTATTAACATTGTAACAAAATTTATATTAATTTTTTATAATTATGCATATCCTTTTTGCATTAGTATTCTTTCGACTTCGTAAAGATCATCAGCAGTATCTATCCCAAAAGAATCAAAATGAGTCTCAATAACTTTTATTTTATATCCAGCCTCAAGAGCTCTAAGTTGTTCTAGTTTTTCGGCCTTCTCTAGCCTAGAAACTGGTAAATTTTTAAAGGTATAAAGAAAATCTTTGCTATAGGCATAAATTCCTAAATGTTTATAGTGAGCCTTATCAGAAGAATCATTATTGTCTTTACTGCGATAATAAGGAATCGGAAAACGAGAAAAGTAAATTGCAAAATCTAATTTATCACAGATAACTTTTACTATATTCGGGTTATTGATTTGATTTTTATCTTCTATCTTTTTTTTAACAGTTGCCATAAATAAATCTTTGTTTGTAAACATTTCTTGGGCTAAGCTATCAATTACCGAGGGATGAATCAAAGGTTCATCAGCTTGAATATTTATTATCAGTTTTGCATCAATATCCCTTACTGCTTCAGCAATTCTATCAGTTCCCGATGTATGTTGATCTGAAGTATTAACTACTTCTGCTCCAATTTTTTTAGCTTCTTTTTCTATTTCAGGATGATCACAAGCAATAATCAATCTATCTAACAAGCGAGCTCCTGAGGCACTTTCCCAGGTCCATTGGAGTATTGATTTCCCACATAAGTCCCTAAGTAGCTTAACCGGAAGTCTTGTTGATGCGTATCTTGCAGGAATTACCCCAATAACATTAGTTTCTTTTTTCATTAATTATTTTTATCAATTCTTTTTTGTTTATTGTTGTTGCTCCCAGTTTTCCTACTACAGATCCGGCAGCTAAATTGGCAAGTTGGGCCGCCTCTAGGCTAGTTGCCCCGCTGGCCAAAGCTAAGGTAAATAAAGAAATTACAGTATCACCGGCTCCGGTTACATCATATACTTCCAGGGCGGCTGTAGGAATGTGTTTGACTTTTTCTTTTTCAAAAAGCATCATTCCTTCTTCGCCTAAAGTTAGAAGGACTGATTTTGGCTTTAGGTCTTTTAATATTTTTTTACCGATGTTTTTTACTTGGCTTTTATTTTTTGCTTTTTTCCCTGCAGCTATTTGTGCTTCGCTGAGGTTAGGAGTTAAGGCGGTTACTCCTTGGTAGTATTGAAAATGATCTTCTTTTGGGTCGACGGTAACAATCTTGTTTTTTTTATTGCAAAGATCAACTAATTCTTTGACCAATAAAGGGTTGATCATTCCCTTACCATAGTCTTCGATGATTACTGCGTCAAAACCATCTAGATTATTTTTTATTTTATTGATAATATTTTCTATAATTTTTTTAGAAAAACTATCAATTGATTCCCAATCAAGCCTAACTACTTGCTGGTGATGGGCAATAATTCTAGTTTTTAGAGTAGTTCTTCGCTTTTTATCTTTGATGATGTATTTTGTATTAAGTTTTTTCTGGTTAAGCAAGGAATATAGTTGTTTGCCGAAAATGTCTTGGCCAATTAATCCGCAAAGGGTTACTTTGGCACCCAAATCTATTAGATTTGATCCAACGTTAGCGGCTCCACCAGCTCTAAAGGTTTCTTTTTTGGCCCAAACTACTGGGACAGGAGCTTCAGGGGAGATACGATTTACACTGCCAAAGATATGGCGGTCCAAGATAAGATCTCCGACTACTAAAATCTTTTTGTTAGCGAATTTAGAAATAATTTTTTTCAGTTTATTTTTTTTTGTAATCATATTTCTAAAGCTTTTTTTATTTTTTTGCGTCGTAATATTTTTAAAAATATATCTACTATTTTTGGATCAAATTGTTTACCTTTTTGTTTTTTTAACTCTTCTTTTACGGTTTCGATAGGAATGCCTTTTCTGTAGGGGCGGCCGAAATACATAGCATCAAAAGAATCTATTACTGATAAAATCCGAGAGCCTAAAGGAATTTGTTTTTTCTTTAAGCCTGAAGGATAACCTTTACCGTCGTATCTTTCATGATGGTAAAGAATTATAGGCATAACCGGTTTTAGGGATTCGAGATCTTTGATTAATTCAGTGCCCTTTTGAGGATGTTTAGCAATAAGTTCAAATTCTTCAGCAGTTAATGGTTTACGTTTTTTAAGAAGTTTTTTAGGGAGGTTCATTTTTCCGGCATCATGTAGGAGCGCGGCAAACTCTAGAGATTTTATTTCTGCCTTGGACAAGGAAAGTTCTTTTTCCATTGCTTTTAAGATTTGGAGAATATGTTTAGTGTGAAGCCGTGAAGTGGGTACATGTTGACTTAAAAAGTTAGATATAGATCTTATATAGCTTACGATTAATTTTTGTTGTTCTTTATATAAGGCAAATATTTTAAGAGCTAAACTTGTTTCTTCGCATAATGAATAAAACCATTTTTTTTCTTTAGGGGTAAAATTTTTAAATTTTTTGCTTCGTTTTATATAAATTCCGCCTAATGTTTTGACAAAAGTAAAAGGATAGACCAGCCTTTTGTTTAATATTATTTCATTTTCTTGTTTTAAAATATTTTTTTCAACTTTGGTAAGTATTGAAATTCCACCCTTCTTTATCAGCTTAGTTTGGTTTTTAAAGCTTATTTTAATGTATTGTTTAGAGTTAAGAGTCTTTAAAACCACAGTTACCTTGTCAACACTAAAAGCATTTTTATATATTTTAGCTATACCGATAGCAAAACTTTTTAGATCAGTAAAAGTAGTAGCTAATCTATAGAGTGTATGGTATGACGAAAACATGTTTAAGCTAGTACTCATTTACTTTCCTTTTTTAATTTGTTGTATAAATCATCTAAGCTCTGTGAAATTATCTTAGTTTCAGACAAAACCGGCATAAAGTTTGTGTCACCATTCCAACGTGGTACCAGGTGAAGGTGTAGGTGATCTGTTATTCCCGCTCCTGCAGCTTCACCGAGATTAAAACCGATATTAAATGCATCCGGATGTAGGACCTCTTTTATCGTTTTTTTTATTTTAATTGTTATTTTATATATATCAAGGACTTCTTTATCGTTTAATTGTTCTAGTTTTGAAGTGTGTTTATAAGGGGTAATTAGTAGATGCCCGTTATTGTAAGGAAAACGGTTTAAAACCACATAACAATAGTTTGAGCGTAAAACAATATAATTTTTCTTATCTTTTTTTTGTTTATGAATTCTACAAAAAATACAACCTGATTCTTTTTTCTTGCTTACATATTTTATCCGCCAAGGAGCCCAAAGTTTATCCAATTTTTTTTATACCCCTATTTAATTTACCGTTTTTTATTTCTATAATTCCGTATGTTTTTTCTGGAGTCGTTATTGTATCACCAACTGAGCCAGGGTTGAAATATATTTTATTATCTAACTTATGGTTAATGGCTTGGTGAGAGTGGCCATAGATAAAAATATCTATTTTTTCGAAATTCTTTTGGAATTGATACTCTATATATTGTTTTATAGTATTTGGAGTTCCGGCTCCGTGGGCAAGCGCGAAAGTAAAACCAGATAGTTTAAATATAGTTTTTTGAGGTAGATTTCTTATAATTTGGTCATCGTCCATATTCCCGGCAACTGCATAAGTTTTGATTCTTTTAGAAAGGCTTTTATAGACTGAATAAGCTGTAAAATCACCAGCATGGATACAACAGTCACTTATTTCAATTTCTTTATCTAGTTGCGAAAAAAAATTTTTGTTGGGTTTAGTTATATGAGTATCTGAAATTACCAATATTCTCATTTTATAAGTATTGCAAAAAATTTGGTTTATTGTATATATCTAGAAGGTTGTTTAGTTTGTTTCTGTCCCAAAGAGTAATCTTTTTTTCTTTGGCGACTAAATTGGCGGTGTCGGTTAATTTATCTAATGAAATAAATATCTTTTGAACATTTTTTCCTTTAACGTTAGCACCTTTTTTAATAAAATTAAGGATATCTTTATCATTAGCTGTTTTTTCTTTTATTCCGGCAAATATGATCTTGTTTCCTTCCCCTACTAAAAGATGAAAATTATTTTCTGGATAAGAAATTATTTTTGTACTATCGAGTTTAGGTAAATTATATTTATCTTTATCAATCGATAAAGAATCATTTCTAAAAGCCATAAACAGTTCAACTATTTTCTTTAATCGATTTTTTGCAAACTCTTCTTTAAAAATATTTATTTCTTCTTGGATTTCTTTTTGCCAAAGATTTTTCCTTTTTCGGGATTCAAGTACTGGAAAAATAGAATAGAATTTGAAAAAATGAGATAACCAGAAGGAAAAAAGCTTATCTTTTATCTTGTAGATATTTCCATGCTTGTTTAGGTAGTTTAGGTTTACTAACTTGTTTAGTTTATGATTTATATCACGGCTAGAGTTGCCGGTTAAGCTCTTAAGGTTTTCTTTGCGCATATAGCCTTTACTAAGTAAAAAAAGCAGTTTAGTTACAGATACAGGTGTTTTAAAATGGTAGTTAATTTTATTGATTTTATTGTTAAACTTTTGAAAAAAATAAGTTTCTTCATCAAAGAGTAGATCTTCTAATACTTTTATAATAGTATTTTCCTCTATTTCTGTGTAGTGCTTATGTATAACTTTTTGAAATAACCGGTAGTAGCTTTTGTTATTACCAATTATATTAATAAAAAAAGAAATAAAAATTGGTGAAGGCTTAAGTGTATGCAGTTTATTTTCAAGCAAAATAAAATTTTGGAAGAAATTATTTTCATTAAGGTATATTTTTTCAAAATTACCAAAGAGAAGGTTCAGTTCATTTCCTAAAATTTTATCCGCATTTTCGGAATAAGATGAGCTAATTATTAGCATGCATTTTCTTTGCGATATTGCAAAACTAGCAAGTTGCTGATAAAAGTTTTTAAAAAGTTTATTGGCTTGAGAGAACTCTTCAATTATCAAAATACAGTTTTTGTTGCTTTCTTCGATAAATTTGTTTATAAGATTTAACAGGTCTAAAAGGTTGATGTTTTTTTGTAATAAATCTTTGATTAAGCCGGTGGTATCAGGTAAAAGATCAGAACAAATAGTTATTAGCTGGTCTAAGCTTGTTGTTGTTGAGCTATACTCTGAAAGTAAGCAAAAAGCTAGGGACTTAAAAACATTATTTTTATTGAGATGGGTCGGGTTTAGATAGATATGAACTAGCTGCTTGACTTTTTTATTGTTAAGATAGCTATCAATCAAGTTTGATATTTCGTTTTTATCATCAGCGAGAATAGCTATATTTTGACGATAACCTTGTTTAAAAGAGTTAATTCTTTTTGAAAGGTTAATTAAGTTGGGATTTTTGTTTAAAAATTCCATTTAATTAAGGTAGTTTAGGGGGTTTTTTGCTATATAATCTTTTCGTATTTCAAAATGAACAATTTTTGTTTCGGGAGAGCCACAATTAGCAATAATCTGCCCCTTTCTAATGTTTTGGTTTGGAGATACAACTATTTTACCTAGGTTTGCATAAACAGTATATAAATCATTTGGGTGTTGCAAAATTATTGTTTTATTCCATCCACCTAAATTGTCAGAAAAAATTACTTTACCGGTGTTAGATGCTAAGATGTCAGTATTTTCTCCTAAGCGAATATCAATACCTTTGTTAGACACTTTATCAATCTTTTGACTATAGAAGCCTACGATCTCTCCTTGAGCTGGCCACAAAAAATTACTATTTTTATCTATGCCAATTGGGATAATTAATTTTTCAGAAACTTTTAAATTTTTTGGTGAACTGATCTTGTTTACATTCATAATTTTTTTTATGCTAACATTATAATGGCGAGATATACTCCAGAGGGAATCTCCTTTTTTTACCCTATGAAATATTTTTCTATTAGAAGGATCTTTTATATTAAGAACTTTGCTATAGTTTTTTTGGGGGGTGCAAGAAACAAAAATTAGCACGATAGAAGATATTATTATAAGTTTGCTAGTATGCATATCTAATAAAATTTATAAATATAAAAGTAAGAGACATGATAACGGAAAATAAAATAAAATCAAGAAAATCTTACCCTCTTTTTTCATTCCTGCGTAGCCCCACTTGCCTTTTATCTGGTGTTGGGCAAAGCAGAAAGAAAGCGGGCGAGCGGCATAATCTCTTGGCCGTAGGCCAAGTCCAGTCTGCTTTTACTTGCTTAGATTATCCCGCACTATCTATATTTTTAAGTACTAGTTTTAAATATATCTTATACTTAAAAGACGTAATCATTTTTATAAGCGGGCGAGCGGAATCGAACCGCCGTTACTAGCTTGGGAAGCTAGTGTTCTGCCATTGAACCACGCCCGCGTAATTTGTAAATAAAGCTATCAATGGTAAATAAAATAAACAATGCAATTTAATCTAATGCAGGCAATGCTAAAGCTAACTAAAAGCTATCTAACTTGGCTTCGCCAAGAAGCATTGTCTGCCATTGAACCACGCCCGCTGAAAATGAAATTATTTAGCGAATACCTTTATTTTCAGCGGCACTAAGCCGAATTACTCGGCGCAGTGCCTTAGAACCTAAATAAGATTTCTCACTTTGTTCGAAATCAATTCGACTAAATCTTTTTCTTTGAAAAAGCTAAGTCTCATTGAAAATGAAATTATTTAGCGAATACCTTTATTTTCAGCGGCCCTAAGCCGAATTCTTTAGCGCAGTGCCTTAGGATGATACTATTTAAGCAGATCACACTTATCAATAATTTTTAAAGAACAAAATTTTCCGCACATAGTACAGATATCATCAGAAGGCTTTATCTCTTTGTGGTAATCTTTGGCTTTGTTTTGATCGAGCGTCAGAGGGAAAGTTTTTTGCCATTTTCTTTGGGCTCGATAACCAGAAATTTTTTTATCTTTATCCCATTCATCCTTAAACCTTAAAAGATCTACTGAATGAGCAGCTATCTTTGAAGCAACTACACCATCTCTTATATCGTTGATGTCAGGGTGGCGAAGATGCTCCGCCGGAGTTACAACACAAAGAAAGTCTGCACCATGATAAGCGGCTACTGTTCCTCCGATTGCAGAGGTTATATGATCATAGCCAGCTGCAATGTCGGTAGGTAAAGGGCCTAAAACATAAAAAGGTGCACCATGGCATATCTTTTTTTGTAATTTTATATTCATTTCTATCTCGTTGATTGGAATATGACCTGGCCCTTCTACCATAACTTGAACACCTTTTTTCCAGCATTTTTTAACTAACTCTCCTAAAACATGCAACTCAGATATTTGGAGATTGTCAGTAGAGTCTGCTATAGCCCCTGGCCTTAATGCGTCACCCAAGCTCATTGAAATATTATATTTTTTTGCTAAATCTAAAATTTTATCAAAATTTGTATAAACGGGATTTTCCTCTCCATTAACAAACATCCAACGTGCTAAAATTGCACCACCTCGGCTAACTATGCCCCCGGTACGTTTATTATTTTTAAGATATTTTATTGATTTTTTTAAAATTCCTGAATGGATAGTAAAAAAGTCTACGCCTTCTTTTGCTTGTTTTTTTAAAGTTTCCCAGATGCAGTCAAAAGACATTTTTTCAAAAGTTCCTTCTTTTTTCTCTGCTTTTACAGCTGCTTCATAGATTGGTACGGTACCTAAGGGTATAGCGGATTTTTCAACAATTTTTTTACGTAAAATAGAAGGATTTTTCCCGATGCTTAAGTCCATAACCGCATCGCTTCCGTATTTTATTGCGGTATCTAATTTTTTCATTTCTTCAGAAACTTTAGGTTTTTCTGATGAAGTGCCAATATTAGTGTTAATTTTTACTTTAAAGCCTTCTCCGATTACAGTGGGTTTGCTTAGTTGATTTTGTTTATTTAGGGGGATTACTGCTTTTTTGGATTGGAGTTGTTTTTCTAAAAAAGGCAAGCTTACTTTTTCTTTCTTTGCGAGTTCTTTTAAGAAACTTTTTTTAAACATTTTTTTATTTCCTTTATTTCGTCAAATGGGTTAGGTGATGATAATATTGCTGATGAAACTACTACATTTTTTATCTTATGTTTTAAAACAGAACCTATATTATATCGATTTATTCCTCCGATAGCAAATAATACTTTTTTAGCTTTTGCGGTTATTTGTTTAATTTCGTTATTTTTTAAAGGTGGCCGGTTGTTTTGTTTAGTTTTTGAGTTATAAAAAGGCCCTAAGGCTAAATAATCAACACTATTTTGATCGATAGACTCTAGTTCTTTTAAGTGGTGGATGGTTCTTCCTATAATTTTATCTTTATTTAGCAGCCTTTTTGCTTCTGCTACGGGTATATCTGTTTTGCCTAGATGCAGGCCGTCAGTTTTTGCAAGGCAGGCGATATCAACTCGGTCATTAACAAGAAAAATTTTCTTATTTTTTTTAAATAAATCAGAAAGTTCTTTAGCTAGCTTAAGGAATTCAAAGTCATTATTTTTTTTGACTCTTAATTGGACTAAATCTAAGCTAGAAGAAGCTAGTTTTTTAGCTAGATTAACTATACCGATATTAAGTTTATCTGCGGCCTGTTTGTCTAAAATTAGATAAAGTAGGCCATTTGAGGATAATTTCTTTTTCAAGGTCATAGATGCCATAGCGTAAATTTTTTATTTTAGCAGTATTTTTTTTATTGATTATTTTAGAAAATTCTTCCAAAACTCTTAAAGATTCTTTTGTTCTCTGTAGGTTTGCGTATAATATGTCGGATAAAGTATCTCTTTTGTTTTCAAGAGTGTCTAGTTTTTTACCTAAATCTTTTTTTGAGTTACGTTTAAGTATTGCTTTTTGAATCAATACTGGCCCCACTAGTTTTACTAATTTGTGGCGTTGATTTCTTATTTTTTTTCTAAGTTTATCATTTTTAAATCCAAAGCGGAAAATATCTTCAACAACTCTTAACCCTTCCTTGCAGCGGTTAAAGTTAGCATCAATAATGGTGAGGTATTCTTTTTTAGCCATATTTTTTAATTTTATTAATTATATTTGTAGTTGAATATCCGGGTGACATTTTAATTTGTACCACTTTTTTTGCTATTTTGCGGCCAACTACCTGGTTTTTGGGCCAATCTTGGCCTTTAACTAAGATATCTGGCCTCAGTTTTTTAATTAACTCATAAGGTGTTTTTTGATCAAAAATTACTATGTAGTCAATATACTGAATAGCTGATAAGACAGTGGCCCTAGCTTTTTGGTTCAAGAGAGGCCTTTTTTTACCTTTATTTATCTTTACTGACTCATCTGAATTTAGCCCAACAATTAGGATATCTCCACTTTCTTTAGCTTTTTTTAGTATTTTAATATGACCCGGATGAATCAAGTCAAAACAGCCGTTGGCAAAAACTATTTTTTTACCTTGTTTCTTAAGAGACAAGGTAATTTTTTTTAATGAACTTATATCCTTGTTTTTTTTCATTGCTTAAACCAAAAATAAATTTAGGCAGGAAAAATGCAAATGCGCAAAAATTATTTATGACTTTCTTTGGTTATTACTGTTTCCTCGATTAATTCACAAATTATATGACCGGCTAAAATATGGGCTTCTTGAATTCGAGGGGTTTGCTTCACCGAAACTATCAAAGGTAAATCTACTTGAGTCGCTATTTTGCCACCATCTTTTCCTAAAAAGGCAACAGTATGAAGCCCGTTTTTTTTGGCTTCCCCTAAGGCTTCTAAGATGTTTGGAGAGTTACCGGAAGTTGAAATTCCAAAAGCAATATCGCCGGGTTTGCCTAAACAATTAATTTGTCGGCTAAATATTTTTTGAAAACCAAAATCATTTCCTACTGCAGTTAAAATTGAACTATTAACCGATAAGGCTAAAGAAGCAAGTGGTCTGCGGTTTTTTTGAAAACGGCCGACAAACTCAGCAGCTAGGTGTTGTGAGTCAGCAGCACTTCCTCCATTGCCAAAAAAAATTATTTTATTGCCGTTTTCTAAAGCTTTCTGGCAAAGTGAAGCAATTTCTTCTAGCTTATTGCTGAGACCTTTTAAAACTTCTAGAGCCTCTTGGTGTTCTGAAATAATTCTTTCTATATCAGTTAACATATTAAGCTTGGGTTTAGCGAAAAAATATCTTAGATAGATTATAAAGATCTAGGTCAAGAGTTTTGATTTCAGCAGTGGCCTCATCTAAAGATACAGCTATAATTTTATTTCCTTTTAGGCTAACCATTTTACCAAATTGCTTGGTCTCGATTAGCTCATAGGCTTTTACTCCATAACGAGTGCCCAAAACTCGGTCGAAAGCAGAAGGAGAGCCACCCCGTTGAATATGCCCTAATACAGTAACTCTAGTTTCAAAGCCTGTTCTTTTTTCAATTAGGCTACCTACCTTATGCCCAATTCCACCTAGCCGGACATGGCCGAATTCGTCTAATTTGTTTTCTTGGGTTTGTAAGTCTTCATTTCCAAACTGAGCTCCTTCAGCGACAACTACAATACTAAAATTTTTTCCTCTTTTGTGGCGGGCTTGTAACGATTGACAAACTTCATCCATATTTATTGGTATCTCTGGTACTAGAATGTAGTCAGCTCCACCAGCTATTCCAGCATGAGTTGCAATCCAGCCAGCATGACGGCCCATTACCTCTACTACTATGATTCGATTGTGTGATTCTGCAGTAGTATGGAGCCTATCTATACAGTTCATAACAATATTTACTGCAGTATCAAAGCCAAAAGTAAAATCGGTGGCCGATAGGTCATTGTCGATTGTTTTAGGTACTCCGACGATATTTAATCCTTCTGAGCATAGTTTAGCAGCTACTCCCAACGTATCTTCTCCTCCGATAGCAGCAAGGGCGTCAAGGCCAAGTTCTTTAAAGTTTTTCTTGGCAAGTTCGCTTCCGCCTTCTTGTTTGTAAGGGTTAGTCCTTGAGGTGCCAAGCATTGTACCGCCTTTTGGTAATATTCCCGAAACCGATCGTAATGTTAAGGGTGTGGTTGTTTTTTCTAACAATCCTTTCCAACCGTATTTTATTCCAACTACTTCATTTCCTTGGTCAATAGCTTTTCTTACTATTGCGCGAATAACTGAGTTTAATCCGGGGCAGTCTCCTCCGCCAGTCAGTATACCAATCTTCATGATACCTCCTTTCGTATTAATGCTTATTCTTTTGTTTAAAAGTTTTAATTAGATCTTATCTATTAATAATGCCGAAAAGGTACTTCAGGCTCCTCTCTATTTTCTTTTTTATCAGACATTGTGATTTTACGGATTTGTAAATTTACCTCAACCTTTTTATCTTCACCAAGAAGAATTTCCAATTTTTCTTTAACTTTTTCCTGTATTTCTTTTGTAAAATCAACTAAATTAACTTCATAGTTTAGGTAACCTTTAATTTGTACCGATATTATTTTTTTCTTTAGGCTCACCTTGACTTTTATGTGAGAAACTTCATCTCTTTCTTCTAACATTTTTTTTAACATATCTTCAACGGCCACTACAGTGATATTAACTTTTCCTTCCTTTGACTCAAGCGATATATTTTTATTTTGGCGGGTGCTTAAGACCATCTTTTGAATATAACGTAAAGCTAAGAGAATGATAATCAGGCCAATTAAAATCAAGGTGGCGCTTGAGGAGAAATTAGCTAATGTGTTTTGGTCTAGGTAGTTTGCAGCATCTTTAATATTAAGGATGCCGGTGGGAACTATAACCAAAAGAGTGCCGATACTAAAAGATAAGACAATATATATTAAAATAGTTAGAAATCCCATTCTTACCTCCTTTTATTGTTTGTCCATAAATTTTTTTAAAAAACCGGTATTATATTTACCAGTTATAAAATCGGAATTATTCATTGCTTTAAGACAAAAATCAGCTGTTGTTTTGATCGGTTCAATCAAAAATTCAGTTAAAGCTCGGTTCATTTTACTAATCGCATCTTTTCGGTTTTTACCTTTTGCAATTATCTTTCCAATAAGTGAATCGTAGTGAGGTGGAATATGATAACCCGAATAAATATGAGTGTCAACTCTTATGTCTCTACCTCCGGGAAAATAACAAAAATCAATTTTACCTGGAGAAGGCCTAAAATCTTTTTCTGGATCTTCGGCATTTAGCCGGCATTCAATCGCATGGCCTTTAACTTTGATATCACTCTGTTTAAAAGGAAGCTTTTGGCCAGCAGCAATTAAAATTTGAAGTTTCAGGAGATCAACTCCGGTTACTTCTTCAGTTATGGTATGTTCTACCTGAATCCTTGTGTTCATTTCCATAAAATAAAAATTACCGTTTTTATCAAGCAAAAATTCTACAGTTCCTACACTTTGATAGTTAATTTCTTTTACTCCCCGTAAAGCATATTGGCCCATTTTTTTTCTAGTATGACTATCAATGATCGGGGAAGGAGATTCTTCTATTATTTTTTGATGGTTTCTTTGGATACTACAATCTCTTTCGCCTAAGTGAATCATATTACCGTGGGAATCAGCAGCTATTTGAATTTCGATATGACGGGGGTTCTCTAGATATCTTTCTACATAAAGCCCAGAGTCTCCAAAAGCAGCGCCAGCTTCAGTCTGTGCAGTATGTAAAGATGCAGCTAAACTTATTTCACTATGGCAAATTCGCATCCCTTTACCTCCACCACCAGATTTTGCTTTTAGAATTACCGGGAATCCAATATCTTTTGTAACTTTTATTACTTCTTCCTTTGTGTTAACTCGATCATCACTTCCTGGAATAAGAGGTACACCAGCTTTGCGCATTGTTTTTTTTGCTTGGATTTTATCACCCATCAATCGGATATTTTCAGCTGAAGGCCCAATAAACTTAATTCCACAGGATTCACAGATTTCGGCAAAATGGGGATTCTCAGCTAGAAAGCCGTAGCCAGGATGGATGGCATCTGAATCAGTTATTTCAGCTGCGCTGATAATAGATGAGATATTTAGATAGCTTTCTGAAGCAGGGCCTTTACCAATACATATTGCTTCATCGGCAAAGGCTAGGTGAAGCGAGTTTTTATCAGCTTCAGAATAGACAGCTACTGTTTTTATACCTAATTCTCGAGCTGCTCGTAATATCCTGATTGCAATTTCACCGCGATTGGCTACTAAAATCTTTGAAAACATTTTTCCTCTTTTTTTTATTTAAGGGTGAACAGTAAAAAGTGTTTGTCCAAATTCAACTGGTTGGCCGTCTTCAACTAAAATCTGAGCTATTTTTCCATTTGTTTCGGCTTTTACTTCATTCATAACTTTCATTGCTTCGACAATACAGATAACATCTTCTTCTCCGACAGCCTTACCTACTTCTGCATAAGGCTTGGCTCCGGGGGAAGGAGATCGATAAAAAGTTCCTACCATCGGTGATTTTATTTCAATTAAATTTTCATCTTTTTCTTTTTTAGTTTCTGCTTCTGTTTTTTCTGGAGCTTGCTGGTAAGATACTTGTGGTTTCTGGCTCTCATATTTTTTGAGCCGGATTCGTTGTTTGCCTTCTTCTATCTCTAATTCACTTAAGTTATTATCATTCATGAATTTTATAAATTTCTTTAGCTTTTTTAAATCCATTCTGTCCCCCCTGTTTGGTTAATTGGGTATTATCGACGAATTTACGAATAAGAATTTATTAATGCGTATATTCGTAACTGATTTGTATATTCGTTGATTACTTAAATTTGCAAATAATTGTTGTATTTTACGCTCGTTCTAAATATTCTCCCTTTCGGGTGTCGACCTTTATTTTGTCCCCGTTTTTTATAAATAAGGGGACTTCTACCGCTAAACCAGTTTCAAGTTTAGCCGGTTTGGTTCCGGATTTTACCGTATTTCCTTTAAAACCAGGATTTGTTTTAACAACTTCTAAAGTAATGGCTGTTGGAAGTTCTAAATTAATTAGTTTGTCTTTATAAAATAGTCCTGCTAGTTCCAAATTTTCTTTAAGATAACCAACCTTATCTTCTACTGCGGTTTGATTTAGGATAAAATCCTGATAGTTATCTACATCAAGGAAATGATAACGTTCCCCTTCTTTGTAGCTAAACATTAATTTTTTTCTTTCAACAAAAGCTGTATTGATTTTATCAGAATCACGTAAAGTACAACTTAATACTTGTGAGGTGATTAAATTTTTTATTTTTGCCCGGACAAAAGATGAGCCACGGGCTAGTTTGGCATGTTCTGACTCTAAAATTATATGGGGCTGTCCGTTGTATTCAATCGTAAGAGATGGCTTAAGTTGGGATACAGATATACTCAACTTATTACCTCACCATTTTTTGAATGAACTACGACCATATTTTCTAATCGTAGTCCAAATTGATTTTTATAGTATATGCCGGGTTCGATGGTTACTACCATCCCCTCTTTTAAGGTTTCGTCTTGATTCGGCTTAAGATAAGGTGGTTCGTGAACTTCTAGTCCAACCCCATGGCCTAAACCATGAAGAAAGTAACTGCCAAAACCTTCTTTTTCAACTATATCTCGCGCAACTTTATCAATTTCTGAAACCTTTTTACCTTCTTTTATCTTGCTGATTGCTGTATCATGGGCTTTTTTTATTGTATCGTAAGCCTTTTGAAAAAGAGAGGGCATTTTACCCCAAAAAAATATCCTTGTCAAGTCAGCACAATATCCACAATGCATTGCGCCTAAGTCAATTAGAAAAAAATTGTTAATTAAGTTTTCTTTTGGCTGATGGTGAGCAAAAACGGTATTTTTCCCGGAAGCTACAATTGGCGGAAAGGCTACTTTATTGTCTGACTTTATTTTTAAAAAACGTTCTATTTCAATGGCTAAATCTTTTTCACTCATAGTTTGTTGAAAAATTTCACCAGCATAGTCAAAAGCTTCTAAGCTGACGGAAGCAGCCTTTTTTATTAACCTTATCTCATTTTTATCTTTTTGCATCCGTAAACTATTAATTAAAGGCTTACTGAAGACAAAGCCTATATCTTTTACCTTAAAGTTTTCATTTAATTTTTGGTAGTTAGTTAGGCTTATAGCTTGTTTAGAAAAACCTATTTTTTTTAATTTTAGTTTTTTGGCTTTTCGGACTATTTTTTCTTCAAAATTTTGTTTGGTGGATATTACCTTTAGATATGGCAGATTCTTGATAAGTTTAGTATAGATTGGAGCAGTAAAGAAAAAGAGTTCTTTGCCGGCGGTAACAAGCAGCCATCCTTCAGCTTCATTTATTCCGGTAAGGTAGTTGATATTAGCTGGATTTTTAGTAATGAAACCATCAAGATTATTTTTCTTAATCTTTTTTGAGAGATTATTTATTCTTTTTTTCATTGATTTTATTTAAAAGTACAGCTGCTGCTTGAACTGCTAGATAGTAGCTATTTTCGCCGAAACCACTTATGGTTCCAGTAGCAACACCACTAATTAAAGATTTTTTTCGAAACTCTTCTCTTTTGTAGATATTAGAAAGATGAACCTCAATTACTGGTTGTTCTATGGCTGCTAAAGCATCTCTTATAGCTATTGATGTATGAGTATAGGCGGCTGGATTTATAATAATAAGCTCGGAGTTAGTTTGAGTGATTTTATCAATAATTTGTCCTTCTTGGTTTGATTGATAGGTATCTGCATCAAGCCCGGCTTTTTTTGCTTTAGCAGATATTTTTTTATTAATATCTTCTAAAGTTGTTTTGCCGTAGATATTTGGTTCTCTTTGCCCTAACAGATGAAGGTTGGGGCCGTGCACCACTAATATTTTTTTACTCATCTATTTTTGCCTCCTTTTCTAACATAATTGGGATACCGTTTTTTATTGGATAAATTCTACCGCATTTTTGACAAATTATTTCTTCTTTAACCAGTTTTACCTCTGCCTTACAGACTGGACAAACCAAAATTTCCAATAGTTTTTTATCCATTTTTTTCTCCTCCATTAAACGCGAAAGAACGCTAATTTTTAATGAATAACCACTAATATTATTTGCGTTCATTCGTATCTCTTTATTTGCGTTTTTTTGCGTTTATCTGCGTTACTTTTTGTTCTTTTCCTCCAGATAAGCCATTCTTAAGCTAAACAGTGATTCCTCAAGTAACTTTTTTTCTTCTTGATCCAGATTATTTTTTGTTTTAGCTTCAATAATTTCTAAAGTATCAATAAGATAACGGGCTTGATCAAAATTTTTCTCAGTTTTTTTGGTTACTGGATTTTCCAGGCGCCCTAGCGCTATCATCGATTGCATGCTTAATGAAGAAATGAAAATTTTAAAATCTGGTTTATGGTAAGTTTGGTTTTGTTGCTGATAGGTTTTTTTCTCTTTGTCTACTTGTTCTTTCCAATCCTGATCCACAGTTTTTTTTTGTTTTTCATCCATAATTTGACCCCCATTTATTTTTTAAATTAATTTGGTTTTAGCGAACAATTATTCCAGCATAACCTACAACGCTACTGTAGTCACCGGTTGCATCACCACTGGTTTGGTAAAGTACAACTTCTGTTTTTTTTATTTCACTGCTAAGGCAAAATAACATAATAGCTACTGGAGCGACTCCACACATTGAAATATTCTCTTTATTTACTTGTTCTATTAATTTTTCTGGATCTAGTTTTACGATAGCTTCAATAACCTTTCTGTCTTTTTTTCTTGCGGCTTGATCAGGTTCGTAGTGGCTAAGGTCTGTTGATGCTAAAATTAACGTATTAGCTAGATCATTTTTTACACCTTGGTATATTTGGCTTGCAACATTCTTATAAGTTTCTTTGCTTGATAAACTACAGGAGATAGGAACAATTTGAAAATCTTTAAAAAAATATTGAACTATAGGTAGCTCTACCTCCAGTGAATGTTCAGCTTTATGGGCTAAAGAATCTTCATGGATATAACTACCTGAATTTAATATTCTTTTTTTCAGCTGTTGGTTAACTTCAACATCTCCGAGAGGTGTCTGCCAACTTTTTGCTGCTGACAGAGAAAATTTTTTACCTAGACCAGTATGGTTTGGCCCCAACATCACTATGTTTTTCGGTGCAGATATTTTAGAAATTGTAGTAGCTGCAACCTTACCAGAAAAGGGATAGCCGGCATGAGGTAATATAACCCCTTTGGCCCGGCACCGAGATTGAACTTTTTTTGGGCTCAGTTCTTTTATTAGAGCAGTAAGCTGCTCTAATTTGTCAGGATAAAACTGGCCATTAGCTATAGCTTTTCTGATCATAAGAGAATACAATATCAGTCGAAAATGAAAATGTCAAGTCTGTTGATAGGTTTAGCTGTTTTAAAATTAATTGTTTTTAAAATAGATAGATATATTAAATTGGAGCTGCGAGTATCCTCTTAATCCTTTGGGAAATGAGGGAAAAGGGGCTGAGCTTTCTATGCTGGTAAGAGCAATTTTTTTTAGGTTTAAGTTTTTTGCTGAGCGTTGCCCTACTTGAATGGTCTGGAGAAAGCCATTATTGGTAATGTTGAAATTTAGATAAATCTTACCTTGTCCTTGCCCTTTATAACTTTGATGTGCTTTTTTTCTTATTTTTTCGCGAATTATTCGATAATAGTTCATGTAAGCAGAACTTTTTTGTAAATTTTCTTGTTTTATTAGGTTAGAGAGGAGAATATCTCCGGTGGAATCTTTAATTTGTTTTATTTTATCCAAGGAAGGTTTAGTTTTACCTGTGTCTAGGAGCTTGTTTATTATATTTTCTTTGTAAGGAAGAGGTTCTTTTTTTACTAATTTAAATTTTTGTGGAGCTTTTATTTCTTGGGGAGGGTCCTCGGGGATAATTTCAATTTTCTTAACTTCTTTTTTAGCTTGTTTCGGTTTGCTGAAAAAAGGGAAAAATAAAAAGCCAGAAAAAAGAAAAAAATGAATTAAAATTGAAAGCAGTAAAGAGTTTAGCCAAAGTTTTTTCATATTTTTATTATATCAAAAATGAAAAAATAAATAAAGATGATAGATTTATTTAACTAGTTAAAAAGGTTGGTTATTTTTTATCGGCAGGTAAAACTCTTCTTTCTTCTATTTTTTGGAAATATTCTTTTAGTTTAAAGTAAGCTTGTTTAGGTATTCTTTTGTTTAAGCCGTCTTCTTTTTGTTTACGCAAAGATATAATTCCAAACCATTCTTCATTCATATTTTGATTGTGTTTTGCACGAATATCATAATAATAAGAACCGTTTGACCAACCAGCTTGAGCATCATGTTCTGACCAACCCTCAGGAAAACCTTCGTTGAACTTCCACCATTCATCAGTCCATTCAAAAACAAAACCGCCTAAGACATTTCCAGCCTCATTACCGCTGATTGTGCTGTTGCTGTAAACTTTTTCCCATTGAGAAATAATAAACTCCGACTGAATATCTTGATCTTCCTTTTTTCGGTAAGCATTATATGAATCACAGCCAAACTCAGAGAGAATAATCGGCTTATCAAAGGTGTTGCGTATATTATCAAAAATATTTCCGAAAGTCTTGCCGCGATAAATTATAATCGCTAAAGCGTCAATATTTTTACAATTTTCTGAGGCGATATCGAGAAAACTAGCCTCTCCGTTACCTAAAGCAACTGGATGGTTAGGGTCTATTTTTTTAATCTCAGTTGCTAGCTCATTGATAAAAGAGTAGTAAATTTCTGCTCTTTTTTGTTGTTTTTTATATATTTTGTCAATTTTTTCAATTTCAGGAGAAGTCCAAAAACCAATTTTTCCGGAAAAAGTGTAGTTATTTTCATTACCTAAGATCCACATCAATATTCCTTCTTGATCTTTTAGTTCCCTGACAATATTTAAAATTCTTTTTTTTGTTGTTTGGCGAAAAATTGGATCAGCATAGTTTGCTCTGGGGTGGTCCCAAAGTCCTAACCAATCACTTACTGCTGTATAAATTCCGTAATTTTGGTAAAGATCACTGATAAACTCCTTCATCGCCTCTATATCGTCACCGGTTGAATAAACTCTTACTGCGTTTACTCCCATTTCGGCCATAAGTTTTCCATCACCAGTCATCCAAGGTTTTGGCTTGTGGGTGAAAAAGTTATACTCGGGGCCTTTTCCAATTGGAGTGGGGTTGTAGATAACTCCTTTAGCTAAAAATGGTTTCTGGTCTACATACAGGGTGTATCCTCCTTGTATATTTTTCTCAATTTCTACTGAGTTAGCTTCAGCATAGCTACTGTTAGCTAAAAATAAAAAAAGAGTAAAAACTAAGAGGATACATCCTGTATGTTTTATTGGTTTTTGAAAATAGTTCATTTAACTTTAGATTTACTTTTCGTATTTAATTTCGTCAATGTAGAAAACAATACCTTCTGGGTCGTTGATGTCAATATTAGTTGCCCAAGCAAACCCACCGATTATATAGGAAAGATCTCTGCCGCGTAGATCAATTTCATATTTTTCCCATTCTTTTGAAAGTTCAATAGGGCCTATACTTGCACTATCTGAGTCAATATATTGACCGCTAGATAAGCCCCCCATTTTAAACTCATAAATAACTTCATCTCCCTTATCGCCTCTGGCCCAAAAAGTAAGTTTCTTGGCTCCTTGAAGGTCATAACCAGCGTTGGGAATTGTTCCCCAGTTGTTAGCAGGCTGTTGCCAATATACGCCGGCCCAGCGAGTTCCAGAGTTGTTGTTATACTCCACTCTAATGCAAGTATTTCCGCTAAAAGGATAATTTTTCCAATTGGTATCTATGCGAACATCTTTTGCGGCAGTAGCTGGCATCCAACCAGATGGAACAAAATGATTATCTAAAGAGTTACTATCTGCATATACATAAAATGGGAAGTTGGTTGAATCGTCTTTGGCAGTTAGGTCAGGTTCGTAGGCGTAGCGGATATCATCGATGTAGATAGTTTGTTCTTCTTCTGCTTGATCAGCATTAAAAATTATTGAAAGCCCTCCATTTATATAGGAAAGATCTTTGTCAGCTAAATTAACCTGATACTCTTGCCAGTTGTCAGTGATTCTAAATGGCCCTGCTTCTACATTAGCAGTGTCTGGGTAAGCAACTGGTTCACCAGTCATTCCCTTTGTAGTTATTCCACCAACTTTTACTTTCGTTATTACTTCCCCGCCTTCTGTGCCTTTTGCGGAAAAAACCAACTTATTATATTGAGATAGATCGTAACCAGAATCTCTGGTTCCCCAATTATTTTGAGCAGATTGCCAATAGATTCCAGCCCAGCCTTGGCCTTGTCCTTTTTCCGGCTCATAGGTTAATTTGATTGATGTGCCACCAGAAAGTGCTTCTTCGGTAGCTTGATCATTAAAGGCCAAATCGTTGGTATCTCCCATCCAACCAGAAGGGATAAAGTGGTTTTTAGGTGAGTTTTTATCAGCATAGATGTAAAAATCATCTGTTTCGCAGGCCGCTTCTTGAGCTCCTGCTGAGAGAGTTAAAATTAAAAAGGCACCTAAGATGCTAAATAAAGCTATTTTTTTCATCTAAACCTCCTTTTGTTTAGTTAATTCCAAAGCTTTTTATATTTAAAGTAAGATTTTTTAGGTTGTCGAAGAAAAGGAGATTTGCTGCCATCTCCTTGACTGATTAAACCTAGCCACTCTTCATGCATATAACCGTCTAAAAAAGGTCCGCTAAAAAGTCCTTCCTTATCATGGTAAGTTGGTTCATATGCTTTCCACCATTCATCAATCCATTCATAAGCAACAGCTCCTAATACATTTCCAGCTCCATAACCGGCTGAATTACAGATTATATCATTCCAACAACCTTGATGGTATTGAGCCTGATAGTCTTGTGCTTCTTCTTGGCTGTAGCCTTTGGCATAAGATGGTGCTCCATATTCGGTGATAATAGCTGGCTTTCCCGAGATCCTTTTTACGTCTTCAAAAAGCCCTAGGAAGCCATATTTACCCCGATAAGAGTTGGTGCCAAAGATATCAATATCGGGACAATTTTTAGCAAATAGATCCAGATATAAAGTGTCACCTGAAGCAATTGCCACGGGGCGTTTTTTAGGATCTAGTTTTTTTATCAATTTAGCTGCTCGGTTGGCAAACTTAAAAAAACTGTCTGGTTTTTTATCCGCATTACAGCCTAACCCATAAACATTTTCATTTCCTAAGACCCAAAATAAAATAGCGTCTTCATCCCTCCAAGTTGTGACCATTTTTTTTACGCTTTTGAGCATATTTTCTTGATCAGCAGGGTTTTCGTAATCTGTACCATCTTCCCACTTAGCCCCGCTCCCTAAAGTATATTTGCCTAAAAAATCGCCGATTAGGGTATATATACCATATTTTTCATACATTTGTCTAATAATTTTTTTATTTCTTTCAAATGGTTGATGATAAAGCCTGATTGCATTTACCCCCATATCAGCCATTAGTTGAAAATCTCCTACTTTTTTTTCGCCTTTGTCTTTTTGATTATTGTTGTTTTTATCGACCCAAGCTTCATAGGGAGCATCAATCAAATCATTATTATTTATATCTTGAACTGTCCAATTTTCCATAGTTCCTTCGTCTGGCGATTCACCGACTCGAGTTGGGTCATAGGTTACAGCCTTTAAAATAAAGGGTTTCCCATTGACCTTAAGCTGCCAATCTCCATTTTGATATTGAACTAATTTTACTTTCTTACCTGATTCTTTTATGACTTTTCCCAGTTTTCTTTTCTTTTTTGCGCAACCGTCTTTACTAAACAATTTTTCCCAAAACGGTTTTTTAGTAATTTTTCCAGGATTTACAATGAAACTATCATTTCTAATATTGTTATCAAAGCCATTGATTATAGTAATTTCTGCATCTTCTAATCTCAGGCCTAGTTCAGGATGATTTTGAAGAAGGTATTTTATTCTGTATAAAGCAGCATTACCTACATACCAAGGAGTATGCCAATAGGTCCATCCATAAGTTTCAGGAAAATGAACTATTACTGCATAGTAAGCTTTAACGGCGTGTTCAATCAAGCCACTTTTTTCTAAAATTTCTCCAATATGAAATTGACGGATTCCCGCTGGTTCAGGAGTTTTTATCCATTTATAAAAAGCAGCGTTTAGGTTTCGCGAGTTTAATACTTTCCAATGATCAATCTTATAAAGTTTATTTTTTATCTCTTGATAGCGTGGGTCAAATTTGACTGAGTTTGTGTTGGGGAAAATTCCTTCTCCCACTGCTTCAGCCAGTTCTATAGGCTTTTTAATGATATATTCATAATTTTTTGTTCCGGCTCCTTTAAATTCTCCGAATTTTTCGTAGTCAATTGGTAACTTTTTTCCTGGATCATAAAGTTTAACCTGAGTAATAACTACCTCTTCTTTTGATTCTTCTTTTCCAATTTTTCCGGTTTTGAGTTTTTCAATTGAGCTTTTAGCTTTTTCTTGTATTGACCAGTACCAACCGCGCGGGTCAAAACTTTGCGCATAGGGGTATTTTTCTATAACTTCTTGAAATGTTTCAATTGCTTTTTCTTTTTTTTCTTCTCGCATATAACTTTCAGCTTTTATAAAGTAACAAGTAGCAACATCGTTCATAACTTTATAGTTGGCTTCTTCTTTTTTGGCAGGAAAATCATTTAGTTTGCTAGCTTGTTTTTTTGCCTTTGTTGTGAAGGTTTGAATACATTCATCGGTTAGTTGATAGACTTTATCAAAGTTCCGTTGGCCAAGCGCAGACCAACTTTTGCTTACAAATTTCCCTGAATCCTGCCCGTAGCATAAAGAAGGGAGAAGATAGAAGATAGAAGATAGAAAAACTATGCATAACAGCGATTTTTTGATTTTATTTTTTTTATCATTTATTTTTTTCATATTCTTCATCCTAATCTGTTAATAGAACAGGCAGGCCTGCTCCCTCCATTATTCTTTATATTTATTCGTATATTCGTAATAGGTTCGTAAATTCGTTGATTATCCGTTATCTTTATCATCCTACGGTTGCTCCGGCTGTCATTCCTTTAATAATGTGTTTCTGCATTATAAGGTAAATTATGATAATTGGCAAGGCAGCAATTGTTAAAGCTGCCATAAGGGTTGTGTATTGAGTTAACCCTACACTGCTTTGGGAAAACTTTAACAGCCCAACTTGTAAAGGCATCAGGCCTTTACGGCTTAAGATAACCAATGCTAATATTAGTTCATTCCAAACATTTAAGGCATTAAAGATCACCACTACACCGGTTGCTGGCTTAGCTAAAGGAAACATTACGTGCCACCAGATTCGTAATTTTCCACAACCATCAATACGGGCTGATTCTTCTAGGTCTTTAGGTAACTGGTCAAAAAAGGTTTTGTAAAGATAAATACTCAAAGAAAGCCCTACATTAACCATAGCTAAAATATAACCAATTCTGGTGTTGAGAAGCCCTACTCCTTTTAAAAGAACATATAATGGGACAAAAGCGGCGGGAATCGGAATCATCATTGCAGCCAGAATCATATAAAAGATAAGATTTTTTCCTTTAAATTTCAAGCGGGATATTCCGTAACCAGCCAGTGAGGATATTATGACAATTGCGATTACCGTAAGAAAAGTATAAAGAATACTGTTTAAAAAGTAGGTACCTAAGTTGCCTTTGGTAAAAGTGTAGATATAGTTTTCGAAATTTACTTCACTAGGAGGTTCAAAACCATGGTCTTGAATAAATTCACTATTTGGTTTTAGTGAAGAGTTAATCATCCAGACAAAGGGGAATATACAGCTGAGGGCAACTGCTATTAAAAGAGTATGGATGACTAAGAGATAAAGTGTTTTTTTAACTTGTTCTGGCATTTAACTTTTCATTTTTTTTGATATCTTAAGCATACCAAATGATAATGTTACTAAAATTAATCCTAATATCAACCCTTCGGCCGAAGCATAACCCACGTGGCTATTATTTAGGTCATAGAATATTCGCAATACCGAAACAGTGGTTTTACCGGCTGGCCCACCGCGGGTTAAAGCCATCGGTAATCCAATGATTTGTACTGTTCCTAGAATTGTCAAAATTATTACTAAAAAAATAATTGGAACTAACATCGGAACAGTAATTTTGGTAAATCGATGCCAAGCATTAGCTCCGTCGATGCGGGCTGCTTCATATAACTGCTCAGGTATAGTTTGTAAGCCGGCCAGTAAAATTATAAAACCATAACCAAAACCACGCCAGCAATGGCTTACGGCTAAAGTGGCCAAAGCCATGTCTTTTCCTAACCAGTTTTGGGCCCACTGGCCTAAGCCAATATTTTCCAGGAGGTGGTTAAAGACGCCTGGGTAGTGAGAAAGCATGATTCTAAGCAGTAAACCAATGATTACTTCTCCTAAAACAGGGAGAAGAAAAAATATTACCCGGTATAATTTTCCGGTTCTTGTCGCCCGGTCTACCCCCAGGGCTAGAATAAATGCTAAACAATTTTGAAAAGTTAAGCCCCATAAAGTTATGTAGAAAGAGCGTCGTACTGAATTCCACCATTGCAGATCCGGGTTAAAATCAATTGCTTGCCTAGATATGGTGATAAAAGTTGTAGCCGCATAGATAAGGCAGGCCCCGCCAATAGCTATTGTTGCAAACTGGAGGGTTTGAGCTAGTCCTTTTTTGTTGTTTAAGGATAGTTTTTGAAATTTATTTTTTAAAGCAAATAGTATTAAAAAAATGCCTACAACTGCAACCAAAACAATAAAAATTTGGGGAGAAAAAATATCTTTAAAGTTTTGGGCACCAACAAAATTTAAGTCCAAAACATTTGTTGGAGATGCCTTATGCAGAGAGAGCCAAAAAGTATAAAAAAACGGAATAATATAAAAAAAAGAAAAAATTGCTAAGGCTGGCGCCACAAAAGAAAAATTTATCAGTTGTTCTTTTTTGTTCATTTTTTTATTGTTGACTATATTGTTTTTTAGTTTTTGCAACCTCTTCTGCTACTTCTTGAGGCGTTTTTTCACCAATTACAATATTTTGTATCCCTCTATTTATTGCCTCCACTACTCGTGAATTTTCATTTTCCGGCCAAAGCCTAGGATGGGTAAAATATTGTTGATTATCTAAAAAATATTTCATGTCACTTTGAATATTTTTTTTAAGGCCTTTAATCGAAGGTAGATTGCTAGTTTCTTTGATTAGAAAAATTTGCTGTTCTTTTTCTGTTAGCCAGTTTAGAAACTCAATTGCTAGTTTTTTATTTTTTGATTGTGCGTTTACTACAAATGAAGCTCCGGCTCCAGCCCAAACACCAGGTGCATAATTTTGATTAGCACGCGGCGGGGCCATAGTTGAATATTCTAGCTCTGGATTGATCTGCTGATAAGTATTTACTCCCCAGCTACCGTTAAAAGTAAAGAAAGTCCTGTTAGTTGCAAAAATTTGCTCAGCTTCTTTATTGTTCATAGTGATTATGCCAGGGGCTAAACTGCCTGACTGTTGCAGGTCTTTAAAAAGAGAAAAAACTTTTATCCAATCAGGATCGGTATAGGAAACTTTTCCTTTGATTGTATCAAGAAATTTTTCTTGCCCCATTATATCAAAAGCATAGTTTGTTGCCATACAGTAGATTAACCATGTTTCTCCCCAACCCGAAGCAAATCCATAAACATCTTTTTTATTTGCAGCTTTTTTAGCAATGTTTAGGAGATCTGTAAATGTTTGGGGGGGTGTGTTTGGATCAAAGCCTTCTTCTTTCAACAATTTTTTGTTATAGAGAAATTGAATGCTCATAGCATCTATCGGCACTCCATAGATTCCCGGGTTAACATCGTAAATGTTATTATCTTTAAAAGAATTAACTTTTAGGCAGATATCTATAAAGCGCCTCTTCCAACTAGATTGTGCCTCTTGCATATAAGAGGTTAAATCTTCAATTTTTCCCTCTTTAGCAAAGCTAGCCAGAACCCGTTTTTCGCCTAATATTCCAAATAAATCAGGCAGGTCATTGGCAGCAACGGCAGCATTTATCTTTTGGGTATAAGCGCTGTGAGGAAAAAGTTCAAACTTAATATTTATTTGATTTTCTTGTTTATATTTTTTGGCTAACTGTTCAAAAGCATCTTGTCTGTCTGACATCCAATGCCAAATAGTAACTTTTGGGCTGGTTTCTTGCTTTGATTTTCCACAGCCGACTAAACTAAAACAAACTAATAAAATGATTGTAAAAGTAAAAAATTTACGCATCTTTCCTCCTTAAAAGTCAATAATTATAACATGTTTAATGCTCTTCATCAATATTATAATTTGGATAATCTTAATTAGTCGAAAATAACGGTTTTATTTCCATAAACTAATATTTTTTTATCAAGATGAAGCCGTACAGCTCGGCTTAAAACCATTGTTTCTAGATCTTGCCCCTTGCGCATTAGGTCTTTTAGTGAGTTGCGATGGCTTATCCGGGCTGTATCTTGTTCAATGATCGGCCCATTATCTAATTTTTCTGTAATGTAATGGCTGGTTGCTCCAATTATTTTTACTCCGCGCTGATGGGCTTGTCGATAAGGATTATTGCCGGCAAAAGCTGGCAAGAATGAATGATGGATGTTAATTGCCTTATTTTTGAAAATATCGACAAATTTTTTACTAAATACCTGCATATATCTTGCTAAAACCACCAGGTCTATTTTTTCTTTTTTTAAAAGCGAAATTTCTTTAGCTTCTATTTTTTCTCTATTGTCAATATTTTTAGGAAAATAATAAAATGGCATCTTAAAATATTTTGCTATTGGTTCGGCTTGTTTGTGGTTGCTTATAATCAACGATATGTTGCCGTTCAGGTAGCCTTGCTTATATTTGTGCAGAAGGTCATAGAGGCAGTGATACTTATCTGACACAAAGATAGCTAACCTTTCGTTTTTATCGCTAAAGTGAAGCGACCAGTTCATAGAAAATTTATCAGCTAAAGGCTTAAAAGCTTCTTTTAGTTTTTTTCGTGGAATAGAAAAGTTTTTTAGCGACCACTCTATGCGCATAAAAAAAGTGTTTGAATTAGAATCTATATGTTGGTCAGCGTGTTCGATATTACCGTTATTTTGATAGATAAAGTTAGTTACTGAGGCAGTAATACCTTTTTGATCAGGAGAAGAAATTAAAAGTATTGCTGTACTCATAAAAAGAGTGGGGTTAAGGAGAAGATTTTTGTAAATACTTGAAATATTCTGCGTCAGTGGTTAAAATCAAAGCAGTGTCGCTATCGACAGTGTTTTGATAAGTTTTAAGTGTTTGCAAAAACGAGTAAAAATCAGGATCTTTGCTGTAAGCATCTGCATAAATTTTGGTTGCTTTTGCATCAGCTTTTCCTTTTATTTTCTGAGCTTTCTTATAAGCTTCCGATTGAATTAGTTTAAGTTCTTTGTCGGTTTTTCCAGTAATTTCAGCTTGGGCGCCTCTACCTTCAGAGCGGTATTCTTCGGCAGCGCGTTTTCGTTCAGAGATCATTCGGTCATAAACTTTACGTTGAACTTCTTCAACGTAGTTTAGCCGCTTTATTCTTACATCAAGAAGTTCTATTCCAAACTGTGAACGTAATCCCTCTTTAGCATTAGATATAATCATTGTTCTTAAATCATTTCTTCCACTTCTTACCTTTTCGATTTGGCTTTCTTCAATAAAAAGCTTTCCTTCCTCTTTTATTTTATCAAAGTTTTCTAAAATTCGGTTTGAACTTCTTACAATTTCAACTAAATTATGAGAAGTTATAACGTCTCGTACTGCTGCATCGACAACGTCATCCAGGCGTGCATGGGCCCCGACTTCATCATAAACTGATTGAAAAAATTTTAGAGCATCAACTATACGCCAACGAGCGGTTGTGTCTATCTTGATATATCGTTTGTCTTTGGTGGGGATTTGATTTGGATCACCATCCCACTCAAGAACTCTTTTTTCGAAAGTATTTACCTTCTGGATAAAAGGTATCTTTAGGTGCAAGCCGGCTTTTGTAATTGGGTCACCAATTGGATCGCCAAACTGGGTAATCACCACTTGTTTGCCTTCCTTTAAGGTATAAAACGGATTTCCGATTAGAATAAGTAAAATAACTATAATTAGAGCAATTAAACCTTTGGCGTTACTCTGTTTCATGATCTAACCTCAACATTGGTAAAATTCCTTTTTCTTTTGGATCAACGATATATTTCTTACCAGCTTTTTGCAAGACATCACTTAAATGATCAAGGTAGATGCGTTTTTTAGTGATATCTTTTGCTTGTATGTATTCTTGATAAAGAAGCAGAAATCTTTCTGCGTCACCTTGGGCGTTGTTTACCACCTCTAGTCCGTAACCTTCTGCTTCCTGAATTTTTTGTTTTGCTTTTCCTCGAGCTTGGGGTATTTTTTGGTTGTAGTATTTCCAAGCTTGATTAATTAAAGTTTCTCTTTGCTGTTTAGCCTCGTTTACTTCATTAAAGGCCGGTTTTACCGGATCTGGCGGGTTAACGTCTTGCAGTTTTACAGTTACAATATGAATTCCAGATCCGTAGTTATCAAGAATTCCTTGTAACATTTTTTGAACTTTATTATTCACTTCAATCCGTTTTAGAGTTAAAACTTCGGTAAAGGTGTAGTCACCCACAACTTGGCGCATCACTGCTTCTGAGATATCTCTTAAAGTTCTTTCTGGATTGCGGATATTATAAAGAATTTTATAAGGATCTTTAACCCGAAATTGCACAATCCATTCTAAATCAAGTACGTTTAGGTCTCCGGTAAGCATCAAGGATTCATTGCTGTATGAGCGTTGGCTATAGCGGGTTCTTATCCCCGGCTGGGTAGTCCTATAACCAAATTCTTGCTTGTAAACATATTTTGTTTTAATCGGAGTAACACCTTCGACAAAAGGTATTTTAAAATGTAGGCCGGGTTGCGTTGTGCGTACGTACTTTCCAAAACGCAATACCACTCCTACTTCATTGGGCGAAATCGTATAAAAAATGTTACTGGCTAGAATAATTACTAAAACTATAGCGACGATCAAAACAGGGCCGGATAAAAATTTTGGCCCTTTAAATTTAAACTTATTTTTAAATTGATTAATTATCTCGTCTGGTGATTTTGCTTCAAAATCCATAGTGTAAAAATTGTACCATAGATAAACTTTTACGCAAGGGGTTTTCTTTTATCCGTAGAGGGTACAGCCTGCTCCCATTAGCCAGCTATTTATATAGACAAAATCGCCAAATTATGGTATCTTTGTTTTAATTATGAATTGGCGTAAGGTAAAATTATTTTTTAAATTCCACTGGATAGGTGTAATTGTTGTTATCTTTTCTATTGCGGTAACTATAACTTTATCTATATTTATCCGCAATGCCATATTAGCTTGGGCTGACTCAGAATATTATTTTAAGAAAACTCTTTTTGTTCAATATGCTCTCCTCCTTTATGTCTTTGTTATAGTCCATCTTATCAGTTTACCTTTAAGTATGCTTTTGATGATGTGGGTGCAAAGAGGTGGCCTTCAAAAAATGGGTCGCTTGCATAAAAAAGTAACTAAAGGAGAAGATATTCAGATAAAATGGTCTGATGTTATTGGTATGGAAGCAGTTAAAATTGAAGCAAAGGAAATAGTTAATTTAATTAAAGATAGAAGAGCAGTACATCGAGTAGGCGGGAAAATAATAAGAGGTTTACTTATGCTAGGCCCTCCTGGTTGTGGGAAAACTTATCTAGCTAAAGCAATTGCTACAGAATGTGGTCTCCCTTTTTTAAGTACAGCCGGTTCTGAATTTGTTCAGATGTATGTTGGGGTGGGTGCAGCTAGAATTCGCAAATTATTTAAACAGGCTAGACATGCGGCTTATGTTGAAGGTGGATGTATTATCTTTATCGATGAAATTGATGCTTTAGCTCGTAGGCGTTCAGTTGGTTCATCTGGTGGGCAATCAGAATATAATCAAACGATAAACCAGCTTTTAGTTGAGTTAGATGGGTTAAAAGAATCAGAGCAAAACATTGTTGTAGTCGGAGCTACAAACGTAAAAGAAAATACGCTTGATCCAGCTATTTTGCGGCCAGGCAGGTTCGATAGAAAAATATATGTGAGCCTACCTTCCTTAGAAGAAAGGGAACAGATATTTGATTATTATCTACGTCGCATAGAATATGATAAAAAAGAAGTTAAAAATGTCCGTCTTGCTCGTTTGACGGCAGGTCGCTCCCCTGCTGATATTGCGAATATAATCAGAGAGGCAGCGCTTATAACAGCAAGAAAGAAAAAAGAAAAAGTTCAACTAGATGACTTAACAGAAGCTCTTGAAAGGATAGAGCTTGGCCTTCGTCATCCGGCAAAGTACACAGCAGAAGAAAAGAAATGGGTTGCTTATCATGAAGCTGGCCATGCGCTTGCGCTTTATTTATGTGCACCACATCGAGAGGTTTCAAAAGTTTCTATCATTCGCCGCAAAGAAACCGGCGGGGTTATGTGGGGTGCGCAAATTGGAGAAACGATGCCTAAGCAAAAAGAACTGCTTGGCAATATAAAAATATGTTTGGGTTCTTATGTGGCTGAAAGATTAAAGTTCGGCTATACATCTTCAGGTGTAGATGCAGATTTTAACAGTGCCTTAAAGATTGCTTATAATATGGTGTGGCGTTGGGGAATGGGAAAGAGTGAATATATAGGGAATTTTGATCAATTATTAAAGGAGAGAGGCATTATTTCTGCTGAAACAAAAAAGAAACTTGATGCTGATGTTCAAGATATTTTGCGTTGTTGCTTAGACGATGTAGAAGAAATTTTAAAACGCGAGAAAGATATTTTAGATTATTTCTCTACTCAGTTAATTAAGGAAGAAGAACTAAACTATGAACAAATTGAAAGAATTTTTCAAAAATATAATAGAAATAGGCCCAAAGGCTCTTCTAGTTAGTTTTTTTTTATTATTTAACTTTTCTTGCATCACCCCCACCAATTATTCTCGAAAAGATATTGAAGAAGTTATCGAGCGAATTTGTCAAAAAGAATTTAAGACTAAAGTTAATTCTTGGCTGACTGATGAAACCCTATGGGTCTATGTTCCTTTTGGAAATATTGTTGACCAAACTGGCCAACCGACTGCTGATTTCACCAAAAACACCCGCCAGATTTTTTTAACTCTACGCAGAGCTTTTTTAAATATGGATAATCCACCTCAATTCTATTCGTTTGTTTTATCCGATGTAGAAGACCAAGGCCTTGATCTTTATCGTATTGGGTTTGTGCGTGATTTTATAAAATTTCAAATGGGTTTGATTTCTTTACAACAGATAAACCAAAGAATTGTTGTTTTATCTGCGAAGAACAAACAAGCCTTAGGTGACACCGAAGGGAAACATATCCATCCCTACAATATTACTATTGGTGATTTTATTGGATATCTTCTGCGGCAAAGATTAAACAATATTTATATTTCTTATCCAGATCAGGTGGAAGTTAAAAAAATCCAATCTTATTATCAACAGAAAAAACTGGGAATAATTTTTGATATTGATATCAAAAAGAAACAAAAAAGCATACCGGAACCTTTTTCGAAAGCTAAAGAAATTATTAAGGAATACTTAGAAATTTATAATCGGCCGGCCGAAATTGTAGAAATTGAAGTCACCGATAGCTCCAGCAAGAAAAGCAGCACTTTTACCCAAGCGGCACTATTTGATTAAAATAGTTATATTTTCGTCCCGCCTTCAATATAAGGTACAATTTTTCTTTTTTTCTTCAGAGATTTACCTGTTACAATAATCTTAAAAGATTTGCTTTGGTGGGTCTTATTGTTGTCAATAAGTTTAACCGGTTCGATCGTAAAGGAACCCGGTTTCGGACAAAATAAAAAATAAGTTATGGTTACAGTAGTTTTTAATTTATCTTTTTGGTAAGAAAAGCTTTTTGTTTTCTTTGTCGATACTACTTTAAACTGATCTAAATCTGGCATCTGCAGTTTAGGATTTTCAAATTTACCTTCGATTGTAATTAAATAGGAAAATATTTCGCCGGTGGCTACTTTATTTTTACTGATCTCAACTTTAATTGGTTTGAGATCATTCTCATTTTTGTTCTCGGAGTTTCTGTGAAAAAATCCGAGAAAAACAAAAACTCCTAAAATAATAAAAAATAGTTTAGGTAATTTTGACATGACGACCTTCAAGTTTTATTTTATTTTCTAAAAATAATTTTAATATTTGTGGATAAAGTTTATGTTCGGTTTCATGGATCTTTTTTCTTAGATCTTCTAAACTCATCTTGTCTTTTATGCCTACTGGCCTTTGAGCAATGATTGGCCCCTGGTCAACTTCTTCACTTACAAAATGGATTGTAACCCCTGTAACTTTTGCGCCATAGTTAAAAGCATCTTCTATTGCATTGTTACCGGCAAAACTCGGTAACAAGGATGGGTGAATATTTAAAATTTTATTTTCAAAATATTTTACAAAAAACGGTGAGAGTATTCGCATGTAACCGGCTAAGGCAATTACTTTTATTTTTTCTTTATCCAGGGTGTCGATGACTTCTTGATCAAATTCTTTTTTATCTTTAAATCGAACCGGGTCAATAAATATATCTTTTACCCCATACTTTTTTGCCCTCTGCCTTACCAAAGAATCTTTTTTATCAGTAAAAAGAACGCACTTAGCTACATTAATCTTACCTTTTTTAATTTCTTGAACTAAGGCCTCAAAATTACTTCCCCTACCAGACGCAAAGATTGCTAAGTTATTTTTATTCTTCATCATTAATTTTTCGCAAAAATTTTATATTAAATTTTTGGGTATTTTTTAAAAAAAATCTAGCTACTCCATAATAGATAAATATAGCTGATAACGCAAGTAAAAAACTTGTCAATTCTTCTTTATTTTGGAATAAAACCAAAGTTGTTACAAAGATGGTAATAGGGGCAATAAATATTAGAAAGATTGCAGAAATTGCTTTACGAGTCTCAACTCCTACCTCTACTTTATCTCCTTCATTTAAATATAAATTATTATTAGGAAATTCAAAGAGGCCTTGACTTTTGTCACAAGCGGAAGCAATTCTACAACAACCGCACATTGCTTTTTTATCAACTTGTATAAAAATTCTGTCTTCAGTTACCTTTTTGACTCTAGCAACTTCTTTGTGCATATTTAAAAAGAATCGATGCATTTAGTTGGGCATTTGTTTTTGCCCTCTTCAACTGGTTTTTTTTTCTGAACTTGGTCATAATTTATTTCAGATAAGTTTTCTTTTATTTGGTAAGGGGAGTTTTCTACTTTTGTGCAAAGGCCGCAGCCTATGCAGCCGCGGCTGCAGACATCTTTTACTTCTTTTAACTTATCTTTATTTTGACAGGCGACAAAATAATTTCCTAAATTTTTATTAGGGATCATTTTAAAAAGATTACGCGGGCATATTTCTATACATTTTCCGCATAAAATGCATTTTTTTTGATCAATATGGACTTTTTTGTTTTTTATGGTGATAGCGTTTGCAGGACAAACTTCTTTGCAGTCTCCAAAAGCCAGACAACCATAGGTGCAGTCAATAGCTCCTCCCATAGCATGGGCGGTTTGACAGTTTGGTAAGCCTTGATAGTCAATGCTTGTTTTTTTATCTTTTTCTTCGGCTCCACATCGACAAACAACTATCATCTTCTCTTGCTTTTGAGAAGACCTCTTTTTTCCAATTAGTGCTAGGACTTTTTCATTTACCTGATCCCCTCCGGGGCGGCAAGGTTTGAACTTATCTGGATTTTTTGCTACATTTTGAGCATAAGATTTACAACTGCTGAAACCACAGGCTCCACAATTTAACCCGGGTAATATATTTAATATTTCTTTTACTTTAGGATCTTCAGGTACTTTTAATTTTCTGTTTAGAAAAGCTAAAAGTAAAGCAAAAGCCAGGCCGATTAAACCAAAAGCTAGTGTAGCAGTAATTATTTGATTCATCATCCTCCTCCTAACCCCGAAAATCCCATAAAGATTAAAGCTAAAATACCAGCGGTAATTAAGGTAAGCGGAGCTCCTTTAAAAACTTTGGGAATGTCAGCAAATTTTAGCTCTTCTCTTATCCCGGCCATAACTACCAAAACTAAAGAAAAACCTAATCCTCCCGAAAAGCCAAAAATTACTGCTTCTAAAAAAGAGTAATCTTTAACTACCATAAACAGGGCTACTCCAAGGATTGCACAGTTGCTGGTAATTAAGGGTAGATATATACCCAAGGACTGGTAAAGATTTGCTGAATATTTTCGGATAAACATCTCTACAATCTGGACAAGTGAAGCAATAACTAAAATAAAAACGATATACTCTAAAAATAATAAACCAAATCTTTCCAATACTAGATAATAGATCAACCAACTAATTGAGGTTGCCAGGGTCATTACAAAAGTTACTGCCATGCCCATTCCTAAAGCAGATTCCATTTTGCCGGACACACCAAGAAAAGGGCAAATTCCTAAAAAATAGCTTAAGACAAGGTTATTGATTAAAATAGTTGATATAAAGATTAAGATTAAGTTTTCCATTGTTCAACCCGGTTCATTAAAGCTACTAGAAATCCTAAAACTAAAAAAGCACCCGCAGGTAAAATCATAACTACCAATGGATTAAAACCTGCCGGCATCAATTTAAACCCAAAAATATTGCCTGCACCCAGAAGTTCTCGGATTGAGCCTAAAACCAAAAGCCCCCAACAAAATCCCGCCCCCATTCCCAGTGCATCTAAAAGAGAATTAGATAGCTTATTTTTTGAAGCAAAGGCTTCGCACCTGCCTAAGATTATACAGTTTACAATAATTAAAGGTACATACGGCCCCAGATTCTTACTTATTTGGGGAAATTGTGCCTTTAGAAATATATCAACTATAGTCACAAAAGTTGCAATTATTACAGTATAGACCGCGATTCGGACTTGATGTGGTACTATTTTTTTTATAGAAGTTACAGCTAGCTCTGAAAAGAAAAGAACAAATATTACTGCCAACCCCATTGCTAAGCCGTTTTCTGCAGTAGTTGTAACTGCTAAAGTAGGACACATCCCTAATAACTGGCGAAAAATAGGATTTTGTTCCCAAAAGCCTTTTAAGATTTGTTGTTTTTTCATTGAATTTTATTTCTTAGTTTCTCTATCTCTTTATTTAATATCTTGACTACAGATTTTGATGATATAGTAGCGCCGGTTATGGCTTGAATCTGATTTAATTTAGTCGGTTTTTCTTTGGTATAACTGATTGGTTTTTTAACATTTAGGTTTTTAAATTGGTCTTTAAAATATTTTTCTTGAATCTTTGAACCCAGGCCAGGGGTTTCACTTGATTCAATTATTTCAATTCCTTTAATTTTTTCTAAGGCGAGGTCAATAACTACCATCATTTTAATTTCTCCGCTGTAACTTTGGCCTGAGGCGATGGTAGCATAGCCGGCCAATTCATTATCTTGATAAAGTTTCCATAAGGTTTTGTTGCCAATTTTAATTTTATCTTGTTTGGTTGTTTCCGGAGCTAGCTTGTTTATCGAATCTTGTATTGCCTTTTTTTTATTTGCTTCTATTTTTCCTTCGGCTGTATCGTAGGCTAAGGCAAGTAAAAAGGCGCAAATCAAACAAATTAAAGTTAAGGTGGTAGAAATTTTAACTACTTCTTTCATCTTTTCTCCCTCGGCCAAATGCTTTAGGCCGCGTATAGCGGTTTATCAAAGGTACCAATGCATTGCAGAAAAGTATTGAATACATCACCCCTTCTGGTAAGTTACTGAAATACCTTATTAACATAATCAAGATACCGCAAGTTGCGCCAAAAATAAATCTCCCTTTTATGGTCACCGGGGTTGTGGCTGGATCTGTTGCCATAAAAAATGTTCCCAAAAGCAACCCTCCGGCTAAAAGATGGAAGATAGGCGCTCCAAAATTTGGATTTATTAAATACCCAACAGTTGAAATCAAAATTACAGTAACTAACAAGCTAACCGGTATTCTCCAGCCAGCACTTTTTCGTAAAAGTAGGTAAACTCCTCCGACTAGCAGGCAAATTGCTGAAGTTTCTCCCAAGCTTCCAGAAACATCTCCTAAAAATAATTTATCTAGAGATGTTAGTTTATGACTGAATTTTTGAAGCATTAAGGGGGTTGCTTCGGTAATTGCATCAGGTTGACTAGGGCTTATGTAAGTTGTAAGCATTTTTGGATAAGCTGCAGCTAAAAAAGCTCTACCTAAAAGGGCAGGATTAAATATATTTGAACCTAATCCGCCAAATAGATGTTTTCCTACCAATATTGCAAAAACCGCACCCATTGTTGCTCCATACCAGGCGATTGAAGGTGGAAGGATTAAAGCGACCAATAGTCCTGTAACTGCCGCACTATAGTCAGAGAGACTGTTTTTTTGTTTTCTGATTTGATTTATAATCCGTTCAGTTATCAAAGCAGTAACTATACAGTTAAAAATTAAGATAGCTGCCGAGATGCCAAAAAAATAGATTGAAGCCCCCGCGGCAGGAATAAGCCCCATAATTACATCTCGCATAATATGAGATGTTTTTACCCTCTCTTTTAAGTGAGGCGATCCGCTGACTATTAGTTTTACCGGCTGGCTCATTTTATCTGCTCCTTGCCTAATTTTATATAATCTAAAATTGGTATTTGAGCTGGACAAACGTAGCTGCAACAACCACATTCAATACAATCTTTTATGTAGTAATCTTTTAACCCTTGATATTTTTTCTTTTTTACCATTTTTACATATTCAAGCGGCATAAGATTCATTGGACAGGAGTTTATACAACGGCCACATCTTATACAAGCTGATTCTTCTTTTTTTTCAGATAGTTTTTCTAGAAATAATACACCACTTGTTGTTTTTAAAATCGGAGTTTTTAAGTTAGTGATTGTATCTCCCATCATTGGGCCACCAAATATTATTTTTTTAGGATCTTTTTTGAGTTCAATGACTTTCTTTTCAATTAATTCAGCCAAGGTAGTGCCAATATTTACCCAAAGGTTTTTTGGTTCAATTAAAGCGTCTCCGGCAAAAGTTACAATACGCCTGGTTAGAGGTTGATTAAAATAAACCGCTTCATAAATAGCAAAACAGGTTGCTACATTATTTACCATACAGCCAAGATCAAAGGGAAGCATCTGGCCGGAAACTTTTCTTTTGGTTACAGAATAAATTAACTGTTTTTCTCCCCCTTGAGGATATCTTGATTTTAAAACTTTTAATTTTATCTTTTGAGAAGAGTTTTTTTTGGTGTTAATAAAAAGATTAATTTTTTTTATGACTTCTTTTTTATTTTCCTCAACTGCAAAAATTATTTCTTTTGGTTCAACTATTTTAGAAATTATCTCCACTCCTTTAACTATTTCTTCTAAATTTTCAAGCATCAGGCGGCAATCAGAAGCAAGGTATGGCTCGCATTCACAACCATTAATTATTAAAGTATTAATACCTTTAGGTGGTTTTAACTTTACCTGAGTAGGAAAACCTGCACCCCCCATCCCCACTATTCCAGCTTTAGCGATAGCAGCTAATAGTTTATCTTTTCGGGATTGATTTGGCCCGGTAGATTGATTAAGGGGTTCATCTTTAGTTTTGCCTAAAGCAGAAAGAACTATAGTTTTAATTTTACCAAACTTGGGGTGAAAATGTTTTTTTATTTCAGAAACTTTTGCTTTCACAGGAGCATGAAGTGAGGCTGAAATAAAACCATCATTTTCAGCGATTATTTGATTCTTTTGGACTATTTGGTCTTTTTGGACACAAGCTTTAGAAGGTTTTCCGGTGTGTTGAGAAAGAGGCAGGTAGAGTTTTTCTGCTGATAAAAACTTTTCAGTTTCAAGATTATGTTGAGGGTACTTAAATTCTTTGACTTTTAGCATCTTTTATTAAAAAAATCACTGAAAAAATGGAACCAATTATACCAATTGAAGTTATTATTGTAAAGGGGTTCAGTAAGTCTGATAAAAAGGAAGCTATAAACATTGTGATTAAAAAACCGAGGTGAGCGATAAATTCCAAGCTGCTGAAAATTCTACCTAACAGAGCTTCCTTTGTTGTGTTGTGAATCAAACTATTTACGCCAATAAAAATCGGTGAAAGCGAAATTCCCCAAAAGAAAGAAAGAGCCATCGCGTGTAAAATATAAGGATTATGTTTAATCCAGAGCACAAAAAATAGGAGAAAAAAAGAAGCAGTCAATGAAGATAGGTCGATCACTTTTTTTATTGATATTTTATGAGCAAATCTTCCGTAAATTAGGGAACCAATAAATATTCCTGCTCCCAAAAATATACCGATAAAGGCAACTTCTTTTACTTCTTGAGAAGAGGTGCCGATTGTATTTTGAATAAAACGAATATAAACTGTAGAAATCCCCCCTAAGTAAGAAAATAAAAACAAAAAAGTTCTAAAAGCATATTTGGTTTCTTTTGTGGCAAGGATGTATTTGATCCCTTCGGTCAATTCCTTTACGAATGACTTTTTTATATTTTCCACTACCTCTCGACTGATGCCTACAATATCATTGGGAGAAAAGTGTTTTTTTTCAGTTTTAGCAATAAAGAAAATAAATATTGCCGAAGCAAAAAAAGTTATCGCATCAATGTAAAAGGTAGCCTTAAGGCCTAAGCTATCGACAATAATCCCACCTAGTCCAATCCCAAAGATAGCCGCGGTAGTTGCAGTTACTGAAACTAAAGTATTTGCGATAAAAATATCTTTTTTTTCAGTTATCTGAGGGATAAATGCCATTTTAGCGGGGATAAAGAATCGTCCCAAAGTAGCAGAAATAAAAACTATCAAACAAATTAAAGGAAAGTAGACAGCTTTTAAAAATAAAATTGGGATGAGGATGATTAATACTCCGCGAAAAAAGTCACAGAGATACATCGTTTTTCTTTTGTCCCAGCGATCCACATAAACGCCGGTTACCGGAGAAAATAGAATCACCGGAATGATGGTCATGCTAAAGATAACGGCTAATCCTAAGCTAGATGAATCTTTAAAGAAAAATCCTACCAACGAGACTAAGGCAAGTTGAGTCAGCTTGTCGCCAAACTGGGAGGTTATTTGGCCAGACCAGAGTAAAGTAAAATTTCTTTTCGCGAGGATTTTAAAATAAGGAATTATCATAATTATCTATAAATAAGCCAAGGGAGAGATTCGAACTCTCGGCCTGAGCATTACGAATGCCCTGCTCTTCCCCTGAGCTACCTTGGCACAATCAAAAGATAGCTAAGAAGGATTTTAACAGAAATACAGCGGAGCTCAAGCACTTTTAATCGCATTAATTTTCTCTTTTTCCAGATGTTAGCGGTAAGACTATATTTACTTTTGGTGGGAACACTTTCAATAATTAAGTGTTTTGTTCTCGAAACTGCAAAGGGTCGCTTCCTTGCAAAGCAGGCTCTGTGAGCTCACATAGATATTAGAAAATTTTTTCAGAAAACTCTAATTGCCCCCAACTCTATCTAGGGCGAAGTTGGGTCCGCTGGGGTGAGTTGTTATGGGGCTTTATTTTTATATCGCCTTCAATATACCTATGGATTATGCCTGAAATCAGTGTCTGGTAAGGTATGCCCATTTCAACTGCTTTTTTTTGGATTCCTATAAAATCATGGTTGTAAAGTCTAATTGTAATCCGACGGTTTTTTTTAAAAGTATTATTAGCGGCTGTTTTAATTGATTCTATCTCTTCTTTTGATGGTTTAGAAAGCTTTATTTTTCCGTCTTCTAAAGCATTCAATATGTATTTTTCTTCCTTTTCGTATTTCATAATTAACCCTCCTGCTCTCTTTTATACATTTTAGTTGCCTTTCTACTGGGAATTATCGTCTTTAAAAATATATATTCCTTTTCAACAATATGTGGTACTAAATAAATATAATTTTCAACGATGACAAAATATATTTTTTGCTTATTATATCTTTTTTTGTCTGGATGATCAGACTTTCTCCAGACATCACCTTGAGATAGATGGAAAACAATTTGCTCAAAAGAAATATTTCTTTTCTCTTTAAGCCATTCGTTTTTTTCGGGATTCCACTCGTATCTCACAATTCAATTGTACATTATTTAGATGTACATGTCAAGATATTTTCATTTTTTTAGTCTATTCCCCATAACATTCGAACTCAGCGGCACAAAAGCGGGTTCTTCTATAATTTTATTTAGGGCCGCTTTTGGGTCCGCTGGAGTGAGTTGTTATGTAGAATGAATATGAAATATTTATTTATTCTTTTTTATAAACAAAATTATTTATTTTTTCCATAAGCGGAAATAATTTTTTTTGGTAATCTTTATTTAAATTAGGACAGAGGTCTTTATTGACTTTTGATGTAATTTCAGTAGGAATTTCTTTTTTTAAAGGCGATTTCATAATTTTTTCGCCGAGCTTCAAAAATTCCATTTGACAACCTGAATACTTTTTAAAAGTATCTGTATATTCTAGGCAAACTTTTTTATAATTTGGATCTATATCTTTATCTGAAGTTCTCTTTAAGTTTTCTGACCATACGTCGTTTATATCTTTTGCACACTTAGTAAGCTTTATGCAGTCCGGGCAAAGTACAAAATCTTTCCTATAGCCTCTTGATGCGTATTCCCCTTCAATAGCATAATCCATATAGGATTCAGCCAAAGTTGTCAGCCACCGCGGACAATAATAAACAGCGTTAAACATTATGCGAGCGGCATTAGTAATAATTGGTTTTTTTAATATTTTTTCTAAATCACTGTCATACTGGAAAGCTTTATCAAGATATTCATCTATCGTATAGATTATGTCTTTGTCACCGGTTTTAAAATATTTTATATGTGCTGCGGCTGCATTTTTTAAAGCTGTTGTGTAATCTATCATTTTAGATTTAATTTTTGGATCATTTATTTCTTTAGCGAATGTCTTTGCTTCTAAATCACTTATATAATTTACAGCTAGAGCTTTTTTTACGAGAGATGCTATTGTTTTTGCAACTGTTGCTATTTCAATAGCATTTTCTCTGCTGCCTACATTATATAAAGTCATGCTATATCTTAGTAAATAACGGGGACAAGTAAACCTTGCGTTTAGTCGCCCCATACGGCCAGCTTTTGCTGCCTCCATTATGTTTTTTGTAAAATTTTCAGTGTCATAGTTTTCTTGGCTGTAAGAAATAAAAGATAAACACAACAAAAACATTGCAAGCAATAAGCATAGTGGAAATTTAAAATTTTTCATGAGCCCTCCTTTTTTAATACTTTTTCTACCTAACATCCGAACTCAGCGGCCCTACGTAGCCCGTAGGAATTGCCCCCAACTCTATCTAGGGCGAAGTTGGGTCCGCTGGGGTGAGTTGTTATGAGTTTAATTTATTGAATCTTATCTATTTTATTTTTAAATTGTTCTTTTACTTTAGGACGAGTGAAAAAAATAATCGGGCATAAATACAAAATTATAAATATAAAAATAGTAAAATAGTTAACAAAAGGCAATGTTTTATCCATACACTCCATTTGTTTTCTAACTTTTTGTTGATGTTCAGGTTTATATTTTTTAATAAGTTCTTCTTGTTTTTGTTCAACTGCAGAATTATTAAATACAATAGGTGAAGTTAAGATAGTATCTACTATCCCCAGAAAGCAGAGAATTAATATCATCCACCTCGCCCAATTTTTTAGTTTTAATAAATAAATTCCTCCGACGATAGATAAAGAAAATGCTAAAAAATCCCAAAAATAAGAAATCTGTTTTTTAGGTATTTCGCCTTGATAGTTGATAAATTTATTAAATAATAAAATAGTTAACAATAAACCAAAAATTCCAATAATAATAAATGTCCATCCCCAAAATGTTACTCCTTTCGACCTATCTCTTTTCATTTGCCCCCCCTTAGACATCCAACTGTTATTTATTTTAAAATAAGTTTTACAAAAGACAATGTTGCAAATATGCTTGACCCTACTCCAATCATTATCATGCCTGTCGATAAATATTTTAAGGAAAACTTATTTTTTAATCCAGCAACATTTTTATAAAAATAATTTGCTAGTTTTTTTCCAAAAATCGCAAAACTTAACCCAAAGATTAATAAAAATAAATTCAAAAAAACAAAAAGATTTTTCGATTCTTGAGGTATATTAACTTTTTCAGTATTCTGCGTAATACCAACAGCGGAGCGTCCAATTAAAAAAAGTAAAATTATACACCCTATAATTAAATTCATTCTTTCTTTCTTTTTCATTTTTTTTCTCCTCCTTTCTCAATTATTCTTTACACCTAACATTTGAACTCACCTGCCCGAGCTTTAGTTAACGCGCTGCGAGGGTCAGGTGGAGTGAGTTGTTATATGGATTTATTTATTTCTTTTTTAAAATCTTTAAATATTTCCGAAACATTATTTATAAGTTCTTGGAGTCTTTCGGGCTTTAAATTGAAAGCATATCCGTGAGCTACAACATGTCTAAAGGTAAGGTATTCTTTAATCCTGTCAGCGAGTTCTTTAGAGAGAATTTTTTCTTGGACTGCACCGATAACTAAGCTTTGGTGCCAAGCCGGGCCGGTAGGCACTTCCAAAGATAACTTTTTGAATAATTGTTTTAAAATATTTTCTGTGCCGTTATAAAAATTGCTTAGCAGTGTTGATACTCCGGCAAGCTCCAATTCGGACAATTGAGCAAGAGGCTTTTTTGGCAACATTGAAATTGTTTTTTCAATTGCTTCATATTCGGCCTCGATCATTTCTTTATAGCTAGCCATATATTTGCACACCGTCCCTTCTAACCAGGGTTACAAATTTTGATTTATCAGATAGGTCAATTAAATCAACAGGTTTGGATAAACCGAACATAAGATCCCCATAATACTTAAAAAATTTCCGAGGATCAATGCCTTCTACAGCCAAGTCGATGTCACGTCCTTCTTGGGCAGGGTCTAAGCTAGAACCAAAAAGTAACACTTTTCTTACATGGTATTTTTCCGATAATTTTCTGATTATTCTTTTATCTTTTTCGCTAATCATAGATAAATTATATCATTTCTTCCAAAAAATATCTATTTTATTATTTTTATATCGCTTTTTTATTTTTGATTGTTAATTAAATTATATCACCAGTAAAATATTCCAATAATCAATAAGAGAATTCCTATAGAAGCTAATATGTAACCTATAACAATAGCTGTTTTGCCCTCGAAGCAATTGCCGAATGGCAAACCTTCTTCCTGACCATATTTTTTGTGTTTAATAATAAGTGTGCCATTTATTATTAGAATTGTTCCGAAAAATATAATAAATATTTTCATCTTTTTAATTATTTTCTCCAGATAACATTCGAATTGAGCTGCCTTTTCGAAGCTGATTTTGCGGCGCAAAAAGGTCAGCTCGAATGAGTTGTTAGATGTTTTTATCTAAAAAATAATAGGCTTATTAATATAAATAAAATTAAAACAGCAAGAGGCACTA
>JAIPHU010000016.1 GCA_021735045.1 Candidatus Omnitrophota bacterium | reverse complement strand
CTTAAGTGTCATTAAAAATAAAGGTATTCGCTAAATAATTGCATTAAGTATAAGACACTACGCCGAGTAATTCGGCTTAAGTGTCATTAAAAATAAAGGTATTCGCTAAATAATTGCATTTTTAATGAGGAGGCGAGATGAAAAAAATAATATTAACTTTAGTTTTAATGGTTTGTTTCGTTCCGGCTGGTTTTTCTGCTAGGTTTTCTCAGCTAGAGGAAGCAACTATTAAGGTTGCCGAAGATGTAGGGAAGTCGGTTGTATCTATAAGTTCTGTAATCAAAGAAAAAATCGGGGGTCAATTTTATTTTGGTTCTCCTTTTGAAGGAGATAAAAATGATCCTTTTCAAAGATTTTTTGAGGATTTTTTTCAAAGTCCGCCTCAGAGAGAATACAAGAGAATGGGGCTAGGCAGCGGTTTGATTATTAAAGAAGACGGTTATATTCTTACTAATGCTCACGTAGTTTCAAAGGCAACTGATATAAAAGTTAAATTGGCAGATGGACGAGAGTTTAATGCAGAAATAGCTGGTTCTGATCCAAAAAGTGATTTAGCGGTAATCAAGATAGATTCAGATAATTTGCCTGCTGCTAATTTGGGAGATTCCTCTAAGTTAAAGATAGGTAATTGGGTTATTGCAGTTGGAAATCCCTTTGGATTTGCCATTGAAAATCCAGAACCAACAATTACTGTCGGGGTAGTTAGCGCTCTAAAGAGATACCTACCAGCTTTAGGAGTTAGAAGAATTGGTTATGACAATTTAATTCAAACAGATGCTGCTATTAATCCCGGAAACAGCGGAGGACCACTAGTTAATCTAGAAGGAGATGTAGTTGGAATAAATGTAGCTATTCTTACTCGTACTGGTGGTTATCAAGGCCTTGGTTTTGCAATTCCTGTAAACAAGGCTAAAAGAATAATGGATAAGCTGATAAAAGGCCAAGAAGTTTTGTATGGATGGTTGGGGGTTAGTATCCAGGACTTAAATCAAGATTTACGCAACTATTTTAATATCAAGAAAAAAGAAGGTGTGATCGTCGTTAAAGTATATAAAGATTCTCCGGCTCAAGAAAGTGGGTTAAAAGAAGGCGATTTAATTTTAACTTATAACAACAAGTCAATAAAAACTACTAGAGATTTAGTAAGAATGGTTACCGAAACCGAAGTAGGCCAAAAAGCTAGTCTATTAATTTTGCGTGGTGGCAAAGAAAAAAGAATTAATATAAAAATCGGTAAAAGGCCCAAAGATTTTAGTGAAGTTAAAAAATCAACAGCTAAAGGCGAAGCTAGTTTTCGTGGTATGTCAGTTAAAAATATTACTCCTTACCTAAGGCAACAACTAGGATTAGAACAGGAAGAAGCCGTGGTTGTGGTTGAACTGGAAGATGGTTCTGTGGCCCAAGCCAGTGGCTTGCAAGAAGGTGATCTAATCAAAGAAATTGAAAATAAAGAAATAAAAAATATTAGGGATTTTAAAGAAGTTACTTCTTCGGTCAAAGGAAGTTGTTTGGTTAAGACCAATAGAGGTTACATAGTTTTAAAAAAATAATAAATTGGAAAGTTTCAACAAGGCCCTAAATTATGCCTTTCTTCTTCTAAGGTTTAGGCCAAGAAGTGAGTGCGAAATTCGGATGCGCTTAAAAAAGAGAGAGGTATCTTTATCAGTTATAAAAAAAGTAATAGATTATCTAAAAGATTGTAACTATATAGATGATCAAGAATTTGTAGAAAGTTATTTAAGAAGTTCTTTAGCTAAGGGCTGGGGTCCGATTAAGGTTAATGTTAAGTTAAAAAAGTTTGGGATTTCGGCTAAGCTACGTAAACAAGCCGTAGAGCAGCTAGAAGAAAAAAGCCAAGGGTTAATTGATCAGCTTATCGAGCAAAAGATAAGTTCTTTAAAAAGCAGCAAACCAAACCTAGAAGAAAAAAAAATTAAAGAAAAAACAATCAGATTTTTAGCAACTAGAGGGTTTTACTATAAAGATATATTTAGCCATCTAAATAACAAGTTAGATAAAAGATGAAAACAGACAAGTTGAGAAGAAAATATTTAAGTTTTTTTAAAGAAAGAGGCCATAAACTTTTTTCTTCAGATAGTTTAGTTCCCGATGATCCATCGGTTCTTTTTACTTCAGCTGGAATGAATCAGTTTAAGCCTTATTTCTTAGGAAAAACCAAGGATACTGACTTGGCTGTGTCTTGCCAAAGGTGCTTGCGCACTGGAGATATTGAAAGAGTAGGAAAAACTCCTTACCATCATACCTTTTTTGAGATGTTAGGTAATTTTTCTTTTGGCGGTTATTTTAAAAAAGAAGCTATTAAATTAGCCTGGGAGTTTTTAACTAAGGTTTTAAGAATTGATAAAAAAAATTTGTGGGTTTCTGTATATAAAGAAGATAAAGAGGCTTTCACAATTTGGCAAAAAGAGATAGGAGTTTCAACTGATAAAATTTTAAAACTAGGCCAAGATGAAAATTTTTGGCCAGCTAATGTTATAGATCAGGGGCCAAATGGGCCTTGCGGGCCTTGTGCTGAGATATTTTTTGATCGCGGTAAAGATAAAGGGTGTAAAAAAGAGTCTTGTAATCCAGCTTGTGATTGTTCCCGATTTGTTGAAATCTGGAATCTTGTTTTTACTCAGTTTAATCGTCAATCTGACGGGAGCCTAACACCACTGCCTCAAAAAAATATTGATACCGGTATGGGCCTTGAAAGAATGGCTTCTGTTTTACAAAATAAAGATTCAAATTTTGAAATTGATATATTAGCTCCGGCGGCAGATAAGTTAAAGGAGATTTTAGGTTTAAAAAATAAGCAAGAAGTAAAGGCTGAAAAAGATTTAGTTAATTCTATCGTTGATCATGCCCGAGCAGTTATATTTTCGATAGCAGATGGGATTTATCCTTCCAACGAAGAGCGAGGCTATGTTATCCGTAAGTTATTAAGAAAAGCTTTATGGACAGCTAATCTCCTAGGTTATAAGCAACCGTTTGTCTATAAGTTAATACCTTTATTTGCTAAATTGATGCAAGAACCTTATCCTTTTGTAGAAAAAAAAGCAAAAGTGATTAAAAAAGTTATAAAAGCTGAAGAAGAAAAGTTTCTTTCAACTTTAGATGAAGGTAAAACCAAACTTAACCAGTATTTAGATGAGCTAAAAAAAGAAAAAAAAGATACTCTTTTGGCTTCAAAACTTTTCTTTCTTTATGATACCTATGGCTTTCCTTTTGAGTTAAGCAAAACTGCAGCTGGCAAAGAAAACATTGATGTTGACCAAAAGGGGGCAGAAGAGTTATTGGCTAAGCAGAAAGAGCGGTCTCGGGCCGGTAGTAAGTTTTCTGCTGAGATATTTGAAAAAGATTATTGCTTATCGGCAGATGGAAAGCCTACAGAGTTTAGTGGTTATAAAAATTGTGAAATTTCTGCTAAAATTATTAAGATTTTTCCTTTAGAGAAGATGAAAATAGATTGGGAAAATAGAAAAAAATCTTTAAAAAAAGGTCAAAAGGGGATAGTTATTTTAGATAAGACGCCTTTTTATACCGAATCGGGAGGGCAGCTTTCTGATCGAGGTGTAATTGAAACCGATAAAGGAAAATTTCTTGTAGAAGATGCTTACAGGATAGGATCTAATTCAATAGCGGTACATCAGGGTAAAGTTATAGAGGGAGTAGTTGAAGAAAAAAAAGCTAGAGCTGCAATAGATACAAAAAGAAGAAAGGCATTAGCTCGGGCTCATACTGCAACTCATATCTTGCAGGCAGCTTTACGAGAAGTTTTAGGAGAACATGTAAGCCAGCAAGGTTCCTTAGTTGGCCAGGATCGCCTGCGTTTTGATTTTACTCATTTTAAGGGGTTGACTTTGCAACAAAAAGAAAGAATAGAAAGTTTGGTTAACTATCAGATTTTAAAAGCGGATGAAGTGAATAAAAAAGAGATGTCTTTGGCAGCAGCCAAAAAAGAAGGAGCTTTGGCCTTTTTTAAAGAAAAGTATAAAGACCAGGTAAGGATGGTGTCTATCTCTAACTATAGCAAGGAGTTGTGTGGAGGATGCCATCTTGATAATAGTTCAGAAGTAGCCGGTTTTGCAATAGTTTCTTCAAGTTCAGTCAGCAGTGGGGTAAGAAGAATTGAAGCTGTTGTCGGAGATAAATTCTATCAGCTTTTTAAGAAGAAGAAAAATTATCTTAGAGAGATAGCAAAACTGCTTAAATGTAATCCGGATAAGATTCAACCAACTTTGAAGAAAACTTTAGATAGTTATAAAGATTGCAACAGTAAATTAACAAAAATAGAAAAAGAAAAGATAGCTGATATTTCTAAAAAAATAATTGAAGATTTTTTAGGGAAAAAATCTGGGAAAGATTTATTGGTTTATGATTTTACGAAGAAAGATAGTTTGAGCTTGGGGTATTCGAATTTTTTTAGCCTTCTTGATCAAATCAAGAAAAAATTAAGTTCATTTTTTGTTTTTTTAATTGGCAAACAAAATGGTAAAATAAGATTTCTCTGTTCTTGTTCTCAAGATCTAGTTAAGCAAGGGTTGAGTTGTAAGGATTTTATATTTGGCATCAAGGATAAACTACCGCTAAAAGGTGGAGGTACTGATAAATTGGTTCAAGGGGTTATTAATAAAAAAGAAAAAGATTTAACTAAAAAAGTTAAAGACTATTTTATGAGGTTTTTAAAAAATGAGAGTAGTTAGAAATATTGATAGTCTTAAAAAAATAGTCGAAAAGAGAAGAGTCCGCAGAGATAGTGTTGGCCTTAAAGTTTCTAAAATTATCAAGAAAGTAAAAGAGGCCGGAGATAAAGCTTTAGTGGATTACACTAAAAAGTTTGATAAAGTAAAAATTCCTGCCAAGGGTGTTCAAGTGAGCGAATCAGAGATAAGCGCAGCCTTTGGGGACTTGAATTCGGCGATTATAGCGAGTTTTAAGGTAGCTATTGAAAATATTAGTAAATTCTATAAAAATCAGATTCCCAAAACAAAAAGGGTAAAAGACCCAAACGGTAAAAAGCTTATAAGCCGTTATATCCCTTTATCTAGGGTTGGAGTTTATGTTCCAGCCGGAACCGCTCCCTTGGTTTCTTCAGTATATATGTCTGTAATTCCAGCTTTGGTTGCTGGAGTTGATGAGGTAGTTTTGGTTTCGCCTCCTAACAAAGAAGGTAGAATTAACCCTTTCATTTTAGCTATTGCATCTCTTTTGAAAATTAAAAAAATATATCGAATTGGAGGAGCGCAAGCTATTGCAGCTTTGGCTTATGGCACAGAAACAGTTGAAAAAGTAGATAAGATTGTTGGGCCAGGCAATGAATATGTGACTGAAGCAAAAAGACAAGTTTTTGGCCAAGTAGATATCGATATGTTAGCTGGGCCTTCAGAAGTTGTGGTGGTTGCTTCAAGCAACTCCAATATAGACTATATTATTGCTGACCTGGAAGCTCAGATCGAGCACCATAAGGGGCTAGGTATCGTAGTTACAAATTCAAAACGAATTATTCGGAATTTGCGCAAAAGTAAGGTCACCGGGTATGCTTTGCGGGTAAGGAATCTAGATAAGGCAGCTAAAGTGGTAAATGAAATTGCACCTGAGCATCTAGCGATTCTTACTAAAAAGCCGCATGCCCTAGTTTCAAAAATTAAAAATGCCGGAGCAATATTTTTAGGAGATTATAGTCCGGTTGCTTTAGGAGATTATGTAGCGGGACCTTCCCACGTTCTTCCTACTGGAGGAAGCAGCCGTTTTTTTTCTACTCTTTCGGTTAAAGATTTTCTAAAGGAAAATCATATTATTCGTTATACTAAAAAAGCTGTTATTGATGAGTTTGAGACTTTAGAAAAAATAGCTGGTCTCGAAGGGATGAAAAAGCATATCGAAAGCGTAAGAAAAAGAATAGAATCAGATTTAAATAAAGGAGTAAACTAAAATGTTTAATAAAAAAAGACAAGCTCAACTACAAAGAAAAACTAATGAAGTAGATATCTTAGGCCAATTTAATCTTGATGGCTCAGGTAAAACAAAAATCGATACAGGTTTTGAGCCTCTTAATCACCTGCTTACTCTGTTTATTTTTCACGGTCTTTTTGATTTAGATCTTAAAGCCAAAGGAGATCTCCAACACCATATAATAGAAGATATTGGTATTGCTTTAGGAAAAGCTTTAAAAGAATCTTTAGGAGATAAACAAGGTATAAGAAGATACGGTACTTTTTCTGTTACAATGGATAAGGTTGTGGTTGAGGCTAATATTGATATAAGCGGAAGGCCTTCTTTGGCAAAAAAGATAACTGATAATAATAAAGCGATAGTTGATACTACTTTAGCAGAAGATAGGTTTGATGATACAACTTTTAGTTTTAAAGATGCAGAAGAGTTTTTAGAGGCTTTTATCCAACATTCAGGTTTAAGTGTAGTATATATAATTAAATCTGGTGAAGGTGACCTGCATCATCTCCTGGAAGCTTTATTTAAAGCTTTAGGTAAGGCCATAGATCAAGCTAGCCAGATTGACCCTCGCCGCCGCGGGGTTCCTTCAACCAAAGGGATAATAGATTAACCTTTATCCTTATAGATATTATGAATGTAATAGTTGACTATGGAATGGGTAATTTGGAGAGTGTGAAAAATGCTGTTTCTTTTTTAGGCAAAAAAGTAATTATTACCAGCTCACCCAAAGACTTATCAGTTGCTCGAAAGATTATTTTTCCCGGAGTAGGTCATTTTGGGAAAGCAGTAGCTGAATTAAAAAAAAGAGGCCTTATTGAAATTTTAAAGGAAAGAGTTAATCAAGGGGTACCCTTTTTAGGAATTTGTTTGGGGATGCAGTTGTTATTTGAAAAAAGTAGCGAAGCTAAAGGGATAGCTGGATTGGGAGTTATAAAAGGAGAGGTTGTAAAATTTAGAGATAAAGATTTGATTATTCCTCATATGGGTTGGAATCAGATTAAGAAAGGTTCAAGGATAAAGGATAAAGGTTCAAGTGGTAGGGGGTTGTTTGAGGGGATCGAAGATCAGAGTTATTTTTATTTTGCTCACTCTTATTTTTGTCAACCTTATGAGCAGGTCACTCTAGCAACTACTGATTACGGCAAAGAGTTTGTTTCTGTTGTAGGGAAGAAAAATATTTGGGGAATCCAGTTTCATCCAGAAAAAAGTCAAACCAAAGGTTTAAAAGTTTTAGATAACTTTTTAACTTATGACTTTGGATATAGGGCATTGGCTTAGGACTATAAAATTATGCTAATAATACCAGCAATCGATTTATATCAGAAAAAAGTGGTTAGATTGACCAAAGGCGACGAAACCAACTGTAAGGTCTATAGCAACGATCCAATTTCTGTAGCAAAGAAATGGAAAGATCAAGGGGCCAAGTGGCTCCATCTAATAGATTTATCAGCTGCTTTTTCTAAAGGGGATAATACAGAGATCATCGAAGGAATTATTAAAAATGTAGATATTTCTGTTGAGGTTGGCGGAGGGATAAGAAGTTTAGAAAAAATTGAGGAACTTATCTCTATAGGTGTACAAAGATTAATTCTTGGTACTAAAGCTACTGAATCTAATTTTTTAAAAAAAGCTTTGGAGATTGGTGGAGATAAAATAGCGGTTGCTGTAGATGAAAAAAAGGGCAAGTTAGCAATTAAAGGTTGGCAAGAAAGTGTCGATTTATCAATAGCACAATATTTAAAATATTTAAAAGAACAAGGCATAAAATGGGTTATTTATACTGACGTTTCAAGAGATGGGACTTTAGAAGGATTTAATTTAGAGAGGATAAAACAAATTTCGAAAGATTATCAATTTAATTTGATTTTTTCCGGGGGAGTTTCTTCACTTGAGGATGTCAAAAATGTAAAAGAAACTGTTGCCCAAGCAGCAGGGATAGTTATAGGAAAAGCTCTGTATGAACAAAAGTTTAATCTTTTAGATGCTTTGGCTATTTAAATGGTTATTATTAATTGTTGACAAGAAAGGAAAATATGGTATAAAAACTGTCTATGCGGAAGACTAAATTTTATAGAAAAGATGAGAAAGATTGGGTTTTAATAGACGCCGAAGGAAAAATTTTAGGCCGTCTAGCTACTCGTATAGCTCAAATCTTACAAGGCAAACATAAGGCTAACTATACTCCTAATTCTATTTGTGGAGACAAAGTTGTTGTTATAAATGCTAAAAAAATAAAAGTAACTGGAAAAAAAATAAAAGACAAAAAGTATGATAAATATTCAGGTTATCCCGGGGGTAGAAAAGAGATCAGATTAGAGGAATTATCTGAAAAAAGTTCTACCAAAGCTTTATTTTATGCGGTGGGAGGAATGCTTCCTAAAAATTTATTAAGAAAAGAGATGCTTAGGTCTTTAAAAATATATCCTGACGCAGAGCATAAACAAGTTGCTCAAAAACCAAAACAAATCCACCCTGTGGAATAATTTTTGAAATTATGAAAGTAGAGAAAGAAGAAAAGAAAATATATAGTGCTACCGGAAGGCGCAAAGAGTCAGTGGCAAGGGTAAAATTGTTACCTGAAGGCTCTGGTATTATAAAAGTAAATGGTAAAGATATAGACAGTTATTTCACTACTGTTGATAGTAGGAATCAGGCGAAAAGACCCTTAATTACAACTGAGTTAGATAAAAGCATAGATATTCAAGCAAAAGTAAGTGGGGGTGGCCTGAGTGGGCAGGCTGGCTCAATTTCTTTAGGGATAGCCCGCTGTTTAATTAGCTGGCGGCCTGAGTTAAAAACTATTCTCAAAGAGCAGAACTTTCTTACCCGTGATCCTCGTGCAAAAGAACGCAAGAAATATGGCCGCAAAGGTGCCCGCAAAAGATTTCAGTGGACAAAACGATAATTTAATAGATGACAGGTTGGAGATTGGAGATAGTAGCCAGGCAGATAATTTTATCTGCTATCTGCAATCTAGGTGTTGATAGGGGTATGAGATTATGACCAATACTATTGAAGAGATTATTCAAGATATAAAAACAGGTAGGCCGGTAATTGTAGTCGATGATGAGTCCCGAGAAAACGAAGGGGATATTGTAGTTGCCGCCCAATTTGCTGGGCCTGAACTTATTAACTTTATGATCAAAGAAGCACGTGGTTTAGTTTGTGTGCCTTTGACAAAAGAAGTTATAACTAAGTTACAGCTTGATCCGATGTCAAATAAATATTCCTCTGATAAGTTCCAAACTGCTTGGCGGATTTCAGTTGATGCAAAAAAAGGAGTTACTACTGGAATTTCTGCTTATGACCGCGCCAGGACGATCAAAGTTTTAATTGATCAAAAAAGCGAGCCTAGTTCTCTTACTAAGCCGGGGCATCTTTTTCCTTTGGAGGCCAAAGAAGGTGGGGTTTTAGTCAGGGCCGGCCATACTGAAGCTGCTGTTGATCTAGCAAAATTAGCAGGCTGTAAGCCGGCCGGTGTAATTTGTGAGGTGATAAAAGAAGATGGTTCGATGGCAAGATTTCCTGATTTAGTTAAATTTGCCAAAATTCATAATTTAAAAATTTGTACTATTGCTTCATTGATTGAATATCGCAGGCGTAAGGAAAAGTTAGTTAGTTTTATCGAAAAAGTAAAACTTCCCACTTCTTATGGCGAGTTTTCTTTAAGTTTGTACGAGTCAAATATAGATAAAGGCCAGCATCTTGCTTTGACTAAAAATTTAAAAAAAGATAAACCGGTTTTGGTAAGAGTACATTCAGAGTGTTTAACTGGAGATGTTTTAGCTTCGCTACGTTGTGATTGCGGGAATCAACTTCATCAATCGCTAAAGATGATTGCTAAATCAGGTGGTGCACTTTTATATATGCGTCAAGAAGGCAGGGGAATTGGCTTGGCTAATAAGATTAAAGCTTATAAGTTGCAAGAACAAGGTAAAGATACAGTTGAAGCCAATACTGATTTAGGTTTTGATCCAGATCTTCGTGACTATGGGATCGGAGCTCAAATTTTAGAAGATTTGGGTATTAAGAAAATAAAACTTTTAACTAATAATCCTCGTAAGATCGTTGGTCTTCAAGGCTATGGCCTAGAAATAACCGAAAGGGTGCCTGTTAAAATTAAATCAGCTAAATTTAATAGTCATTATCTGAGTACAAAAAAAGATAAATTAGACCATATCTTGTGAAATGACAAATTACAAAATCCAAATGTTAAATTAATGACAAATACCAAATGACAAATTTTAAATAAGTGGTAAAATTCAATTAGTAAATAAATGGACAAAAAGTATGATATCTATGATCGGGCTTTTGAATTTGCGGTAAGAGTGGCAAAACTTATAGAAAGGTTACCAAAAAATCAGTCAACTAAAGAATATTCTCGACAACTGATTAGAGCTAGCGGGTCAATAGGAGCTAACATAGAAAGATTTTATAAACAAGCTTGGTATAGCTAGAAGAGAAAGCAGAGAGTCTAGGCATTGGCTAAAGTTAATAGAACGGGTTAGTTCAATTACTAACAAAACAGATAAAGATGAACTAATTCATTTAATAGATGAAGCTAAAGAAATACTTTTAATATTAAGTGCTATTATCAATAATACAAAAAAATAAATAGAAATTATTTGATATTGGAGATTTGGAATTAATTTGTCATTTGAAATTTGATATTTGTAATTAAACGAGTTTAGGTTTTTAAGGAAGGGGGTTTTATGAAACAATTAAAAGGAAAGTTTAATGGAAAAGGTAAAAAAATAGCTATAGTAGTATCCCGCTTTAATGAGTCAATCAGTAAAAGACTATTAGAAGGTTGTTTGGATACTTTAAAAAAATGCGGTACAGATGATAAGAATATCTCTATCTATTGGTCTCCGGGTGCATACGAGATACCTCAACTTTTATCGAAATTACAAGTTAATAAATTTGATGCTGTAGTAACCTTGGGTGCAGTAATCAGGGGCGATACGCCTCATTTTGAATATATAGCTTCGGAAGTCGCTAAAGGTGTAGCCAAAATAGCTCAAGACAAAAAGACTCCTATAACTTTTGGAATTATTACTGCCGATACAATTGAACAGGCAACAGAAAGGTCTGGAACTAAGCAGGGCAATAAGGGTTCCGATGCAGCTTTCTCTGCTATTGAAATGGCTAATTTATATACACAGTTATAATTATAGAGATAGCTCTTAGCTCTTTGTTCAATGTTCGACGTGCGACGTTCAACGTTATTAAATAAATATTTAACATAGAACATAGAACATTGAACGTTGAACGTAGAACGAAATGCTCTAAGTCAAAAATTAATCCATGAGATCTCGATCAAAAGCACGTGACATTGCTCTCTGTCTTCTTTATCAGATAGAAATATCTAAAAATAAACCTCAAGATGTTCTCGCCGGCACTCTAGCCAAAACTATAAAAGACAAATTAATTATTAGTTTTTTTTCCCAGTTAGTTGAAGGTATAATCTCTAACAAAGAAAAAATTGATTCTATAATTAAAAAGTATGCAAAGAACTGGGAGATTAAAAGGATGGCGGTTATTGATAGGAATATTTTAAGACTATCAGTTTTTGAACTTTTCTTTTTAAATGATATTCCACCTAAAGTTTCAATAAATGAAGCGATTGAGCTGGCTAAGCGTTATGGTGATCTAGATTCAGCTCGATTTGTAAATGGTATTTTAGATAAAATATATAAAACAGAGAAAACAATTCAAAAAAAGAGTTAGGAAGTGCCCAAAAAAACTAAAAAAAATAAAAAATGTGACCTACATCTACACAGTTATTATTCTGACGGGGTTTTATCTCCTCAAGAATTAGTAACTCTAGCCTTAAAAGCAAAACTTTCTTGTATTTCAATAACTGATCATGATTGTGTAAAGGCGGTTAGAGAAGTTAAAAATGAATCTTATTTAGTTGATCTGGAGTTGATAGAAGGTCTAGAATTGACTACTTTTTACCAAAATAGCGAAGTTCATATTTTAGCTTATTTGGTTAATACAGAAGATAAGTTATTTAACCAAGTTTTAGATCAAGCTTATCAAATTAGACAGTTGCGCTTTAAGGAGATGGTGGAAAAGTTAGTTTTAGCTGGTATATCTATTGATAAAGAGTCTTTAGTTAAAGAAGTCGAAGGTATTGTTCCTACTCGTCTTCATTTAGCTAAACATCTTCTTAAGATAAAACAAGTTAACTCTATCTATGAAGCTTTTAAGAGGTATCTTGCTCCCGGTAAAATAGGTTATATCTGTAGAAGCCGGTTTAGCTCTAAAGAAGCTATAGATTTTATCCATTACCATGGAGGCTTGGCTTTTTTAGCTCATCCTCATAAGTTAACCCGGCCAGATTGGCTGGATGATTTTTTATCTTTTAAAATAGATGGAATTGAAGTTGCTTATCCAACCATGAGTGATGCAGAACAGTCTTTTTTTAAAGACTATGCTTTAGGTAATAATCTTTTATTAAGTGGAGGTTCTGATTTCCATCAATCTTTAGGTAAGTTTCGCAAGATCGGTTGTGTAGATGTTCCCTACGATTGGGTTTTAAAAATGAAACAAAGAAAAAACGAAATAATTGCCTTAGGCAAGGGATAGTTTTAAGATGAGAAAAAAAGATATTTATTTTATGCAAAAGGCCATAGAGTTGGCTAAAAAAGGTCAAGGTAAAACTTCTCCTAATCCTTTGGTTGGCGCAGTTATTGTAAAAGACAATAAAGTAATAGCAAAAGGTTTCCATAAAAGATGTGGCTTAGCTCATGCAGAAGTTGTAGCTTTGAAAAAAGCTGGAGCTAAAGCTAAAGGTGCAACATTGTATGTTAATCTTGAGCCTTGTTTCCATTTTGGCAGAACTCCCCCCTGTGTAGATAAAGTGGTTGAGTCAGGCATAAAAAGAGTAGTTATTGCAGTTAAAGATCCCAACCCACAGGTTAAAGGTAAATCTATCAATAAGCTTAGGAGAAATAAAATAAAAGTGTCTTTGGGAATTTGTAAAAAAGAAGCTAAAGCAGTTAATGAAGTTTTTTTTAAAAATATCAAAGATAAATTTCCTTTTGTAGCTGCAAAAGTAGCTCAGAGCCTAGATGGAAAAATTACAACCAGCCTAGGTCAATCAAAGTGGATAACTACAGATAAATCTAGATATTTGGCTCGAAAGCTTCGAGATAATTATGATGCAATATTGGTGGGAGCTGAAACTTTACGTAAAGATAACCCTAAGCTTAACGGTGTAGAAAAGATTCCTTATAAAATTATAGTTTCATCCAGTCTAGATTTGCCTAAAAACTCATATCTATTTAAAAATTTTGCAGATAGTACTTTTATCTTTACCTTAAAAGGTCCAAAAGTAAAAGACAAACTACCTGATAAGATTAAAGTTTTTCAGATAAAAGCAAACAAAAGAGAGGTTTCTTTAAAAAAGATGCTTAGAAAGTTGTATCAATTAGGGGTTATGTCTGTATTTGTAGAAGGAGGTTCTGATACTTTGGGAAGATTTTTTGACCAAGGCCTCGTAGATAAAGCTTATTTTTTTATTGCACCGAAAGTCTTTGGCGGTAAAAATTCTTTGACTTCTATAGGAGCTGGCGGAGTTAAACAAATTAAAAAAAGCCATCGATTGATAAATTTAAAAATAAGAAAAATTGGCGCTGATATTTTAGTTTGGGGAAATTTAAAGAGATGAAAGAATTTGATCAGTTAGTTAAAGTTATAAGAAAATTACGTTCTCCGGGCGGATGCCCTTGGGACCGGGCTCAAACTATTGAAACTATGAAAAAATGTTTGCTTGAGGAGACCTATGAACTTATTGATGCTCTTTCTGATAAAAAATATAAGATAGCCGAAGAAGAGTTAGGGGATGTAATTTTGATAGTTATTGTTATAGCTGAGATGTTAGATGAAAAAAATAAATCGGATCTTAAACAGAGTCTTAACCGAGCTAAAAATAAATTAATTGTTCGTCATCCTCATGTTTTTTCTAAAAAGAAACTAAATACCAAAGAGGAGGTATTAAAGGTTTGGATAAAAAATAAAGCTAAAAAGAAAAAGAGGAGTTCAGTAAAAGATAGATTACCTAAAACCGCTCCTGCGTTATTGCTGGCTTATTTATTCTTTAAGGAGTGTAGAAACTTAGGCAAAAAAAATACTGGTATAGACAGCAGTGATGTTGTTATTTCGATGATCTCTGATGAAATGGATAAGTTTAAAAAAGAGACTAAAAAATCTAAAAAGGAACAAATAATTTCTGAAATATTGTTTAAAGCCGCACAATTGGCATCTTTTTCTGGTCTAGATCCGGAGGAACTTCTCCGTCAAAATGTATTTCAAAAAGCAAAAAAGGTTTCTTATGGTAAGGCTAGAAAAAAGGGTTAATTATGTTATAATTTATCATTATGGACAATAAAAGAAAACTAGTTAGGCTGGAGTCTTCTGACTTTTTACAAATTCAGCCAATAAATGAAGTAGGAAAAATCTATAAAGCTCAAGCTAGTGATTTTACCTTTATGGGCGTTTGTTTTTGTTCATCGGTGCAATGGAAAAAGGGCCAAGTTCTTGCAATAAATTATTTTCTTCCTGAAGATAATGAACCGGTAAAGATGAAGATGATAGTTATCTGGTCAGAATTTATTAGTTCAAAACAAGGCTATTTTTGTGGAGGACAAATTACAGAAATTGAGAAGAAAAAGCAAGCCCAATTTGCCCATTACTATTATAAGAAGCTTAAAGAGAAGTTTTTCTAGTAACTTGTCGCTTAAGTTTGTTTTATCCTGCATTTTTTTTAAATCTTCCTTTATTTTTAGCTACCGGCCAAACAAAGTAGGTTCTGGCTGCATTCGGTAGTTGTAACTTGATTATGGCAGAAAATAAAAATTTTATTCAGCTTAAATCTCCTCAAATAGCTATAGTTGAGGCTTCGGCTGGATCAGGAAAAACTTATGCATTAGCTAAGCGATTCTTGCAGCTTTTAATTAATCGTTCTGTAGCTTCTTCTGACTATCTGCGTACTATTTTAGCTATTACCTTTACTAATAAAGCTGCCTATGAGATGAAAGAACGAATATTAGAGATATTAAAAAATATTGCTCTAGATTCTTTTCCAACCGAGGAACAAAAAAATGATATTATTACCAGCTTAGGAGTTGATTATGATTTTGCCCGCCAAAAAGCCCATCTATTAATTGAAGAAATTATCCGCCACTATAGCCATTTTGGAGTTAAAACCATAGATAGTTTTATTAATTCTTTACTCCTGGGTTGTTCTTTACATATTGGGCGTTCGGCAACTTTTAGGATAAAAAGAGATTATAAAGATCAGCTGCTTTATGCTTTAGATAGCCTCATAGATAAATCTTTATCTGATAAATTTTTAGGTAAAGAACTAAATAATTTCTTGCGTCACTATTTATTTGTTGAAAACAGAGGCAGCTGGTTTCCCAAGAGCCAAATTCTGGATTTAATGATAGCCCTTTTTGAATTAGTTAACCGTTACGGGAAAGATTTTTCTAAATATGAAACTGATATTGACTCATTGCTTAAAGCCAAGAGCCGGGCTTATAAGAAAATTAAAGAGTTAGCCATCAGTCTTCCTCCTTCTGTTAATAAACGCACTAAAAATTCTGTTTTAAACTTTATTGAACAAAACAATCAGCAATTCGAAATTGCTAAACTACCCAATGCTTTATCAAAGCAACAGCCTGCCTTAAATAAAGGAAAATCAGCGTCTGAAGAATTTTTGAAAAAATGGAATTCAATTTATCAGCAGATAAAACAAGTTGTTCAGCTAGAAGCAGAAGTTTCTTATAATCCTTATATCGGTTTATTCAACCAGGTGGGGGCTATTTTTGAATCTTTTTCACAAAAAGAAGATCTTTTATTTTTAAGCCAGCTCAACCGTCAAGCTCGTTTTCTTTTTAGTCAGGAGGGGATAACTGTAGCTGAACTTTATTATCGTTTGGCTACCCGTTTTCAACATTATTTAATTGATGAGTTCCAAGATACCAGCCGAATCCAGTGGGATAATTTAAGTCCGATGGTCGAAGAGGGCTTATCTTCTGGAGGTACTCTTTTTTATGTAGGGGATAAAAAACAGGCGATTTATCGCTTCCGAGGTGGGCAGAGCCAGCTTTTTGATAAGATAAGAGAAAGATTTCTAGGCTATCAGACAGATAGTTTATTTTTAAAAAAGAATTGGCGAAGCCAAAAAGAGATAGTTAAGTTTAATAATTTTATTTTTTCTTCACAAAATATCTTAAGGTTCTTAAAAGAATCAAAAATTTCAAAAGAATTAGAAAAAGATAATTATTTAGAAGAGATCGTTAATAATTTTAGCGATTCAGAACAAAGCTATAGGGAAGGTAATGATTTTGGCTATGTTTATATTCAAAAATTAAATGAAACTAATCAAACTCAACGTAACCAAATAGTTAGAAAAAAGGTAGTTGAGTTAATAGAAGACCTAAAAAAACGCTTTAGCCTCACAGATATAGCTTTACTTACTCGTGATAATCGGGAGCTAGAGCTTTTAACTGGATGGTTGCTAGAAGAGGGGGTTCCAGTTGAATCTGAAAAAACCTTAAATGTTTTGGAGCATCCCCAGATAAAAGAGCTGATAAGTTTTTTAAAGTTTCTTTATTCTCCAGTTGATGACTTAAGCTTTGCTTCATTTATTTTAGGAGATATTTTTAGCAAAAAGGCCGGCCTAGATAAGGACCAGTTACGGACTTTTCTTTTTAATTTACAAAAGTTAGCCAAAAAAGATAAAGCTAATCTTTATAGAAAATTTTTGAATCAATTTCCTGAAATTTGGAAAAAAGAATTAGCCCCATTTTTTAAAACAGTGGGATTTATTTCTCCTTATCAGTTGTTGATAGCCATCTATAAACAGTTTGACTTGCCTAGTAATTTTCCTCAATCCCAAGCCTTTTTTAAGAAGTTTCTTCAGCTATGCAACGATAGCCAGGAAGAAAAAACTGGTCTTTGGGGTTTTCTGGACTATCTTAAGGATCCCAGTCCTGATAAACTTTATGTTAATACAACCGCAAAAAATTCTGTTAAGATTTTAACTATTCATAAAGCAAAAGGCTTAGAGTTTCCAGTAGTAGTTGTTCCGTTTTTAAAGATGAGTATTTCTCCTGAAACAGGTACAGCTGGCACCAAATCTTATTTAGAGATCAAAGATAGCCGAAAACTACATCTTTTAAGGATTACTAAAGAATATCGGCGTTATTCAGATAGGCTTGAAAATATTTATAAAAATAGCTATAAACTTGCCTGTATTGATGAACTTAATAATATTTATGTAGCTTTGACTCGGCCCAAGCATGAGCTATATGCGTTTATCCCTAAGAAAAGCGGAAAGTCAAACAATCAAGCCTTATTCTTAATCGATAAAGAAAAAATTGAAATAGGGCAAAAAGTTAAATATTCCTCTCTAACGGTGAGGCCAAAGATTAAAAAAACAGAAGCTTCTTCATATAAAGATTGGGCGAAATATTTAAGTGAAGAATTCTCTGAGATAGGGATAGGTAAGGCAAGGGGCCAAATTAGAGAAGGGATAATCTTACATAAAGCTTTATCAGTTGTAGGGGATTGCTCTGATAAAGATATAAACAAAGTTATTGAGGCAGCAGTTTTTGAAATAAAAAATAGTTTTTCTCTAATAAATATTGAGGGCTATCGGAAAAAAATAAAAGAGATTATAACCAATAGCAGCCTAAAGGATATTTTCTTTTGCCCTAAAGCTTTTGTCTATTGTGAAAAAGAGATAGTAGACAAAAAAGGAGTTACAAAAAGGATAGATAGGTTGATAGTTTTTAAAGATAAAGTTGTAGTTGTTGATTATAAAAAAAGCCGCAGCTCTAGTGAAATTTATTATAAGCAGTTAAAAGATTATGTGAAAGCTATAGCTGGAATTTATCCTAAAAAAAAGATAAAAGCAGTTATAGTTTATTTAGAAGATTGTCAAAAAGAGTATTTATTTTAAAAAATGGAAAAATCTAAGATAATTAGTTGTAGTTTTGGTTGTGACTCCATTGAGAGGCTGGCTGATATCTTATATAATGATTTTTATAAAAAAAATAGATCATTAGAAAAAGTAGCTTGTGTTTTCGGTGGTAAAAGGCCAGGGTTATTCTTAAAAGATAAGCTTTCTGGAAAGATTAAAAATAGCTTTGTCCCTCCGGCTATATTTTCTATGGATCAGTTTATGCATTATCTGGTATCTAAGAAAAAAGCCATTCCTGAAATTTCTGATCTAGAACTTTATTATCTTATCTACCAGATCTCTAAGAATAAGTTAAGTTTTTTAGAAAAAGAACAGGTAAGCTTTTCTAAGTTTTTAAGTTGGGCAAAAGAAATAGCTGCTTTTGTTGATCAGCTTGATCTAGAGG
>JAIPHU010000005.1 GCA_021735045.1 Candidatus Omnitrophota bacterium | reverse complement strand
CTACCAGCGAAGGTTTATTTCGATCAAAAGATAGGGGAGAAAGTTTTCAAAAGTTTTTTGTAGCCGGTATTGATTCCTTAAATATTCTTTCTCTGGCTCAAACTAGTTTTGAAAAAAATAGCCTTTATTTAGGTACAGATAAAGGTTTTTTTAGGATAGATTTAGTTAAAAAAAGAGCTAAACCTTTATTTGAAGGATTATATGCTTCTAAAATTAATGAAATAAAGTTCTCTGATAAAGGAAAAATTTATCTAGCCACCGCAAAAGGCCTTTTTACCAATCAGTATTTTAGCCGTTCTTATCAAGGTGTAAAGTTAAAGAGAGTTTTAAGAGTGCAACCTTCGATTGGTTTTGTCCATAAGGTTGCTATTGTTGCCAATGGGGTCTCAGCTAAAAAAATTAGTAGATGGAGACAAGCAGCTTCATTGAAACCTTTATTTCCGGAGATAAGCCTAGATTACGATAAAACGATTTATGGTTCATATAGAGATGGAGGACAGTTTGCGGTTGGCCCACGGGATTGGGGAGTTTCTTTTTCCTGGGATGTGGGAGATTTTATTTGGAATTCTTCTCAAACCTCCATTGATACCAGAAGCCGGCTGAATACAAAGCTGCGGATTGATATTTTAGAAGAGGTTAATCGAGTTTATTTTGAACGCTTAAGAATATTAATTAAACTAGATAGTGATTCTTTATCAGAATCTGAATTAGTGGAAAAAAGATTAAGAGTTAGAGAACTTACGGCAATTTTAGACTATTATACAGGTGGTGCTTTTTCGAAACGCCTGCAGGAGTTGAGAAAAGATGAAAAAAGACAGTTTTCAAATTATCGATAAAGCGAGAAAAATCCTGGAACTAGACATAGAAGCTACTGTTGGGGAAGTAAAAAAAAGCTACGAAAGATTAGCTAAAAACTATCATCCGGATCGTTGCCAAGAAAATAAACAAGCCTGCGAGGAGAGATTTAAGGAGATAAGTTGGGCTTATGATATTATAATGAGTTATATAGAACGGTTTAGGATTTCATTTCATAAAAAAGATATTAAAAAAATGGATATGGATAAAATTACCTATCGCCACCTAAAACAGTTTTATGATGGTTGGTGGTCTGACCTAGATATTTAGTTATGGAATATTTTTATGGCCCAGTACCTTCACGAAGGTTAGGTTTTTCTTTAGGGGTTGATTTGACTCCTAAAAAAACTTGTACTTTTAATTGTATTTATTGCCAGTTAGGAGTAGTTACTCAACCAAAAATAAAAAGGGTTTTTTATATAGATCTTGCCCAATTTAAGCAAGAACTTAAAACTATTTTAGCTAAAAATCCAAAAATTGATTATATTACTTTATCAGGATCAGGAGAACCAACTTTACATAAAGATTTAGCTAAAGTCATTAAAGTCATAAAAGAGATCAGTGAATACAGGTATCCGGTAGCGGTAATAACCAATTCTTCTCTCCTACATCGAAAAAAAGTAAGGGATCAACTGATGGAGGCTGATTTGATTGTTCCTTCTTTGGATGCACCTTCTGCCAAGATTTTTAAAAAAATTAACCGGCCTCATCCTAAAATAAATTTTTATAAGATAAAAAAGGGATGTATTCAATTGAGAAAAGAATTTAAAGGAAAAATCTGGTTAGAGATAATGCTTGTTAAGGGAGTAAACGATAGCCTAGAAGCAGCAGATAAGTTTAGAAAAATTATCAAAAGAATTAAACCGGATAAAGTTCAGCTTAATCTTCCGGTTCGGCCATCAACGGAAGAAGTTTTAGTTCCTGACTCAAGGCAGATAGCCAAGATAAAAAGCATTATCGGCCAAGAGGTTGAAGTAGTAGCAACTTTTCCTAAAGATAAAAGGCCAAAGCAGGCAGATATAAAAGAAGAAGAAATTCTTAATTATCTAAAAAGGCGCCCGGCTACAAGTGATGATTTAAGTAGTTCTTTGGGTATAAATATTAGTGAGTTATTAAAATATTTGGCTAAACTTTTAGAAGAAGAAAAAATTAAAGCAAAAATAGAAAAGGATAACAAATATTTTTTAATTAATGATTAAAGAAAAAACAAAAAAAATACTACAAACTCTACCTAAGCAGGTAGAGTTAGTTGCAGCTGCAAAAGATCGAACCTCAGAAGAGATAGGGCAAACGATTGAATCTGGAGTAAAGATTATAGGAGAAAACTATCTTAAGCAAGCTAAACTTCACTATAATAGTATTGGATCTAGAGTTAAATGGCACTTTATCGGCCATCTCCAAAAAAATAAAGTACGCAAGGCAGTTAAGATCTTTGATTTGATTGAGACACTTGATTCATTGAAGTTGGCAGAAGTTATAAATAAAGAATGTAAAAGGATAAACAAAGTTATGCCGGTTTTAATTGAAGTTAACTCTGCTTCTGAGGCGCAAAAATTTGGGATAACTCCAGAAGAAGTTATCAAGTTTAAAGAAGAGCTAGACCAACTCTCTTATCTTAAAGTTTGTGGCCTGATGACTATGGGCCCTTTTGCCAAAAATCCTGAAGAAGCCAGGCCATATTTTAGGCAGACAAAAAAGGTATTTGATAAGTTAGAGGATAAATATCAAGATAACCATTGGCGGTATCTTTCGATGGGGATGAGTTCTTCATACAAAATAGCAGTTGAAGAAGGAGCCAATATCGTAAGAATTGGCACAGCTATTTTTGGACCCAGAGAGAAAAAATAATGAAACTATTACTTTTTACTACTTTAGTCCTGTTTCTGTCAGCTTGTGTGCAGATGCGTGACTATACAGGCAAAAAAGAAGGTGCTTTTGGGCTAGATATAAAACAAGGTATAGGAGAAGGGGAAATTAAAAAAGATTATTATCTTACTAAAAGAAAAGAAGTAATAATTCAAGGATATAGCAAGAAGGAAGTTATAGCGTCACTTGGGTATCCAGATAAGATAACTACAAGCTTAGAAGGAAATGAAATTTGGAGATATGAAGACAAGAAGTTAGAAATAATATTTTATAGAGAAAAGGTTGATGGTTGGAACGAACTTTAATTTTAAAAAAGCTAAGAAAAGAAAGAAAAGTTTTTTTCTAAAAGATGCAAAATATGTTGCAAAAAACATTCTTGGAGATTTTTTAGTATTAAAAAAAAGAAAACATTTTTTAGTTGGCCGGATAGTTGAGTCTGAAAGCTATCTGGGTTTGGGTGATGATGCATCGCATAGTTTTTCTGGCCGAAGGACCGCTCGAAATGAAATCTTATATCATCAGGGTGGTATAATTTATGTTTATTTGATCTACGGCCTATATTGGTGTTTTAATATAGTTACCTCGTCTAAAACCAATCCTCAAGGAGTCTTTATCCGGGCTCTAGAACCTATCGAAGGCATAGACCAGATGAAAAGAAGAAGAGGTAAGGGCAAAAAAAATTTAACTAATGGCCCTTGTCGTTGGACAGAAGCATTTGGAATAGATAAAAAGTTTTTAGGTAAGAAGATATATTCAGATAAAATTTATATTTTGCAGAAAAAGAAAAAAAACTTTGATATTGTGGAGACAAATAGAGTAGGTATAGATTATGCAACAGAGTCAAAAGATTTACCTTTGCGTTATTATATAAAGGAAAATAGGTTTGTTTCAAAAAAATAGTTAGTTAAGGAGTATTTATTTTGGTAGATATGTTGAAAAAAACTTTGCTAAAAACAATAAATGAATATGACCTTCTTAAAAGAAAAGATAAGGTTTTATTAGGTGTATCGGGTGGCCCTGACTCGATAGCTTTACTTTACAGTTTTATAAGTTTAGAAAAAAAGTATAAACTTAAAATTATTTGTGTTCATTTTAATCATGGCCTAAGAGAAGAGAGCGACCGGGAAGAAAAGTTTATTAGAGATTTATGTAAAAGGTTAGAGATAGAGTTTATTAGCGAAAAAAAGATGGTAAATGATTTCTTTACCGGAGACTCTTTAGAGCAAACTGCTCGGAAGTTACGTTTTGATTTTTTCCTAAAAGTTTCTCGCCAAACAAAAATAAAAAAACTTGCTTTGGCTCATCATAAAGATGATTTAGCTGAAACTGTTTTAATGCGGATAATAAGAGGTACAGGTTTAAAAGGGTTACGAGGGTTTTTGCCTAAGTCTAATTTTAAGAGCTTAACTGTGGTTAGGCCTTTTATTGATTTAGAAAAAGATCAAATTTTAAACTGGTTAGATAAAAAAAATATCTCTTTTTGCCTAGACAAGAGCAATCGAAGCATAAAGTTTCTCCGAAATAAGATAAGAATTAAACTTCTGCCACAGCTTGAAGCCATCAATGAATCTATTACAGACAGGTTATCTGATCTAGCAGTTAATACTGGCCTTGATTATGATTTTATCTATAATTTCTCTGAGCGTGAGTTTAGGCGTCTTCGGCAAAAAAAATCAGGGAGAGGTTTATCTCTTGATTTAAAAGGCCTAAGAGAACTGCATCCGGCTATTTTTAATAATGTAATAAGAATTGCTATTGAACAAATAAAGGGGGATACCCGCCGAATAGATCAGGCCCATCTGGCTGAGGTAAAAAAATTGGTTTTAGAAGGCCGGGACCAGGCTAGTATCCACTTACCCAAAGTTGTGATAAAAAAAGAAAAAAAGGCTGTTTCGATTCAGCCCTTGATTTTGTAACTAATGCAAGTATAATAGCTATCAATGAAACCAAAAAAGAACAAGAAAAAACAACCTAATCCTAATTTTTTCCGCCGAGCTCTATATATAATTATTATATTTATGGCTGTTATCTGGTTAGCTAACCTCTTTGGGGCTAATATGGGGGGATTTGCTAAAAAATTAAAATATCCTGAATTTTACTATTTAGTTAAAAATAACCCTGAAACCAATCAAATAGAGTCAATTACTTTAAAAGAAAATCTTGTCCAAGGACAGTTCAATCAGCCCCAAGGCCAGAAATATTTTTATGTGTATATCCCTAAAGAAAATAAAGAGATTATCTCTTTGATGCGGCAAAATGTAGATAATTTTGAGATTGAGCCTGCCAGCACTGCTTTTACTAACTTTCTTTACTTCTTTGGGCCGATGCTTATTTTTATTTTGTTTTTATGGTACTTTTCTCGTAAGGGAAATCAAATGGGTTCACAAATTTGGGGTTTTGGTAAGTCAAAACACGCTATTTTGGATAAAAATAGAGCTAAAAAAGTTACTTTCAGCGATGTAGCTGGAATTGATGAGGCAAAAGAAGAGTTGCAGGAAGTAGTTGAGTTTTTAAAAGACCCTAAGAAGTTTCAGCGGCTTGGCGGCAGATTCCCTAAAGGAGTTCTTCTTATGGGCCCTCCTGGTTGTGGTAAGACTTTGCTCGCTAAGGCTGTATCCGGTGAAGCAGAAGTGCCATTTTTTTCAATAGGAGGATCTGATTTTGTGGAGATGTTTGTTGGAGTAGGGGCATCTCGGGTTAGGTCTTTGTTTGATCAAGCTAAAAAAGCAGCTAAATCTGAGAATAAAGGCTGTATTATTTTTATTGATGAAATTGATGCGGTTGGCAGACAACGCTTTGCTGGTTTAGGCGGAGGACATGACGAAAGAGAACAAACCCTAAATCAACTTTTATCTGAGATGGATGGATTTAAAACCGAAACAGGGGTTATAATCATAGCTGCTACAAACCGCCCTGATGTATTAGATCCTGCTTTGCTTAGGCCGGGCCGGTTTGACCGTCAAATTGTCATTAGTGCACCGGATATAAAGGGGAGAGAAGGAATCTTAAAAGTGCATACTAAAAAAATAAACTTATCCTCTCAAGTAAATCTGGAAGAAGTTGCTAAAAGAACACCTGGCTTCTCCGGGGCTGACTTAGAAAATCTCTGTAATGAAGCAGCTTTACTAGCTGCACGCAGAAATAAGAAATCCGTAACTCAGAAAGAGCTTGAAGAAGCGATTGAGAGAGTAATGATGGGGCCGGAGAGAAAAAGCCGGGTAATGTCAGAAAAAGAAAAAAAGATAACTGCTTTTCATGAAGGCGGCCATGCTTTAGTTTCCCTTGTTATTCCAGAAGTTGATTCTATGGCAAAAGTATCAATTATTCCCCGAGGCATGGCTGGGGGTTATACTTTTATCCCACCTCAAGAAGACAGAAGCTATAAATCAAAAAAGCAGCTTATGGGCGAAATTACCGTTGCTTTAGGAGGTAGAGCCTCTGAGGAAGTGAACTTAGATGATATTACAACCGGAGCAATGAGTGATTTGGTAGCAGTAACAAAGTTAGCTCGCAAGATGGTTTGTGACTATGGGATGAGCGATAAGCTGGGTAACTATACTTTAGGCAAAAGCCATGGCCCTGTATTTTTAGGCAGGGATATGATGAAAGAAAAAGATTACAGCGAGGAAACTGCCCGGATTGTCGATCAAGAGGTAAAACGAATTGTGGATGAATGTTATCTCCGAGCCAAAAAAATTATTCAAGATAATAAAAAAGATTTAGCTAAGCTTGTAGATGTTTTATTAGATAAAGAAGTACTCGGGGCTCAAGAGTTTAAAAAAATAGTTGGTTTATCTAAACAAAAAGAAAAAGACTCAGCTTCATAAAAAATATTTAACTATATTTATCTTTCCTTAACCTAAATGAATGTAGTTCCATTAACTTTAGACAATCAAAAAGAAGCAAAGAAAGCAATTCTTTCTTTAGGGGTAACTAAAGAAGGTACTAAGATACTGAGTCCTAAGTCTGTATTTAGAAGTTTTAAGGTTCAAGGAATAAGATCCTGGGAAGCTAATATATTAAAACAGCATCTACTTTCTCTTGGTTCTGATGCAGCTGTAGAAAGAAATGCTTTGATTAAAGATATTGAAACAGGCGTGTTGCTTTTTGGCAGTATTAGCCAGTTAAAGAAGCTTTGTCAAAAATTAAAAAATCAGACTAAAAGATTAAAAATATTATCTAAGCAATTATCAGAAAGTTTAGAAAATAGCGAAAAAACTAGTTATAACTATAGAGCTAGAGATAAAAGTTTACGAATAAATAAACCGATTATTTGTGGAATAGTAAATATTACCAAAGATTCTTTCTCTGGCGATGGCCTGTTATCTAAGGCAGATCAGCCTTCTCTTGGCTTAAAAAAGTTAGCCTTAGATAAAGTTTCTGTGATGGTTAAAGATGGCGCTAAGATTATCGACTTTGGTGCAGAATCAACTCGGCCATTTTCTAGGAGAATAAAACCCCAGGAAGAAATAAACAGGCTTATCCCGGTGCTCAAAGCCGTTAGGAAAGAGTTTAAGAGTTTAATTATTTCAGTTGATACCTATAAGCCTAAAGTAGCCAAAGCAGCTGTTGAAGCAGGGGCTGATATTATAAATGATATTACCGCCCTAAAAAGCAATAAAATAACTTCTTTGATAAAAAAATATAATTTAGGCTGTGTGCTTATGCATATGCAGGGGAATCCTCAGACTATGCAGGTTAATCCTAGTTATAATCAAGTTAGCCAAGAGATAGGGGATTTTTTAAGAAAAAGAATAGACTATTGTCAAAAAAAAGGAATAGATAAAAACCAAATTTTTATCGACCCGGGCATTGGATTTGGAAAGTCAAAAAAACATAATTTAGATATAATAAATAATTTATATCAATTTAAAGCTTTAGGAGTACCAATTTTTATTGGGTTGTCGCGTAAATCTTTTATCGGTGATATAATTAAAAAAGGCCCAGCACAACGGCTAGGGGCTACTATTGCAGCTCAGATATTTGCATTAACTAAAGGAGCTAATATTTTAAGGGTTCATGATGTGGGCCAGACAAAAGACGCCATTAAACTTTTTTCTGCATTGGTAAAAAAATGACAAGTTTAGTTAAAATACTTAATTGGAAGTCGATTCTTGAGATAATAATCTTATGGATGGTTATCTATAGGATATTTTTATTTTTGAAAGGAACCAAAGCCGTATATCTTTTAAGAGGTATAATTGTTTTGGTAATTTCTTTACTTGCCTTTCAGCTTTTAGGTTTACCGGTTTTAACTAGAATACTCACTTATCTTTTTGCTTTTTTTCTTATTCTTGTAGCTATAATTTTTCAGCCTGAGCTAAGAGAAGGGTTAATCCGATTAGGTAGGCGTCATATTTTTCACATGGAGCCTCAAATTGAGAAGATGGAGCAGGTTTTAAGAGAGATAGTATCTTCTGTAGGTGTTCTTTCTCGAAAGAAAATAGGCGGTTTAATTGCAATAAAAAGAGAGATGGGTTTAAGAAAATATACTGAAAGCGGGGTTGTCTTAGATGCAGATATAACTTCGGAGTTAGTGCAGAATATATTTTATCCCTCAGCTCCATTGCATGATGGAGGAGTCATTATAGAAGGTTCCAGGATTGTGGCTGCGGCTTGTCTTTTTCCTTTATCAGATAATCCCAATATAGAAAGGACATTAGGGATGAGGCATCGGGCTGCGGTGGGGCTTTCTGAGACAGCTGATTCTGTGGTTATTGTTGTTTCTGAAGAAACAGGAATAATATCTTTAGCAATAGAGGGCCAACTTACTAGACGTCTAAGCCCTAATGATTTGTTTACTATTTTAAAAGGGCAGTTAACTAAAACTTAAGCAGGTATATAATGGAATGGATAAAAATAGTTAAAAGATGGTTAAAAAAGATTGATTTAAAAATGGCTGTTACTTATAATTTTTGGCTTAAGTTGGTGGCTTTGGTGATAGCTGTAATAGTTTGGTATTATGTAAGCGGAGAGATTACTCAAGGTATTCAGATCTAGGATAAGGTAAAAATGAGAAGAACTAAATTAGGAATAAATATTGATCATGTAGCTACATTGCGCCAGGCTCGTTTTACTACTTATCCGGATCCAGCTACAGCTGCTGTAATAGCTGAAAAAGCCGGTTGTGATTCAATAGTTACTCATCTGCGCAAAGACCAGAGGCATATTCAAAAAGAGGATGTTTTCTTGATTAAAGATCTTATAAAGATTCCTTTTAATTTAGAGATGTCAATTGCAGCCTCTATAGTTTCTCTGGCAGAAACATTAAAACCAGATCAGGCTACTTTAGTTCCTGAAAACAGAAAAGAACTAACTACTGAAGGCGGAATAGATTTAGTTAAAAACTATAAGAAAGTTGAAAAAGCAGTTAATCGGCTTAAGAAGAAAAAAATAAAAGTTAGTTTATTTATAGACCCAATAAAAAAACAAATAAAAGCAGCTAAAGATTTAGGGGTTGAGATAGTTGAGATTAATACGGGCCAGTTTTCTCAAAAGATTCCTAAAGAAAAACAAAAAAAAGAACTAGAAAGAATTAAAAGGGCAGCTTTATTTGCTAAAGAAAAAAAGTTTTTTGTTGCGGCTGGCCATGGGCTAGACTATGAAAATATAAAAAAAATAGTAGAAATAAATGAAATCCAAGAGTTTAATATCGGCCATTCCATAATTTGCGAATCTATTTTTCTGGGATTGGCACCAGCAGTTAAAAAAATGCTCTCATTTTTAAAAAAATAATAATTTAATAAGTCAATAGATGTAAAGATGATTTTAGGTATTGGTATAGATATGGTCAAGATAGATAAGTTTAGGGGTGCCATTAAAAAATGGGGCAGTAGTTTTGTCGAAAGAATATTTAACCCAGAAGAAGTAAAAGGGATTTCTCAAGGTAAGATGTATTATCAAAGGCTAGCGGCTAGATTTGCAGCTAAGGAAGCAGTGATAAAAGCAATTTCAAAAAGCATACCCTTAAGTTTTCGGGATATCATTATATTAAATAGAACCAATGGAGCACCTTATTGCAGCTTTAAAAAAGATACAAAAGCTGATTTGATTCTTTCGATAACACATATTGAAGATTATGCAGTCGCTTGTGCAGTGGCACAAAAAGTTCAAAAAAAGGGATTACCTAAATAAGATCCTTGACATCTAAGATGTCAAGGATTAGTTCGACTAAGTAATTTTTCTTTATTTTAAGCTTGAAAAATTACAGTCTCATTAAAGATTATGCAGTCGCTTATGCAGTTGCTCAAAAGAAAACCTGAAACCCATAAGGGAAGTTATGGGCAAGTTCTTGTAGTCGGAGGCTCTCCCGGGTTAACCGGAGCAGTTTGTCTTTGCGCCCAGGCCGCATTACGTATTGGGGCTGGTTTGGTAAAAGTAGCAGTAGCTGAGAGCTTGCATTCGATATTTGAAATAAAGTTAACCGAGGAAATGAGTATTCCTTTGGCGGATAAGAAAGGCCATCTATCGGCTAAAGCCTTTAAAACAATAGAGAGAAGTTTAGATAAAGTTAGCGTGTTAGTTTTAGGGCCAGGAGCTGGATTGCATCCTGCTACGCAAAAATTAGTAATTAAAATAATTAAAAAAGTGGATAAACCTTTGGTCATAGATGCTGATGGCCTTAATATTCTTTCTTTAAGTTTAAAAGTGTTAAAGAAAAATAATAATCAGAACATTGTATTAACTCCTCATCTAGGAGAGTTTTCTCGACTGGTAAAGAAAAAAATTAGGCAAATTAAAGAAAACAGAAAAGAACTTGCGAAAAACTTTGCTCTTAGATATAATCTTAACCTTGCTCTTAAAGGGCACAGAACTCTAGTGACTAATGGGAAGATGGTTTTTGAAAATGATACTGGTAATCCAGCTATGGCTACTGCAGGAACCGGTGATGTATTGAGTGGGATGATAGCTGGCTTGATCGCTCAAGGTATTAATAGTTATGAAGCGACAAAGTTAGGGGTGCATCTTCATGGCTTAGCCGGAGATTTAGCCGCTCAAGAAAAAACTCAAAGTTGTGTAGTAGCTTCTGATTTAATTAACTATTTGCCCCAGGCTATTAAAAAATTGCCGGTGTAGCTCAATCTGGCAGAGCACCTCACTTGTAATGAGGATGTTGGAGGTTCGATTCCTCTCGCCGGCTTATTTTCGGGCAGGTTCCCGAGTCTGGTTAAAGGGGACAGACTGTAAATCTGTTGCGCTTGCGCTTCGGAGGTTCAAATCCTCCCCTGCCCATGCGGGCGTAGTTCAATGGCAGAACACTGGCCTTCCAAGCCAGATATGGCGGTTCGACTCCGCTCGCCCGCTTATTTTTGGTGAGTGGTTAATTGGTGAGTAGAAAATTAACCAATTAACTAATTAACCAATTAACTAATCTATGAAAGATTCGATATCCATAATTGGTGCTGGTAGCTGGGGTACAACTCTAGCGGTTTATTTAGCTAAAAAAGATGTTCAGGTAAAACTTCATAGTGTATTTAAACAGCATAATCTCGAGATGGAAAAGGAAAGAGAGAACAAGACTTTCCTAAAAGATGTAAAATTTCCTTCCTGTTTGTCTATAGAACCTTCCTTAAGCCAAACATTAGATGAAGATGTTATTTTAATTGCTATTCCAGTTAAGTTTGTAAGAAAAGTGTTGAAAGAAATATTTGCTTGCCAAAAAAACTTCAAAAATAAAATTTTTGTAAGTGTAAGTAAAGGTATTGAACTAAAGTCGTTAAAAAGAGTTTCAGAAATTATAAAAGAAGAGTTAAAAACAGATAATATTGCTGTCCTTTCAGGACCCACTATAGCAAAAGAAGTAGCTAAGGGCATACCGACAACTGCGATTATGGCCTTTGGGCAAGAATCAATAGGGCTAAAACTGCAAAAATTATTTAATAGTCAGACTTTTAGGATTTATCTCCATAGCGATATTGCTGGTGTTGAGCTGGGTGGGTCATTGAAAAATGTTATTGCATTAGCTTGTGGTATATCCGATGGTTTAGGCTTTGGTACAAATACTAAAGCTGCGCTGGTAACCAGAGGGTTAGTTGAAATTACGCGGTTGGGCAAACAGCTAGGAGCTAAACCCAAAACATTTTGGGGAATTAGTGGGCTAGGAGATTTAATGACTACTTGTTTTTCCCCTCATTCTCGCAACAGGACAGTTGGAGAGCTTATAGGTAAAGGCCAAAAGCTTAAAGAGATTACCGAAAATATGAATATGGTTGCCGAAGGCATAGAAACTACAAAATCAGCATATGAAATAAGTAAAAAGTTCAAGGTAACTATGCCAATCATTGAACAAGTGTATGCTGTGTTATACCAAAATAAGTCAGCTTACCAAGCGGTTACCGATTTGATGAATCGGCCGTTAAAAAAAGAAAAGATAAATTAATTTATATTGGAGGGCAAATGAAATCAAAGAAGCCGATGATAGTAACTATAACAGTTGTTATTTTGCTAGGCCTAGGGTTATATGCTGTTAATAACGGTTATCAGGTAAAGGTTTTGGGAGCAAAATCTGGTTTAGTAGTTGGTTATCGAGGCGATATTCCTAAAATTAAAGAGACAGAAATAATCACCTTAAAAGATGATCTTGGTTTTGGCTGGATTATTGTAACCGAGGAGATAGACAAAGATATATCCTGGGAAGAAGTTGTTGTTTTTCCTGAGAAGCCTAAAAAATTACTAGTTACCAAATCAACAAAAATAAGTAGAAACGGAAAGAAAGCAATCACTAAAAGATCATCTAATTTAGCAGATGGGATTATTTACAATGTATGGGGGTTAAGCAAAGGGGACCCTTTAGGCCAATATCAAATAAAAATTTACACACAAGGTAAGTTGCTTAAGCAATTTTCTTTTACAGCTAAGGCGATTTAACTTGATAGCCCTTATAAAGCATGATAGAATTCAATGAGACTTTCCCGGCGGAACGCCGGGATTAGTCGAATTAATACTGAGGAATGAAATGACGAAGTATCTCATTTAGGTGTTTAGGCACTTCGCCGAAGAAGTCGGTTCAGTGCCGTTGAAAATGAAAGAATAACCCTATATAATTGCATTTTCAACGGGAGGTGGCGCAGTTTGGCTTAGCGCACTTGCATGGGGTGCAAGGGGTCGCGGGTTCGAATCCCGCTCTCCCGATTCTGCTTCGCCCAATACAAGGCAAAAGGCAAGTGGGGCTACACAGAAATAAAAGGAGGAGGTAGTATGGGAAAATATAAAGGTCCAGAAAGAAGAAAACATCCGCGTTTGAATGCTAATTTTATTGTAAGTTATAAAATTATAGAACCTCCTTCTGATTTTGACCTTAGCCAAACCAAAGATGTTAGTCAAGGAGGATTATTTTTGACTACTAATAAAGGTTTTGAGCAAGGAACACTTTTATCTATGACTATTCGTTTTCCTTTTGCCTCGGATAAGTTAAAACTTACCGGCCAAGTAGTGAACTCTGAAGAGAAAGTAAAAAATTTACTTTATGAGACTCACATACAGTTTAAAGATTCAGATGAGGCTTTTTTAAAAAAGATTGGAAATTTTATAAACAAAGAGTTAGATAAATGATTAAAAAAATAGGTTTGATTGGTTTAGGGACAGTTGGGCAAGGGGTTTTAAGGACATTAAAGAAAAATTCTTCTTTAATTACAAGGCGGACTTCTTTAGATATTAAGATTAAAAAAGTTTGTGATGCTAACCGTTCTAAGGGCAAGGTTGCCAAAGAGTTTTCATTACCTTTTACTACCAATCCTTATAAAATTATTAACGATCCTGATATTGATATAGTTATCGAGTTAATTGGCGGGATAGAACCAGCTTATAGTCTAATCCGGGATTCTTTGAAAAATAAAAAGAGCTTGGTTACAGCAAATAAGGCTCTTTTAGCTAAAAATGGGAAAACTATTTTTAATTTAGCCGCAAAAAATGATGTATCAGTCGGTTTTGAAGCTTCTGTCTGTGGAGCGATTCCGATTATAAAAAGCGTATCAGAAGGGTTAATTGGCTGTCAAGTTGATAAAATTTTTGGAATTTTAAATGGCACAGCCAACTATATACTTTATAAAATGGAAAAAGAAAATATTAGTTTTCAAAAAGCTCTTACTCAAGCTCAGGAAAAAGGATTGGCTGAACAAGATCCAACTTTTGACATAGAAGGAGGAGATACTCTTCATAAGCTTTGTATTTTAAGTTACCTTTGTTATGGAATTTGGCCTAAGCTTTCTAAAGTATATACCGAAGGGATAACAAAACTATCTTTATTAGATATTACTTATGCAAAAGAATTAAAATATCGTATTAAACTATTGGCAATTGCTAAGCGTAACAGGAATTCTTTAGATTTGCGAGTTCATCCGGTGCTTGTGCCGCAGCGGCATCCGCTATCCGGGATTCCTTTGGCTTATAATGCGGTAACTCTATACACTCATCCGGCCGGCGAGTTACTCTTTTTTGGAGAAGGCGCTGGAGGTACACCTACTTCTTCTTCGGTAGTTTCAGATATTGTAACTATAGCCTCAGGTAATAAAGGGTTTGCACGAAAAGAAGAAGATCTAACTATAAAAGATATTAAGGAAGTTGAAAATCAATATTATCTTAGATGTATGATTCAAGATAGGCCCGGGGCTTTAGCTAAAATTACTAAAATTCTTGCTTTATCCGATATAAGCATATTATCTGTAAGTCAAAAAATGCGCAGTAGAGGAAAATTTGTCCCCTTGGTTATGGTGACTCATGAAGCTAAAGAAAAAGATTTAAAAAAAGCAATGTCAAAAATAGATAAGTTATCAATAGTCAAAAGCCCCTCTCAGCTGATTAGGATAGAAAAGATTTAGCCTTTGTTAAAATAATATTAAAAAAAAAGATGATTTTAAACTCTAAAAAAGCTTATAAAGGTGTAATCGAAAGATATAAAAAATTTTTGCCGGTTAGCAAAAAAACACCCCGGATAACCCTTCTAGAAGGAAATACCCCTTTAATCTATTCGCCTAGTTTATCAAAACGGTTAGGTAAAAGCTTTGAAGTTTATCTTAAATACGAAGGGCTAAACCCTACCGGTTCATTTAAAGATAGAGGGATGACGGTTGCTATGGCTAAGGCGGTTGAAAATAAGATGAAAGCTGTAATTTGTGCTTCAACCGGCAATACTTCTGCTTCAGCAGCAGCTTATTCGGCCAGAGCGGGTATGAAGTGTGTTGTGGTAATTCCAGAGGGGGCTATCGCTTTAGGCAAGTTAGCCCAAGCTTTAATCCATAATGCAAAGGTGGTAGCTATCAAAGGTAACTTTGATCATGCTTTAGATATTGTAAAAGAGATATCTACTAACTACCCGGTGACTTTAGTTAATTCTATTAATCCTTACAGGATAGAGGGCCAAAAGACGGCTGCTTTTGAGATTTGTGATTATCTAGGTTGTAGTCCTGATTTTCATATACTTCCTGTAGGTAATGCTGGCAATATAACTGCTTATTGGAAAGGGTATAAAGAGTATTATTCGCAAAAAAAGAGTTCTTGTTTGCCACAGATGTTAGGGTTTCAAGCCAAGGGAGCTTCTCCGATTGTCAGAGGAAAACCTTTTAAAAATCCTGAAACTTTGGCTACGGCTATAAGGATTGGGAATCCTGCTAGTTGGGAAAAAGCAGTTGAAGCTAAGGATGAGTCAAAAGGATTAATAGATTCTGTAACTGATAATCAAATTATTTCTGCTTATAAGATATTAGCAAAACAAGAGGGTGTCTTTGCCGAACCAGCTTCGGCAGCCTCTATAGCTGGCTTGCTAAAATTAAATAAAAAAGGTTTTTTTAAAAAGATTAAAGGCAAAAGAACAATTATTACCTGCACTTTAACCGGACACGGATTAAAAGACCCTCAAATAGCTATTAATAATATAAAACGCCCTCCTGTTATCAAGCCTAGCACAAAGGAAGTTTTAAAAGTTTCTGGAATTATTTAAGATGTATATGCTTTTTGTCCAAGGCAAAACATTATGAAAAATTTTTATGATAGAGTTTCTTCTCTTTTGAAGGGGATAGTTGAGAAAAAATATAATATAGATCTAGACTATCCTGTTTGGGAACTGTCCTCGCGTCAAAAATTTGGTGATTTATCAACCGCTGTGCCTTTAAAGATTGCTTCAAAAATAAGCAAGAACCCCTTAGATGTTGCTCAAAAAATTAAAGAAGAGTTAATTAAAGAAGTTGGTAATCAGGTTGAAAAGATAGAGTTGATAAAACCAGGTTTTATAAATTTATTTTTTTCTCAGGAGTTTTTAATCAAAGCATTAGAAAAAATTATCAAAGATAAAAAAGATTATTTTAAAGAAGACAAAAAAACAAAAGTATTAATTGAATTTGTTAGCGCCAATCCTACCGGGCCTCTTTCTATTGCCCATGGAAGGCAAGCGGTGGTTGGTGATGTGATTGCTAATTTGTTAGAAGCTCAAGGGGATAAAGTTCAAAGAGAGTATTACCTCAATGATGCAGGAAAGCAGATGGAACTTTTGGTTTTATCTGTTAAAGAAAGAATAAAGGAGATCGAAGGTAAAGATTATCAGATACCAGAAGGTGGATATAAGGGCCAATACTTAAAAGATATCGCCTCAGACTATATCCGAGACGGCAAGAATGCCGACCTCTATGATTTTTGTCTATCTTCTCTGCAAAATTTAATTAAATCAGATCTTAGCAAGTTAGATATATTTTTTGATAGCTGGTTTAGCCAAAAAAAGTTAATTAATGAAAAAAAAGTAGAAGAGTCTATAAAGTTTTTAGAAAAGAAAGGCCTTATCTATGAGCAAGAAGGTGCGCTGTGGTTTAGTTCAACTAAGTTTTCTGATGACAAAGATCGAGTAGTTAAAAAATCAGATGGCCAACTTACTTATTTTGCTTCGGATATAGCTTATCACTATGATAAATGTAGGCGTGGTTATGATAAGCTTATAAACTTATGGGGGCCTGACCATCATGGTTATATCGGTAGAATTAAATCTGTACTTAAGGCTCTAGGCTATAAAAAAGAAGATTTGCTTGCAGTTGTTATTATTCAGCTGGTATCGCTTAAATCCAAGCAAAGAATGTCAAAGCGGGCTGGAACTTTGATTCGTCTTTCAGAACTTATAAAAGAGGTAGGTAAGGATGCAACACGTTTTTATTATTTAACTCGTAAAAATTCTTCTCATCTAGATTTTGATATTGATTTGGCCAAAAAATCTTCTTTTGATAATCCATTATACTATATTCATTATGTTTGTGCTCGAATCGAAAGTATTTTTTTAAAAACTGATAAAAAACCGGATAAAAGTTTTAGTAAATATCTAAGCGAGCCTCAAGAGTTAGCTATGGTACGCCTGCTTCTGCAATTTTCTCTATGTTTGCAGAAATCTTACTATTTGCTTGAGCCGGTATTTATTATCGAATACTTAAAAGAGCTAGCTTCGATGTTTCATAAATTTTATGAAAAGGTAAGAGTGTTAAGTGATGACCCTAAAAAAACAAAGGTTAGATTAAATATTTTGCAAGCAACTAAAGAAGTTCTTTACTTTGGTTTGGAAATTTTAGGAATAGAGCCAGTCAAAGAGATGTAACCTTATCAACTAAAAAATAGAAGCAAATAGATTAAACCATGAAAAGACAGCGTTGGAAAATAAAAGATGTCCCCAAAAAAAGCAAAGAAATATCAACTAAGCTTAAGATAAATCCTCTTTTGATAGATATCGCTTTAGCCCGTGGAATTGGAGAAGATCAAGTTGCTCCTTTTTTTTACCCCTGCCTAGATAATCTCTTTTCAGCAAAGTTGTTGCCTGGTATCAATAAGGCAAAAAAAAGAATAGAGCAGGCAATATCTAAAAAAGAAAAAGTGATGGTTTTAGGAGACTATGATGTTGACGGCATAACTTCTTTGGCCGTATTCAATGAGTTTAGTAAAAACTATCCTGATATTTTTACTTTTTATATACCAGACCGTGTTAAAGAAGGCTATGGATTAAGTAAAGAAGTAGTTGATGTTGCTGAAAAACAAAAGAAAGATCTGATTGTTGCTTTTGATTGCGGAACCAACTCTTGTCAGGAAGTAAAATACGCTCAAGATTTAGGCATAGATGTAATAGTAGTAGATCATCATCTGCCTCAAGACAAAATGCCTAAACCAATAGCGTTAGTAAATCCAAAAATAAAAAATTCAAAATATCCTTTTTCTAATTTAACTGCAGCAGCTTTAGCTTTTAAACTTATTCAATTTATCGAAAAAAAAGATTGTTATCAGGTATTAGATTTAGTAGCTCTTTCGATAGTATGTGATATTGCACCGCTTTTAGGGGAAAACCGGATTTTACTTAAGGAAGGTATCAACCGCCTAAAGACAAGTAAGCGGCCTGCGATAAAGGCTTTGTGCCAGGTGGCAAAAATAAAACAGAGGAATATAAGTAATTTTCATATTGGTTATATTTTGGGGCCAAGGATCAATGCTTCCGGGCGTATAGCTCACGCTAACGATGCCTTGGAACTTTTTTTAGCAGATAATATTAAAAAGGCTGAAAAAATCGCCTTAAAGCTTAATGAACATAATAAATTAAGAAAAAATATTCAAAATCAGATTTTAAAAGAAGCTGAAGAAAGAGTAAAAACTGACCTCTGTGGTGAACATGCTTTAGTTGTTGGCAGTAAAGGCTGGCATCCTGGAGTTTTAGGTATTGTAGCTTCTCGGCTTAAAGATAGGTACCGTAGGCCGTCTATTGTGGTTTCTTTTGATCAAGGAGTAGCTAAGGGCTCCGGGCGTTCTGTAGAAGGGGTTCATCTGATGGATATGTTAGATAAATGTTCAACTTCTTTAACTTCTTATGGTGGCCACAAAAAGGCTGTAGGTATGGAGTTAGAAGAAGAGAAGTTAGATCTTTTTCGTCAAAATATAAATTTAGCTATAAGCAAAGATATTAGTTCAAAAGATTTTATGCCCGCTTTAGAGATAGATGCTAAGTTAAACTTTAATCAAATTGATCTGGATCTTATCGGCGGACTAGACTTGTTTTACCCTTATGGAGAAGCTAATCCTAAGCCAATTTTTTTGGCTGAAGGGGTAAGCAAAAGAAAAAATATCGAAAAAATTAGATCAAGATATTCTCTTTGGCTCACTGATGGAGACAGAACTTTTGAGGCTGTATTGTATAATAAAGATCTAGCTGAAATTATAAACTATGGGAAAAGATTTGATATAGTTTTTTCTTTAGATAAAGATAACTACCACAATAACCCTCGATTGGTGTTAAGAGACTGCAGGCTTGCTTGAGGCTACTTCAACCTTTCCTTTTTTTAGACATTTTGTACAAACCAAGACTTTCTTAATCTTGCCTGCATGGATTATCTTTTTTGGCTGAAGATTGGGATGGAACTTTCTTTTATTAATTCCGGTCGTTTTTTTACCTACCCCGCCTTGTTTTTTTGCCTTACCTTTGCGGGATATAGAGTTTCCAGATATAGATTTTTTTCCACATACGAAACATTTTCTGCTCATTTTTTCCTCCGTTTAGCAAGGACTAATATACTAATATATTTGATATTGTCAAGTTTTATATGATAATTTTATATATTTTTATATTTCCTGCCGAAGCTGGTTCTCGGCATCGATGACATCTCTTTTTGTTTTTTGGATACAGTAGCTGATATTATCTTTTAATTTTTGGTTAATTTGGCCTGCCTTGCGCAGTTGTCTTAATACCTGAAGGGCCATTCTAAAATACCGGACGATAGTGCCCTCGTCTATTCTTGAGTTTTTAATTAATTTATGAAATTGAGCTCCTTGGAACCAGAGCTGTGCTGGCTCGGTTAAATGAAAAAAAAGCTTTTTACTGGGAGGATATATCCTATACCTTCTTTCCATCCTTTGAATTTTTCTAATTATTTTATTTGTTTCCCTTTTTATTTTTTTGGTTTTTTTGTCCAGTTTAGGACGCCTTTGCCCTTTACGTGGTTCATGTACTAAGGCTACGATTAGCACAAATAGTTCTTTAGGGCTTAGTTTGTCTAGATAGTTTTCTTGGAAAAGTTCTCCTATTGCTAGTTCAAAACTATAAATTCCTGATGCCAGCTGAGCCTTAGGGCTTAGTTCTTTTCCTACGATATAATCAAGTTTTTGTAAAAGAAGGACTTTATTTTTTATATTCTCAAGCATCTTTTTTTGCGGCCAGGGTTTGCTTTGGTAGAAATGAAAAGATTTGGGATATATTTGATAGATATTTTCAGCCATATGAGCCCAAAGGTTAAGGATTGTTGCATAGCATGAGTTTAGCTGGCTTTTGATTGGCTCGTAGCCACCGTAGATTATATTTTCTAAAGATATTTGATCAATATGAGAGGGGTTAACCCGGCTGTAGACAAAGCCTTCTTTATCTATTCCTCTTCTTCCGGCTCGGCCGGCCATCTGATAAAAGTCTCGAGTTTTTAGGTAGTGGTGGTATCTGCCGTAAAATTTACTTAGTGAATCAAAAACAACACTTTTTACTGGCATATTGATGCCAAGAGCGAAAGTTTCTGTGGTAAAGATAAGTTTTATCAGGCCGGTTGTAAATAGTTGTTCTATAACTTCTTTTATAGTAGGCAGTAATCCGGCATGATGGTAGGCAATCCCTTTTTTTAGTATAGGCCTCAAATGGTTTATATGAGGTGAAGAAGCAGTATCATATTTTTCTATTAGTTGGTCAAACAACTCATCTACTTTAGCTTTTTCTGTTTCAGAGATAAGGCTCAAACTGCTAAGTTCGTAGGCGAGCTCTTCGCAGCGGCGGCGCGAGAAAGAAAAATAGATGCAAGGGTAAGCTTTATTTTTACGAATATATTTGATCAGGGTTTTTATCCGATTGGGCCGGCTTGACCTATATTCTTCCTTGTAGGAGCGATGTTTGATTCTTGGAGAAAAAGAAGGCACCTGTTTTAATTTCTTAAAGGTTGTAAAAATTCCATTATTACATTGAAAGAAAAAATGGAGGGGTACCGGCCTTTTATTTTCGATTATTACTTTTATTGGATGCCGATGAACCTTTTTAAGCCAGCCAGAAAACTCCCTAGAATTAGGAATAGTTGCACTGAGGGCTAACATTTTCATATTCGGCGGAAGTAATATTATTGCTTCTTCCCAGACAGTGCCGCGTTCGATATCATCAAGGTAATGTATTTCGTCAAAGATTACCCAGTTGATTCTTTTAAATTCTTGCGGGTTGACCATTATCGCATTTCTAAAAATTTCGGTAGTCATGATCAAAATGGGAGCATCTCTGTTTATACTGACATCACCGGTAACTATTCCCACTTTATTCGGGTATTTTTTGCCAAAATCACGAAATTTCTGGTTACTTAAGGCTTTTATTGGTGCAGTATAGATTATGCCTTCCTCTTTTTTGATACAGTCTTCAATAAGCCTTTCGGCGATTAGGGTTTTACCTGATCCGGTCGGAGCGCTGACTATTACCGAATTTTGGTCCTTGGTAAGCTGAATAGATTTTTTTTGGAAGGGGTCTAACTGAAATTGATCCATAGCATTTATTATAACAGAATTTATAAGTTAAAAAAGAAGAGCTTAAATTGGTGCCGGAGAAGGGACTTGAACCCTTACCTTCTTGCGAAGACGGGATTTTGAATCCCGCGCGTCTGCCATTCCGCCACTCCGGCGAGTTAACTTATAGTTAATGATTAGTTTGTCGTGAATTATTAATATAACAATGCTATTTATCTTTGTCAATTGACAATTTCTTAGGGAGATGATAATATTCAATGAGATTTAGCTTTTTCGAAGAAAAAGTTCTAATCGAATTGATACTGAGGAATGAAATGACGAAGTATCTTATTTAGGTTACTAAGGCACTTCGCCAAGGAATTTGGCTTAGTGCCGTTGAAAATTAAGGTATTCGCTATATAATTGCATTTTCAACGGGGCCGTGGTGCAGTTGGGAGCACGCAACACTGGCAGTGTTGAGGTCGGGGGTTCAAATCCCCCCGGCTCCATAATTAAAAATAATTTAAAAAATCATAAAATTAAGGATTTTAATTGCTAAAATTAGGTGTTCATGTATCAATTGCTGGCAAGATTTATAGATCAATTGAAAGAGCCGAAAAGCTTGGTTGCAATACTATGCAAATATTTGCTCGCAGCCCTCGGCAATGGAGAAGAAAGTCTTTAAGCCCAGAAGATATTGAGATATTTAGAGAAAAAAGAAAAAAATCAAAGATAGATCCGGTTATTGTTCATGCACCTTATCTTCTTAATCTTGCTTCTGTCAAAGAAAGTTTTCATCAGATAACCATAAGAGAGTTTACTAAAGATTTAATAGAGGCTGATAAGTTAGGCATAGATTACTTAGTGACTCATATGGGTTCTCATAAAAAGGGTACCGAAAAGCTTGGCCTTTTAAAAATAGTTAAAGCCTTAAACCTGATTTTAGGAAAAACAAAAGGCGTAAAAACTAAAGTTCTTATTGAAAATACTGCTGGGAGTGGGAGCTGGTTAGGGTATAAATTTTCTCATTTTAAATTTATTTTTGATAAAATAAAAATGCAGAATCGTTTAGGAGTTTGCCTTGATACAGCTCATGCTTGGGCGGCTGGCTATCAGATAAATGAAAAAAAGAATCTTCAGGAGCTTATTTCAGAGATTGATCGAGAAGTTGGAATAGATAAGTTAAAGGTAATCCATCTTAATGATACTCAAGTTGAATTAGGCTCACAGCTAGATCGTCATTTTCATATTGGAGGGGGAAATATTGGTAAGGATGGATTTCGTCTTATTTTAAATCATTCTAAATTAAAAAATTTAACTTTTATCTTGGAAACTCCCAAGGAAAAACTAGATGATGATTTAAAAAATTTAAAAATGGTTCGGAGGCTTTCAAATAATGGAATACACAAAGAAAATTGATAAAAAGTGGCAAAAATTTTGGCAAGAAAATAATACTTTTAAGGTAGAGATTAAAGATTTTAAAAAGCCTAAATATTATTGCTTGGTGATGTTTCCTTATCCTTCCAGCGAACTTCATGTTGGCCATGGCCGTAACTATATAATTGGAGATGCTGTTGCTAGATACAAAAGAATGCATGGATTTAATGTTTTAAATCCTATGGGTTGGGATGCTTTTGGCCTTCCGGCTGAAAACCAGGCGATTAAACATAACATTCATCCCCGTAACTGGACTTTAAAAAATATAAAAAGAATAACTGAGCAGTTAAAGAGTTGGGGGATAAGTTATGATTGGGATAAAGAAATTGCTACTTGTTTTCCAAACTATTACCAATGGACCCAGTGGTTATTTTTACAGCTTTACAAAAAAGGCCTAGCCTACAGAAGGGAGGCTCCGGTTAATTGGTGTGAGTCTTGTAAAACAGTTTTAGCTAATGAACAAGTAATCGAAGGAAAATGTGAGAGGTGTTCCAATGAAGTTATTCAAAGAAATCTTAAACAATGGTTTTTTAAGATAACAGACTATGCCCAGCGCCTCTTAGATGATCTAGATAAACTAAAAGAATGGCCGCAAAGAGTTAAGCGTATGCAGAAGAATTGGATCGGAAAATCAGTTGGAGTAACTATAAAATTTCCAGTAGAAGGCCTAGATGAACACCTTGATTGCTTTACAACCAGAGTAGATACAATTTTTGGCGCTTCTTTTCTAGCCCTAAACTACAATCATCCTGCGGTAATAAAGTTAATTGAAGATTTACCGAACAAGGAAGAAGTATTAAATTTTGTAAGTCAGATCAAAAAAGAAGAAGCCTCTCTAGCTTACAGTCAGGACTTTGAAAAAAAGGGTATTTTTACTCGTAAGTTTGCTATTAATCCGATGACTGGTAAAAAAATACCGATTTGGATTGCTAACTATATACTTTCCGGATACGGAACAGGTGCAATAATGTGTGTTCCAGCTCACGATAAAAGAGATTGTGAATTCGCAAAAAAATATCAACTACCGATTAGAAAAGTTATCCAAGGCCCACGACCAAAGGGAGTCCCGACCGAAGCGTCGGGAGAAGAAAATGAAGAAGAGGTTTATGAAGGAGAAGGGGGTTTGATTAATTCTGGCGATTTTAATGGATTAGGCTCTGAAGCTGCCAAAGAAAAAATAGCTGACTTTATGGAACAGGAAAATATTGGATCCAGAAAAACCAATTTTCGCCTTAAAGATTGGTTGGTATCTCGACAAAGATATTGGGGGGCGCCAATCCCGATTGTATATTGTAAAGATTGCGGAGAGGTCCCGTTGGATGAAAAAGATTTACCTGTTTTGCTTCCTGAGGTAGAGAAGTTCTTGCCGACTGGAAAATCTCCTTTAGCAGAAGATAAAAAATTTATCCAAACTAACTGTCCGCGCTGCGGGGGCGAGGCAAAAAGAGAAACAGATACTATGGATACTTTTGTTGATTCAAGCTGGTACTATCTTCGCTATATTTCACCCGGTAATAAGCAGTTGCCTTTTGTTAGGGAAGATGTGGACAACTGGTTGCCTGTAGACCAATATATTGGCGGAGTTGAACATGCGATTTTACATCTGATGTATTCACGTTTTATAACCAAGTTTTTAGCTGATCAAGGCAAAATAAACTTTGATGAGCCGTTTATTAAGTTATTTACCCAAGGCATGATTGTAAAAGATGGAGCAAAGATGTCTAAATCAAAAGGTAATGTAGTTGCTCCTGATTATATAATTGATAAATATGGTGCCGATACAATGCGTTTATATATTTTATTTATGGGGCCACCGCAAAAAGAAGCTATCTGGCAAGACGAAGCCTTGCAGGGAAGTTGGCGGTTTTTGCAAAGAGCTTTACGCCTGGTGGATAATTTAAATAATTTTAAAGAAGAGGAAATTGATTCAAAACAAGAAAAGATCCTCATGCAAAAAATCCACTCTACTATTTATGAAGTTACTCAAGACCTAGAAGGTAATTTTCAATTTAATACAGCAATTAGTAGAATCATGGAGTTAGTAAACCAGGCCTATAAATCGATTCAGGCAGGAATAAAAAAAGAATTATTTGCGCAAGCAGTAGATATTGTTTTTTTACTGCTTTCACCCTTTACCCCCCATATTAGTGAAGAGGTAAATAGCCTTTTAGGTAATCAAGGGACTATCTTTGATCGCAGCTGGCCGAAAGTGAATCCAAAATTCTTAAAAAAAGAAAAAGGGGAGATTGCAATTTTAGTAAACGGAAAAGTAAGAGGAAAAATAGTTATTGATTTTAGCCTGAGTAAAGAAGAAGTTTTTCAAAAAGCTCAAAGGCTAGATAAAATAAAAAAGATTATAGCTGGTAAACCACCGAAAAAGATTATTTATATCAAAGGAAAAATTATTAATATTGTAGTTTAAAATTAAATGTTTTCCTTGAGCCCACCAGAAAAGAAAGTACTGATTGTCATAGCTTTTATTATTTTTTTGGGGACATTGATCCGTTTTTTTAATTTAGAAGTAGAGGATACCGCAGTTTCTTATCAGTCAGCCAGCAAACAGGTTCAATCTATAAATATAAACCAAGCTTCTGCCTTTGATCTTGAGAAAATTCCTGGCCTAGGCCCGGTCCTTTCACAACGGGTAGTAGAATATAGAAAAAATAACCCGCCCTTTAAAAAAATTAAAGATTTAGAGAAAGTAAAAGGTATTGGTAAAAAGAAGGCAAAACTGATCAAAGATTATATAAAGTTTTAGCTAAGAGGTACTATAAGCAATTGGCAAAGGTATTTAACTTTTTTATTTTTCTATTTCTTTTAATTGGTATTATTTTAGGCAGTTTGTTTTCTTTATATCTTTTGTTTAGTTTTCTTTTCATTTTATCTGGGTTTCTAGCCTATTTTTTATCTAAAAAAAATAAAGTTTTATCTTCAGAGTTAGCTATTTCTTTTTTGATTATCTGCCTGGGCGCATTATTGTTTATCGTTTCCGACTTTAGCCATAAAGACATATGTTTTAAAAAAAGACAAAATGTCATAGTGAAGGTAGTTTCTTTGCCTAAAGAAAAGAATAATAAAAATACTTTTTTAGCAAAAGTTATCAAAGTTGGCGGGCACCGGCAAGATTTTCAGGCAAAAGTTATTGATTACTCTAAAAAAATGGAGTATCTGAATAAATATAGATTTGAAGCAAAGTTATCCAGACGCACCTATCATGGTAAAGAGTTTTATTATCTTTGGGTTAAAAAGAAAACTTCGTTAGAAAAAATACCTTTATCTTTTTGGGAAAAAGCAGTTAAGGAGACCAATGACTATTGCTTAGATGTTTTTAGGCAGAACTGTAGTTTTAGAGCAAAAAATTTTCTTGCCGCAATATTTCTAGGCAGAAAAGAACTAATTGGGCCAGAAAAGAAATTTATCCAAAATGCTGGCCTGGCTCATCTTTTAGCAATAAGCGGCCTTCATGTGGGGCTTCTCTCTTTGATCTTGTTTTATTTTTTAAGGTGTTTTCCGATAAGCCTTGGCCCGATACTTTTTATTTTATCAATTTTTCTTATTTTCTATGTTGCTGCTACTGGCTTTAGGCCTTCAACTCAAAGAGCAGTGCTTATGTATCTTGTTTTTGTTTTTGGATTTTTTATCAAAAGAAGAGTTGAGGTATTAAATTCATTAGGGCTGGCCGGTATAATCTTGTTATTATTTTCACCGGCGATTATCTATGATATCGGATTTCAACTTTCTTTTTTAGCCGTTTTTGGAATTGTGTTGGGATTTAAGATTTTTCCTTATAAACAACAAGGTAATCTTTTAATTAACTACCTAAAACAAATTTTTCTTTGTTCCTTGTTTGTAATTTTATTTACTTTACCGGTTGTATCCTTTTATTTTGGAAAAATTTATTTATTAAGCATCTTTTTTAATTTGATCTTAATTCCGATATTTACTTTTATTCTGTTTTTGAACTTATTATTGTTAATCTTATCTCCTTTAGCTTTTTTGGCTCAAAGCTTAGGAGCTGTTTTATCTTGGCTCGTCTATATTTTTCAAAGCCTTGCCAAGGTTTTTGGATCTCTTCCTTACTCTTATCTTTCCTATTCTTTTTCAATTCTAGGTATTTTCATCTATTATTTATTGTTATTTACCGCGATAGTCTTGTTCACAAAACGAAAATACCTAATTAAGGGTAGGTTTTTATTTAATTAACCGATTCCCACCTCGGAGGTGGGAAATGGTTTTATTTGCTAAAAAACTTTCTTGTTAGGTGGAAGCCGCCTATTTTTTTACCCTCTGCTTATAGACGAAATAAATTGGCATTTTTTTCAGAAATTTATAAAAATATGCTACCTTAAAAATAGGAGTTTTTACAAATTACGACGGCTGTATAGTAGATGTTAGGCATAAATAATAAAAATAAAAGCACCTTGACAAGACGTACGCAATATGGTACGTTTTATATGGAGGTGAAAAGCAATGACAACTTTAACAGCAAGCCAAGCAAGAGCAAAATTATATAAATTGTTAGATAAATTAGCTGAATCTCACGAACCTATCCAAATTAGTGGCAAAAGGCACGATGCTGTCCTGATTAGCCAAGAGGATTGGAGAGCAATTAAAGAAACTTTATTTTTGCTTTCTATTCCTAAAATGAGGGAATCGATCCGCAAAGGATTAAAAACTCCTCTTAAAAAATGCGATAAAAAGCTAAACTGGTGAGCTGGAAACTCGTCTATACTAAGCAAGCGCAAAAAGATGCCAAAAAACTTTCCGCTGCAGGGCTACGCTCAAAAGCAGAAGCTATTCTTGAAATTTTAGAAAAAGATCCTTACCAAAAACACCCACCTTTTGAAAAATTAATAGGGGACTTGGAAGGGGCTTATTCCCGAAGAATAAATATTCAGCATCGTGTAGTTTACCAAATTATAAAAAAATACAAAACCATAAAAATTATTCGATTATGGACGCATTATGAATAGATTTAGATAAAAATGTCTGATAACTCATTCGAGCGAGACCTCGCCCGCCAGCCTTCGGCTGTCGAGGCGGGCCGCTTAATTCGAATGTTAAGAATAATAACCATTTCCCACCTCCGCGGTGGGAATTTTTTGGTTTTTGCATATAGATTGACAAAGAGAAGAGGTTCTGATATATTTTCTTTATGATTAGATTGATTCTTTTGGTAATATTTACTTGTATTTGCTTTGACGCTTATCCATTTTGGATTTGGTCACCGAAGACTCAAAAATGGAAGAATCCTGAATATTCTGCCCTTGCTACTCCAACCCTTCAATATAAAGAAGCCATTAAGTATTTTAAGAAAGGAGAGTTTAAAAGGGCTTATAAAGAGTTTAAAAAGCTTCTTGTTAATTATCCTGACTCTAAAGAGGGTCCGGAAGCTCAGTATTATTTAGGTAGGACCTTAGAAGAACTTGATAAACCATATGAAGCTTATCTTGCTTTTAAAAAAGTAATCCAGAGTTATCCTAATAGCAAACGAATTAATGAGATTGTAGAAAGAGAATATAATATTGGAGAATACTTTTTAAATCGAGAAAATAAAAAGTTGCTGGGTATTTCAATATATGACTTTGTTAATCATCCTTCGGTTCAAATATTTCAAAGTATTGTTGAAGAAACTCCTTATTCGGAGTATGCTTCTCGAGCTCAATATAAACTAGGAGTAATTTTTCTTCAACTAAGTCGTTTTAAAGAAGCACGGGAAGCTTTTCAGAAAGTTATCGATGATTACCCAGATAGTCGCTGGGCGACTCCGGCAAAATATCAGCTGGCTTTGGCGACAGCTCAAGCTTTTCCGGGGGCTGACTATGATGCATCTTATCTTAAGAAAGCGACCCAAAGGCTGGATGAGTTTATAAAAGAACATCCTGAGGCAAAGATATCTAAAAAAGCAAAGGGCCAGTTGGCTAAACTTCGCAGTAAAGAAGCTAAGAAAGTATTTGAGATTGCTTTATTCTATAAAAAACAAAAAAAGCCTCAAAGTGCAAAGATTTACTTAGAAAAAATAATCAATAAATATCCAGACACCCCTTACTATCAGAAGGCTAAACAGGTACTTAAAGAGTTAGGCGGTTTATCAAAATCCAAATGAGCCTATGTTAAAATTAATTCTTACTACAAATAAAAAGTTGGCAATAATTTATAAGCTATTATTAGTTTTTCTAATGACTCTAGCTGGTTGTGGATATTCAACTAAAGGTTATAAGTATAAGGAAAATAGAATCAGGATTAAACCGGTTATTAATAAGATAAATATAACTTCAGAAGATAGAAAATATTCTGGCTATACAGTTTATCCGAGGTTAATTGAAGATAGATTGACTAATAAATTAGTTTCAGAGTTTAACATCCAAAGTGGCTTAAATGTTGTAAGTGAGCCTGAAGGCGCACTTAAACTGGAATGCCAAGTGACCGACTATAAGCGCCAAACTCTTAGATATACAGATAGTGATGATCCTGAAGAACAAAGGTTGCGCTTACATGTAAAAATGAAGTTGATTAGTTCCAAGGGAGATATTATTCAAGATAAAAGTATTGTTGGTCAAGCAAGCTTTTTCTTAGATAAAAAAAGTGAAGTAGCTACTCAAGCTGAATTGATTGATGATACAGCGCGCAGGATAACTGAAGCAGTTGTTGAGACATGGTAGGGGCAAAATCTAAGGCATATCTTGTAAGTGGCGGTAAACCTTTCCAGCGCCGAAAAATTATAAATAACATTAAAAGAGATATATTTAAAAATGAGGGCTCTGCCCTTAGGGCAGTGACTCTATATGCAGGGGATCTAAATTTAGATTCTTTTAAAGATTTAGTTTTTACTTTATCTTTCCAAAAAAAGAAAGTAATCTTAATTAAAAATTTTATCAGTTTAGCTAAACCGGCAAGAGAATTTTTATTTGCAAATATTCAAAAAATATTCGATTATAATTATATAATTTTTGAGTCAGAGATACCTTATTTTTCTTTGAAAAAAAAGAAAAAAATAATTTCTGATGTTTTTTTTAGTTATGTTTTAGAAAAAAGCATAAGGCATGAAGGTAAAGTTTATCCAGCTGAGCTTAGTATAGATGATTTTCGCAAACAGCTATATAGAAATGACCTTAAATCTTGTTTATTTATCCTTGAGGAATTATTGGGTTCAAAAACTAAAGGTAAGGCAGTTGCTACCCAAATTTTAGGTTTAGTTACAGCTAAGTTTTCATATATTAATAGTTCAAGAAAAAAAGAAAAAGCCTTTGATCAGCTTTGGCAGGCAGATAGGGCTTTAAAACAAAGTAATACCGATATTCGTCTTTTGATGGAAAGGCTTTTGATTAAATTATTTGCTTAGAGAACGAGCTAAGCGGGCTTTCTTCCGGGCTGCTTTATTAGGATGGATTATTTTTTTAGAAGCGGCCTTATCTAATGCCTTGTAAACTTTTTGGAGATTCTTTTTACTGCTGTCAGAATCTTTTTTTTCTAAAGATTTTCGAAAAGATTTCAAGGTAGATTTAACTTCTTGTTTAATCTTGCGATTTCTTTTTCGTTTTCGTTCGTTTTGTCTAAGCGCTTTTTCTGCTGCTCTTCTTTGTGGCATAATTCCCCCTTTGTTAAGTGAAAAGATTGTATAGAAATTGGCTTAAACTGTCAAGTATTTTTTAAGAAAAGAAAATGTTTAAACAAATAGCAAAAAATACCACCTTAATGGGGTCCGGAACTTTGTTGTCTCGTATTTTTGGATTTATTCGAGATGTTTTGATTGCGAGTTTTTTTGGTACCTCAGCTGGGTTAGAAGCATTTTTAGTAGCTTTTCGGATTCCGAATATTTTTAGAACTATTTTTGCCGAAGGGTTTTCTGACTCGGTAGCAACGCCGGTGCTTTCTTCATACCGTAAAGATAAAGAAAAAATAATAGGGATTGGGCAAGATTTAATCTGTGTATTAAGTTTCTTTCTTTTGTTATTTACTTTGATTGGTATTATTTTTGCAAAATATTTTGTAATCTTGGTTGCTCCGGGGTTTATAACTCAAAGCTATAAATTTAATTTAGCAGTATCTTTTAGCCAAATTACTTTCTTTTATCTGTTTTTGATCGGTTTAACTTCAAATTTTACATCTATACTTTATGCTTATAAAAAATTTTTTATTCCTGCCATCTCTCCGGTTTTTCTAAATCTTTGTTTTATTGGCGGTATTTTATTTTTTGGCAGGGCTTTTGGGGTAAAAGTATTAGTTTTTTCTGTATTAGCCGGTGGAGTTTGCCAGTTGTTGGTTTCTTTTTTTGCTCTATATCGACAAGGCTTTAGGCTTAAATTTAATTTAATTAAAGCTTTAGGCAATAGCCAAATTATTAAAATGTTTAAACTTTTTGTCGGCCGGTTGTTTTCAAGTCTTATCTATCATTTAAGTGTTCTTGTTGATACTATATTTTCTTCACTTACCTTTATCGTTGGCCAGGGGGCTTTAGCTTCTATTTATTATGCCAATCGTTTAATTCAATTTCCTTTTGCAATCGTTATCTTGTCACTTTCGCGGGTGGTCATGGTAGATTTATCTTTTTATCATAAAGAAAAAGACATGAATAAGTTTAAAGAACTTTTAGTTTTTTCTTTTCAAAATGTTATCTTTTTTGTTTTACCAATTTCGTTAATTTTTCTTTTTCTGCCTCGCGGTATAATTAATGTTATTTTTGGGAGAGGTGAGTTTGATCTGTATTCTTTAAATATTACTGCCTCAGTACTTTTTTTCTATTCTTTTGGTTTGTTATTTTTTTGCGGTATAAAGTTGATGGTTAACTCTTTTTATGCTTTAGCTGATACCAAAACTCCGGCAAAAAGTGCTGGTTTGGCTCTTTTGGTTAATGTGGTATTAAGCGGAATATTAATATTTCCCTTAGGGGTTGGGGGAGTAGCTTTAGGTAGCAGTTTAGCTGCTATATTTAATTTTTTCTTACTTTTTCATCTGTTAAAAGAAAAAATTGGGGCTATTCCTTGGCAAGATACTAAAATTTATTTTGTTAAAGTTTTAACTTTAAGTTTAATTCATGGATTAACATCTTGGGTTATTTGGCAAATATTTTCATACAATAAATATATAAAAATTGCAGTTGTAGCCGGTATTGGTTTTGTGATTTTTCTTTTAGGAGGATATTTTTTAAAGATAAAACAAGTTAATTTATTTTGGCGATGGCTATTAAAGAAAAAATAAAAAATCTGCCTGATGCCCCCGGCGTCTATATTATGAAATCGGCAAAAGGTAGTATTTTGTATGTGGGTAAGGCGACTTCTTTAAAAAAAAGGGTAGCATCCTACTTTAATTCAAAACTTTTAGGTAAAAACAGGATGTTGATTGAAAAAGTAAAAGATATCGATTACCTAAGATGCGAAAGTCCTCAGCAAGCCTTGATTTTAGAAGCTGCTTTAATTAAAGAAAAGAAGCCAAAATATAATATTTCTTTAAAAGACAGCAAAAGCTATCCTTATATAGAAATTACCAAAGAAAAGTATCCACGTGTTTTTATTTCACGGCCAAAAAATAAAAAAAATAGTTATTATTTTGGGCCTTATACAGACACAGGCTCACTTAAAAAGGCTTTAAAGTTAATTCGAAAAATATTTCCTTTTTGTTCTTGCCATTCTAAAAAAAAGAAAAAGAGCCTTTGTCTGTATTATTATCTGGGGCTATGCCCGGGGCCATGTGCCCAGAAAATTACTGCAGTAAGCTATAACGAAAACATTAAAGCTATAAAAAAAATATTAAAAGGAAAAAGGCCTGAGCTGATATCTGTTTATAAAAAGAAAATGGAAAAGTTATCTTCTTTAGAAAGATTCGAACGAGCCAGTAAGATTAGAGATAAAATTTATGCCATTGAAAATATCTATAAAGGGAAACCCCGGTTACACGAATTACTGGTTTTAAAAAGAAGCCTGGGGTTAACTAGGTTGCCTTTATTAATTGAGGCTATTGATATTTCTGCTTTAGGAAAAAATGATGCTACCGGTTCAGTTGTGGTTTTTAGAGATGCTACAGCCGATAAGAGTAGCTATCGCCGTTTTTTGATAAAAGATGTAGAAAGTATCGATGATTATAAAAGGATTCAAGAAGTTGTTTTAAGAAGGTACTCACGTCTTAGAAGAGAAAAAAAACAGTTACCGGATTTAATTTTAATCGATGGGGGCAAAGGGCAAGTGACGGCTGGAGAAGAAGTTTTAAACGGATTAGGGTTAAATATTAGTTTAATTGGTTTAGCTAAACGTAATGAGGAAGTTTGGTTGCCTGATAAAAATAAGCCCAAAGTTTTCAACAAAGATAATCCTGGTTTGCAGTTATTGCAAAGAATCAGAGATGAAGCACATCGGTTTGCTCATGCTTATCATCTTATTCGCCGGAAGAAAAGATATAAAAAATAAGGGCAAAAGGCCAACAAGTTTATCGATTTCATGGTATGGCTAAGTTTGGAAAAGAAAATTTTGAATAAAGAAAAAGTTAATAAAATTTGAGAAAGAGATAAAAGATGTGATAAAATGTCAGAAGTAATAATGTAGGGGCGAGGCTTGTCCTCGCCCAAAAAACAACAGATAAAGGAGTAGTTTTATGAATATAGATAAAATATTTGAAATAATGATAGAAAAAAATTCTTCCGATTTATTTATAAGGGCAGGCAGCCCTCTAAAAGCTAGAATAGACAGCAGAGTTACTCAAATAGGGGATACCAAAATAAAATTAGAAGAAATAGATAGTTTAATAGAAAAACTGCCGGATTTAAAAGCTAAAGAAGATTTAAAAGAGAGGAAAAATTGTGAATTTACTTTTTGGTATAAAGAAGATTGGCGGTTTAGGATAAGTGTTTTTTTTCAAAGAAATACTCCAGCGGTTGTAATCCGTAAAATTAACTTAAAACTTAGCAGTTTTAAAGAGTTAAACTTGCCTGCTAAGTTACTGACTAATTTATCTAAGCAGCGTAGAGGGATGGTGCTTTTAAGCGGAGCAACTGGTTCAGGTAAGTCAACTACAATTGCCACTATGTTAGAATATATAAATAATAATTTGGGTTATCACATCTTAACTATAGAGGAGCCGGTAGAATTTACTTTTAAAGATAAGCGCTCGATTGTAAATCAAAGAGAAATAGGCAAAGACGTAAGAAACTATAAAGAAGCCCTAAAGCAGTTTGCTCTTCATTCACCGGATGTGATTTTTATAGGTAATATTAGAGATGCCGAAACTTGTTATGCTGCTTTAACTGCGGCTGAGACTGGAGTTTTAGTTTTTTCTACAATTCATACGGTAAATGCGTCTTCAACAATACAGAGAATTATAAACTTTTTCCCGCCTCATCAACATGGTTTAATTATTAGTCAACTTTCTACTTTATTAAAAGGTGTAGTTTCACAAAGGTTAATTCCTAAACAAGAGGGCGGGCTTATACCTGCTTATGAGTCGATGGTTTTAAGCCCTTCTATATCCAGATTAATAAGAGAAGATAAAATTTTTGAGATACCTAAATATATAGCTTCGGGGGATGTTTACGGGATGAAGACATTTAATCAGTCACTTCTAGAATTGGTTGAATCAAAAGAAATAGCCAGTCAAGTTGCCTTAGAATACTCAGATCAAAGAGAGGATTTAGAGTTAGAGTTCCGCAATAAAAATCTTATCTAGGCCCAAACAAACGATATAATATTTATATGGAAGATATAAAGAGCAAAGTTTTAACGTTAAAAAAAGGTACTGCTGGCTTAAAAAAGGTATTAGCAATAGAAAAGAAAAAAGAAAAGATGAAAGAACTACAGAATCAAATGGCAGAGTCAGATTTTTGGCAAAATAACAATTCTTCAACTGAAACGGTTAAAAAATTAAAAAGGCTTAAAACTGATGTGGGAGATTGGGAATACTTGCATAGTAAGCTGGGTGAACTAGAAGAGTTTATTAATATGGGAGATAGTTCCCTTGAACCAGAAATTAATCAAGAATTAAAAAAAGTAGAAAAAAAATATAAAAAATTGGAGTTAAAGACTCTTTTTTCAGCTAAATTTGATCAAGCTAATGCAATAGTTGAAATTAATTCTGGAGCTGGTGGCACAGAAGCTTGTGATTGGGCTGAGATGTTGTTTAGAATGTATTTTCGCTGGGCAGAGGAAAAAAAGTTTAATCTAAAGGTAGTTAACCAAGTTCAAGGGGATGAAGCTGGGATAAAAAGTATAACTTTTTTTATTGAAGGAATACGCGTTTATGGGTTGTTGAAATCAGAAAGAGGGGTCCACAGGCTAGTAAGAATTTCTCCTTTTGATTCTAGCCGGCGCAGGCATACTTCTTTTGCTTCAGTTGATGTTATTCCGGAGATTGAAGGTGACATAGATATTGAGATTGCACCGCAGGATGTAAGGATAGATACCTACCGTGCTTCCGGAGCCGGTGGTCAACATGTTAACGTTACAGATTCTGCTGTAAGGATTACTCATATTTCTTCAGGGGTAGTGGTAAGTTGCCAGAATCAACGGTCTCAGCACCAGAATAAACATGCTGCTTTTAAAGTTTTAAAAGCTAAGCTGTTTGAGCTAAAAGAAGAAGAAAAACAAGATGAGCTTAATAAGATGAAAGGTAAAAAACAAAAGATAGAGTGGGGTTCACAGATTAGGTCTTATATTCTTCATCCCTATCTTTTGGTAAAAGACCACAGAACAGGTATTGAAAATCATAATGCTGAAGCTGTATTAAATGGGCAGCTGGATGACTTTATTTGGGGGTACCTGAAATGGGTAAATAAGAGTCAGGGTGGGGAAGATAGAAGTTAGAAGTTAGAAGATGAGGAGAAAATTAAGATGTTAAGAGGCTTTATTTTTAGAAAGGCGCAGAAAAAAATTAATAAGTTAGAACCAAAGGTCAATATTTTGTTGAATAAAGAGTTACCTGCTCCTTCGGTAAGAGAGGTTGCCCATCTGGCTCCGATAACTAGTAAGGTTAATTCTTTCGAATCAGAATTAATTAATAAGCCGGATTCTTATTTTAAAGAAAAGACCTTAGAGTTTAGGAAATTAATAAAAAATAAATTAACTGATAAAGCTGAACCTAAAGAAAGAGAAAATATCCTTGATGGGATTTTGCCTTTTTACTTTGCTTTAGTGCGGGAAGCTGCTAGACGAACTGTAGGAATGCGTCATTTTGATGTCCAAATTATCGGGGGGATTGTATTACATAAAAATAAAATAGCAGAAATGGTTACTGGGGAAGGAAAAACTTTAGTTGCTACTTTAGCAGCTTCCTTGAATGCTTTAGTCGGACGGGGAGTCCATATTGTCACTGTAAATGACTATTTAGCAAAAAGGGATGCTGAATGGATGGGCCCTATTTATCAATTTTTAGGGTTGACCGTCGGGGTAATACAAAGTGAGATGGACAAGCCGGATAAAAAAAGAGCTTATGGTTGTGATATAACTTATGGAACAAATAATGAGTTTGGCTTTGATTACCTAAGAGATAATATGGTAGGCGACCTAGACGATATGGTTCAGCGGGGGCATTTTTATTCGATTGTCGATGAAGTAGATTCAATCTTAATAGACGAGGCAAGGACTCCCCTGATTATTTCTGGGCCAGCTGACACTTTTGTTGAAAAATATTATTTAGCCGATAAAGCAGTTAGACAGCTTAAGATAAAAGAAATCATTCAAAGTTTTGAGAATAAAGATGAAACTGTAACTATAAAAAGTAAAGATGGAACGCAAACTAAAATCAGTCCAGAAGAGCTAGAAAAGAATTTTGATGCAATAGCTGAAGAAAAAACTGGCAATACCTTCCTTACTCCCGCCGGAGAGAAAAAGTGTGAACGTTTATTAGGAATAGGTAATATTAATGACGAGGCTCCTGATAAACAATCTAATCCCTGGATGCATTATATTAATCAAAGCCTTAGAGCTCATCGGTTATTTCAGCGTGAAAAAGAATATATTGTAAAAGAAGGTAAGGTTATGATCGTAGATGAGTTTACTGGCCGTCTTATGCCGGGCCGGCGTTGGTCTGATGGTTTGCATCAGGCGGTTGAAGCTAAAGAAGGCCTCAATATACAAAGAGAAAGCCAAACCCTTGCTACAGTTACCCTACAGAACTATTTTAGAATGTATGATAAGTTAGCCGGAATGACCGGGACAGCCTATACTGAAGCTAAAGAGTTTAGGCATATCTACAAACTTGATGTTGATGTTATCCCTACTAATAAACCTTTAATTAGAAGTAATTATCCTGATAGAATATATAAAACAAAAAGAGCAAAATTTGATTCAGTTATCGAAGAAATTTGTGAGTGCAATAACCAAAAAAGGCCGGTATTGGTAGGAACAACATCTATAGAAGATTCAGAAACTTTATCTTTTCTTTTATCCAAAAAAGGAATTTCTCATAATATATTAAATGCTAAGCACCACCAAAAGGAAGCTCAGATTATAGCTCAAGCCGGTAAGGTGGGAGCTGTAACTATTGCTACCAATATGGCCGGAAGAGGTACGGATATTGTTTTAGGGGGAAATCTGGATTACTTTATAAAAGATGTGTTAAAGCGAAATAATATTAATCCTGAAGAAGAAAAATATGAAGTCAAATACCAAGAAATCTATAAGCGCTACAAGGATGAGTTTGGAAAAGAACATCAAAAAGTTGTAGAAGTTGGCGGGCTTCATATAATTGGCTCCCAGCGTCATGAAGCACGCAGGATTGATAATCAGCTTCGCGGCCGGGCCGGTAGGCAGGGTGATCCTGGGTCTTCTCGGTTTTATGTTTCTTTAGAAGATGACCTGATGCGTCTTTTTGGCTCAGAGCGTATCTATGGATTGATGGATACCTTGGGTTTTCCTGAAGATCAGCCGATCGAGCATGGAATGATTACTAGGTCTTTGGCAGTTGCTCAAAAAAGAGTTGAAGGGCATAACTTTGAGATTAGGAAGCAACTTCTTCAGTATGACAATATAATGAATAAACAGCGAGAGGTCATTTATAATCAAAGAAGAGAGATCTTAGAAAGCAGTAATATCAGTGAGATGGTTTTTGATATGACCGACGAGGTGGTTGAAAAGAATGTGCCTTTTTACCTTGACCAAGAAAAGGATATTTTGGGTTTATCTGGGTGGATTAAGTCAAAGTTTAATCTAGAGTTAGATCTTAAGCAGTTACCGGATTTAGAAAAAGAAACCGCGGTTAGTTTTATAAAAGAAAAAGTACACGGACTTTACCGGGAAAAAGAAAAACAGGCTGGTGAAGAAATTCGTCAGCTGGAGAAGATGGTTTGCCTTTGGGCCCTAGATTCAAAATGGAAAGAACATCTTTTGGTGTTGGATCATCTAAAAGAAGGTATCCATCTCCGGGGCCATGCCCAAGCTGATCCTTTGGTAGAATATCAAAAAGAGACTTTTTTTGCTTTTCAAGAAATGATTGGTTCAATCAAGGAGAAGGTGGTAGATTTAATCTATAAGGCAAAAATTAAACCTGAGCAAAAACGCGAAGTTTTTACTGAGGGCCAAACAAGCTTTGTCCACTCTAAATACTCGCCTTTAAGAAAAAAAGAACCTACCAAAAAGAAACCAAAAACACCTAAAGCGGCAGGTAAGAAAGTAGGCCGGAATGATCCGTGTCCTTGCGGTTCGGGTAAAAAATACAAAAAATGTTGCGGCAGATAAAGTCCATAGTCCATAGTCAAAAGTCTATAGATAGATGAAAAAGATAGCTTTAGCGATAATAAGTGGTTTAGGAGTTGCTTTAAGCTTCAACCTTCCTTCCTTTTCTTTTTTAATTTGGATTTCCCTTATCCCGTTTTTTTATTTATTAAACAAAAAAGCCTCGTTAAAGGGGGCTACCTATTTTTTAATATTTGGGACTACCTACTACGGCCTAACGCTTTATTGGGTAGCTTATGTGTCTGTATTAGGGTTTGTCCTGCTTATAATTTATTTATCTCTGTTTTACTTAATTTTTTATTTATTAAGCACCTTTTTTATAAAAAGGCCCTTACGTCAGTTAGCTATTCCAGCTGCTTGGGTGGTAGTTGAATTTTTAAAAGAAAGTATTTGGTGTGGATTTAGCTGGGGGAATTTAGGTTACTCTCAATTTAATAACCTCTATTTAATCCAAATTGCTGATATTGGTGGAATAAAGTTAATTAGCTTTACTATTGTATTGATAAACTTTTTAATTTGGGAAACAATAGTTTTTTATAGAAACAAAAATAAAGACTCCAAAAATCATTATAGAGGGATAATAAAGAATCTGTTTTTTCTCTTACTTATTTTTGTAGTGGTAACTGCGTATTCATCCTACCGGCTTAAAAAAGTTGAACCAGAAGAAAAGATAACCGTTTCATTAATTCAACCGAATATATTAGAAAAACAATTCATAACTCCAGATGAAAAAAAAGAAATTTTAAAAAGTTTATCTGTTTTTATAAAAGCAACCCCAAAAGAAAGTTTAATTGTATTACCCGAAGCAGCCTGGCCTTATCTTTTGGATAGAAAAAACATTCAGTTAATTGATAAGTTTGTTCGAAGAAATAAAAGAAATATTATCATCGGTGCAATTACTAAAAAAGGTAAAAAGCACTATAACTCTGCTTTATTCTTTAACTCGGAAGCAAGATTGGTCCAGCTATATGATAAAATAAAGTTAGTTCCTTTTGGTGAGTATGTTCCTTTGAGAAAATATTTAAAATTTATCAAAGTATTAAACAGTATCGGTGATATTATTCCAGGCAAAGAAAAAAAGATCTTTTCTTATCAGAATAAAGATTTTGCCACTCTGATCTGTTTTGAAGATGTTTTCCCTTATTATGTGGCAGGGGTAGCTGAAGATAAAGATTTTTTATTAAATATAACTGATGATAGTTGGTTCCATGGGGAGCCGGAGGCAACACAACATCTATCAATTATGGTCCTGCGGGCCGTAGAAAATCGAATATCGATAGTTAGAGCTGCAAATAGTGGAATTAGCGGATGGGTTTCTCCGAAAGGGCATATAACTAAGTTAAAAAAGAATAAAGACAGCCTGTTTATTCAGGCTAAAGAAGACTTTCAGGTTCTCACTAGTAAAAAGAGAAGTTTTTATAACAGAAGAAAGGGATGGTTTGTTTTAGTTTCTTTTATTTTTTTAACAGTTATATTTTTTAAAAAAAGGAACTTTTACCTAAGCCAAAAGGCTTGATTAAAAACAAGCCTTTGCTATAATCATTTTCTATGAATAAAAAAGAAAAAAAGAAGTTATTAAGAAGAAAAGTTGGATTGTGTTTTATCAAATCTTTTACTTTTTTGTCCGGAGTAGCACCGCTTAGTATAAATTTGCTTTTAGGTAAAATCCTAGGTTCCTTAGCCTATTTGGTTTTATCCCGCCATCGAAAAATTGCTTTAAATAGCCTTGCCATTGCTTTTCCAAACTATTCTTTGAGCCAAAGAGAAAAAATTGCTAAACAGTTTTTTGTCTTTATTGCCGAAGGAGGCTTTGAACTTATCTATTACCTCAATAATATAAAAGAACTTCATGGGACGGTAAAAATTAAGGGTAAAGAAAATCTAGATCAGGCTTTAGCCAAAGGCAAAGGAGCGATTTTAGTTACGGCTCATTATGGCAACTTTCCTTTGATGAGTTTGCGCCTGGCAGCAGAAGGTTATCCGGTTAATCTTGTTGCCCGGCCAATGCGGGATAAATACGCAGAAGCACATTTTCATAAATTAAGAACAGATGCTGGAGTAAAGAGTATCTCGGTTTATCCGCGCCGGGCTTGTGTGGCGGGGATAATTAATGCTTTAGCTAATAATGAGATAGTGATTATACTTATGGACCAAAACTTTGGCACTGGCGGGGTTTGGGTCAAATTTTTTAATAAATTAGCGGCAACTCCAACTGGGCCGATAATTTTGTCTTTACGGACCAAAGCAGCGCTGATACCTTCTTATATATATAGATTAAAAGAAAAAGAGCATTGCCTAAAGGTGTGTCCGGAGAAAGAGTTAACTTTAGGCAAGGATAAAAATGAAACAATATTAATTAATGCCGCTGAGTTTACTAAAATTATCGAAGGCTGGATAAGGCAACGGCCCGAGCACTGGAGCTGGGTTCATCGCCGCTGGAAGTCGCGCCCTTCAGAAAATACCAATAAAGATAAAATCTTTAACAAGTAAGCAGACGTCCTACTTTTAGCCATTTGGGGACACTCTACAAGTTCTTACCTGCTAACAATGACAGTAAAGGTTGCAAATAGATATTGTAAGCGTTTACTTTTTTTGATAGAATAAAGCAAATGAAAAAAATATTATTTTTTTTAGTTATTATTTTTTGCTTGCCCTTAGCTTTTGCTGATTCCGTAGATGTTTATTTAGTGGAGATCGGCCAGGAATATATCAATCAGGGGTTGTTTCAGGAAGCAAAGGCTGAGTTTGAAAAAGCGCTTCAAGTTAATCCTGCCAATGAAAAAGCTAAGGAGTATCTGAATCAAATCAGACAGCAAGAAATAGAGAAAGCTTTGGATAAGTACTCTGAGTCGGAGACAGCTGTTGCAAAAAAGCCTGGACAAAAAATAGTAAAAAAGAAAGATAAAGTTTCTTCAGGTAAATCTCTTCTTAATAAAGCAAATAAAACAGAAGAAAAAGAATCTAAACTATCCCTAAGCGGTGACTACCAATTAAGTTTTGGGGTAGAATCAGGTGAAACTATCTGGAAGAGAGCCAATGCTGATTTAAATGAAGAAAATTGGCGCATTTTAAGCGATACTGCTTATAACCGGCGGGAAAATAGTTTTGACCCGGCAATTTTTAGCCGCTTATCATTCCAGCTGGACTATCCTCAAGAGCAAGGCTGGGGATTTTATGGTAATTTTGATATTAGCCCCTGGAGTTTTATTGGCAAGAGTAATAAAGTTACTGTTAGTGCAGGTGGCGATAGCGCAGATATTCAGTATTTGTACTGGTCTAATGACCGTTATACTGTAAACCAGTCAGTAAATACTAATCTTTTAGCGGACTCTTTTAATTTGCCGGAGGTAAAAGTAGTTGATGGAAAAGTTCATCCTGTGACTGTAGAAGGTATGTATGGTAATACTTTTGATATTCCTGAATTAGAAATTAATCGAGATTTTTGGCCGCTTCGAGAGTTAGAGTTTAGTTATCAAGGTGATCCGTTGAGTTTGAAGGTATTTCCGGCTGCTTTAGAAGATGCTGACTATATCTCTGATGACCCTCTTAAAATTACCGGAAATAGAACCTATTGGGAAGAATCTCAATGGCTAGTGAATTGGGAGCCGGGTATTTTAGAGTCAGGGGCAGCTCCTGTCGGATATTATAAAGGTAAATTTGATGATGCTTTAGCTTATTATACTCGTGATTCTTCTGGGACTCGCCTTACGACTTTGCGTGGGTTTGCACTAAATTATGATTTAGGCGGTGCAAATATTGATTTTACAGCAGCTTCTCCAAAAGAACTTTGGCAAGACTATGGTAGTTTTAATACTTGGGAGTCTGCTTTAAGGGCAAAATACCTGAATTTAGATAATATTGTTTTAGGGTTTACCTACGGGGGAAAGTTTGGCTATAACCAAAGAGCTTTAGATGTGTTTAATAATGTGTTTGGCTTAGATGCAAATATTGGTTTAGGAGAAAACACAGAACTTTTACTGGAGGGTCTTACTTCTTATACCGAAGCCGATAGAACTTCAGACTATGAAACTGAAAAACGAGGTAATGCCTTTCATGTTAGTCTAGTTAATTCATCAAGCGGAGTTTTTAGTAAAGATTATTTTGGGGTGCAGCCAGAAAAAAATGAACCTTTTTATAAGTTGAGATTATCTTTGACTCATATGGATCAAGGCTTTGAAAGTGCTTTAGCTAGTTACCGTCAAACTAGAGATGATGAATATTGGTCAAGACACATTACTTTTCGCGAACCTTTTGATTCTTATCGTATGGGAGGTTTATATGGCCCGTCATTAAGCTGGGATGATGTGGAACCTTTTAGAATTGGAGATGGGATTGATTATGGCAGAGATGTAATTAGTTTAAGGGTGGAGTGGGAAAACTTACTCGATGATAGATTAGATGCTTTATTTGATGTTCGCAATGTTCATGATGTGAATGGAAAGTTTCTTGAGAATGTTGCCAGATTGGAAGGGCAATTTAAATTAACTGATAAACTGACTACAAAATTTTTAGGTATCTATCAAAAAATGCCGGATACAACAGCAGGAATTGACCCTTTTATATTTGACCCGCAAACTGGTGATTATTATAATAACGATAAGATAGAAGATGGAAAAGACCCTTCTTTAAAAACTGTTGGGTTGGGTGCTAACTATGATTTTTTTAAGTGGCTGAACTTAAATTTTAGCTGGGAACATTCCAATGATGTAACTTTAGCTTACGATAATTTTCCCAGAAGCATTTTAAATAGTGTAGATTGGTGGACTACTACCACCGAAGATAATAACACTTTTTATCAAGAAGTTCATCAAGTCTATAACAATCAGTATTTTCCTTTACCTCCTTATCCTTATTTTGATATCTTTAAAGTTGGCTTAGGGTTTAGGCCTACAGATAAAATTAATCTCTATCTTGATTATACCCGTAATGAATATTATTGGGCTCAAATTATCGATGAGAATATGAATCATATCGGAGTTTCAGCTAGTTACTTACCTAATGAAAAAATTGGTTTTTATCTAAGATATGTGTATTCTAAAGTGAATGATCTATCCGAATTAAATAATGATAGCCGCGTAGTTAAACGTACTCATCATACAGTATTTTCAGAAGTAAGGTTTAGGTTAGAAGAGACAAGTGAGCTTATTGCTCAATATGGTGTTGGCAATACCGGTGGAATTTTAGAATCAACTTATACTCCTTTTGGAGGAGGAGTGCCGACCTTAGACACTCAACACATATTTAGAGTCTATTACCGGAAAAAGTTTTAATATTTTATAAGTTATTGTAACAAACTTCTTTACACTCATTATGTGCAATGATATAATTAGAAAAAACAAAGATATAAAAGGGGGAGGAATTAATGGATAAAACAAAAGTTGTTCCTATAGTTTTATTGGTCATTATTTTGGGAGTAGGGTTTGTGGCCTATAACTTTTATGCGCAGAATATGCAATTGAAAACAAATAACCAAAAATTAAAAAGTATTAATAGTTCCCTAGAAAGAGAAAAAAGCAACTTAAAACAAAAGTATCAAAGAGAAAACCAAAAAAATAGGGAGTTGAGCCAAAGGATTAATACTGTAAATCAAAAGCTTTCTCAAATAGAGCAGGAAAGGAATAAACTAAAAAGTAAATATCAGCAAGTGGCTCAAGAAAGGGATCAGCTAGCAGAAAAACTTAAAGAAAAACAACAAGGTGTTAGTGTAGCTAAGGATACAGTTAGTCCAGGTAAAAGTGATGACTATTGGGCCGATTTCATCCAGAAAAAGGTTGAGCTAGAAGCTAAAGTTGATAATCTTAAACGGCAGTTGCTTGATACTAAGAGTCAAGTTTCGCAGCTTAAAAATGAGAACAAAGAGTTAAGTTTAACTCTCGATGCACTTAAAACAGAGAAAGATAGATTAAAACAAGAAGTTGAAACCAAGCAAAGAGCTCTAAGAGTTATGAGTATGGATCTAGTAGCTGAGCGCCGTCAAAGAGGCCAGGCGGTTCAAGAGGTTAAAAAAATAAGGCAAGAAGCCAGTAGCCTAAAAAGGCAGTTAATAATTACTAATAGACAAAAAGGTAAACTTCAAGATAAACTTAAAGAAACTTTAGATAAGAAAGATAAGTTAGAAGAGAAAATAATTAATGCAGAAAGTATTTTGCAAGAAAAATCTTTGGCGTTTAAGGAATTACAAGCTGATTTGGATCAAACTATAAGAGAAGGTAAAGAGACAGTTGCCGGTGATTCAGGGTCAGTAGAGCTGCCTCCTATTGTAGTACAGCCGGAAGCTTCAAGCTCAAAAGGGTTAAAAGGAGAAGTTATCGCTGTTAACCCTCAGGAAAAATTTGTAGTTTTTGATCTTGGTGAATCTTCTGGAATAAGTCCGGGTGTTTTGTTTAAAGTCGTAAGAGGCAATAGAGAAATTGCAACTCTAGAAGTGATTGAAACCAGAAAGAATATATCTGCAGCAGATATAAAAAATGTTGTAGGTAGTTTTGATATCCAAGAAGGTGATATCGTAATTAGCAGATAGGTTTTTGTGTCTTCATCTAAAGTTACTATTAAAGAAGTAGCATCTAAAGCTGGCGTATCAATCGCCACTGTTTCACGTTATATTAATAAGTCCATCCGTTTACGCGAAAAAAATCGTCGCAAAATTGAAAAAGCTATAGAGGAGTTGAACTATCATCCATTAGTTTATGCCCGTAGATTAGCCGGGGGTAAACTTAATACTTTTGGTTTAATTATTCCTGGCTATGAGGGAATATTTTATTCTTTTTATGCTCTGAAGATAATTAGAGAAGTAGCTGTTGCTTTAGATGAAAAAGAAATAGATATGCATCTTAATATATATCGCAACAAAGATATTTTTAATTCATCTTTGGTAGACGGAGTGATTATGGCCGATGTAATTTCTAATAAAGATCAATTATTAAGATTAAAAAAAGAAAAAGTTCCATTGGTTGTGATAAATCGGAAAATATCTGATAAAGACATAAGCTTTGTAGCTGTAGATAATTATAAGGGTGCTTATGAGGCAACTGAGTTTTTAATTAACCATGGGCATAAAAATATTGTTCATTTAGCCGGCGACCTAGAAGTACAATGTGCCAAACAAAGAGTAGAAGGTTTTAATGCCGCTTTAGAAAAAAACGGAATAAAAAAGAAAGGAAATTCTATTTGCCAGATAAATTTCTCTCGAGCTAAAGCTAGAGAAGAACTTAATAAATTATTTTCGTCTAAAGAAAAACCTACTGCCATTTTTTGCTGCAGTGATGAAGTTGCCAGTGAAGTTTTAAATTTTGCTGATGAAAATTCAATCAAAGTCCCACAAAGTTTAAGTGTGATCGGATTTGATGATAATCCAAACCTTTCTTATCGGGATCTTATGCTGACTACTGTGCGTCAACCTCTCGATCAAATGGCCAGAGAAGCTGTTAAGATATTAAGACAAACTATTGATAAAAAGACACCCCCTCAAAAGGTAGTTCTTGAACCCAAGCTTGTGATTAGAGACACTGTAGGGTTTTTACAATAATTAAAAATTAAATTTTTAAGAAGAATAAACATTCCCATATATTGTGTTTATTTTAGCTATATATACAATATTTGGTATTTTTCTTGACATTGTCTTATTTCTGTGATATAAAACTTCTACTCGCATATATTCAGCAAGGTACTAGTTTTTAGTCTATTCAACAATATTTTTTTTAAACAAATCAAAGGTAAAGGAGGCAGTTATGAAGGAGAAGTTAGGTTTTTCTGAAAATGCTATTGTTGTCTTAAAAAGAAGATATTTAAAAAAAGATGATAAGGGCCAAATAGTTGAAAATCCTAGACAGATGCTTAGGCGCGTAGCTAAAGCTATTTCATCTGTTGAGCAAAAATATGGGGTTGGTCAACAAGAGGTTGATAACTTAGAAAATCTTTTTTTTAAAGCAATGGAAAATTTAGAATTTATGCCTAACTCGCCTACTTTGATGAATGCCGGTAAAGAACTAGGCCAACTATCTGCTTGTTTTGTTGTTCCTGTAAAGGATTCAATGGAGTCTATCTTTGATGCAATAAAGTCTACTGCACTTATTCATAAAACTGGAGGCGGGACAGGTTTTAGTTTTTCCCGTCTGCGGCCTCATAGTAGTGTAGTAAAAACTACCGGTGGCGTAGCTTCAGGCCCGATATCTTTTATGAAAGTTTTTGATTCAGCCACACAAGCAGTTAAGCAGGGTGGTACAAGACGCGGTGCAAATATGGGTATTTTGCGTATAGACCACCCAGATATTTTAAAATTTATTGAATGTAAAGCTAAGGATGGAGATATATCTAATTTTAATATTTCGGTAGCAATTACTGATGATTTTATAGAAAAAGTAGTTGAAAATAAAAGTTATGATCTTATTAACCCGAAGAATAAAAAAGTTGTCGGTAGTTTAGATGCGGCTGAAGTTTTTAATCGTATAGCCGAATGTGCTTATAATAATGGTGAGCCAGGGATAGTATTTATAGATAAAATAAATAAAGGTAACCCTACTCCTAATCTTGGTGCAATTGAAAGCACCAACCCTTGTGGCGAGCAACCCCTGCTTCCTTATGAAAGTTGTAACTTGGGCTCAATCAACTTATATAAAATGCTTCAAGAAAGTGATCAAGGGTTTAAACTTGACTGGGAAAAACTTAAGGATACCGTAAAAACTAGTGTGCTTTTCTTAGATAATGTTATTGATGCCAACAAATTTCCTTTACCGGAAATTGATGAGAATACTAAAAAGACTAGAAAAATAGGTTTAGGCATTATGGGATGGGCTACTATGCTGGGATTTTTAGAAATTCCTTATGATAGCAAGGAGGCTATTAGTTTAGCCAAAAAAGTAATGGCTTTTATTCAAAAAGAAGCTCAAAAGGTTTCGGTAGAGTTGGCTAAGAAAAAAGGTGTATTTCCTGCATGGGAAGGCAGTGCCTGGCATAAAAAAGGGATAAAAGTTAGGAATGCCACCTTAACCACTATTGCACCAACTGGAACAATAAGTATTATCAGTGGGCCTACTTCCTCAGGAATAGAACCTAATTTTTTCTTATCTTATTTCCGCAATGTTTTAGATGGGGAAAAACTATTAGAGATTGACCCGGCCTTTGAATATTATGCTAAGAAAAAGGGATTTTATTCAAAAGAGCTTATGGAAAAAATTGCATCTGGTACAAGTATTCAGGAAATAGATGAGGTCCCCGAGGAGGCTAGACGGATATTTAAGACAGCTATGGATATTTCTTCTTTTTGGCATATAAAGATGCAAGCTGCTTTTCAAGAATATACTGATAACGCAGTTTCAAAGACAATTAATCTTGCTTCTACGGCCCTGTTAGATGATGTTAAAGAATCATATCTTTTGGCTTATAAGTTGAACTGTAAGGGGCTGACAGTCTATAGAGATGGAAGTAGGAGTGGACAAGTCTTGACCATAAGTAAAGAAGAAAAGAAAAAAGAAAAAGAAGATAAAAAAGGAACTGTTCCTTACCCTAAACCCAGGCCAGAAGTAATTTTAGGTACCACCACCAAGGTAACCACAGGTTGTGGTAATTTATATATTACTTTAAATCAAGATGAAGAGGGTAATTTTTTTGAAGTGTTTACTCAAATGGGTAAAGCTGGTGGTTGTGCGGCTTCTCAGCTAGAAGCTGTAGGAAGATTAGTTTCTCTTGCTTTACGGGGAGGAATTGATATGAAGGTTATAGTTGAACAGCTTAAAGGTATTAGATGCCCTTCCCCTTCCTGGGATAAAGGGAAAAAAATATTTTCTTGTTCGGATGCCATATCCAGAGTACTTGAGAAAAGAGGCTTAGATCAAAAAAATAAGATTAAGGCCAAAGCCGTAACTTTGCCTGAAGAACCTGAGGCTAAAACTCAAAAAGAAAAGGTAAAAGTGAAGGTGAAAAAAAATTCTCATAATGTAGTGGGTGTTTGTCCTGACTGTGGGTTTGCTTTGCGTCATCAAGAGGGTTGCCTTCTTTGTGATGCATGTGGTTATTCAAAGTGCTAATTAACCTGCTCCCTACCTTTTAATATGAAACCAGAAGAAAAAATTATTAATTATTTTACTATTTTGAAGTCCAAAAAGATAATAGGGTCTTCCTATATTTTTATTGGCAATAATTTTTCAATTATTAATCGGTTGTTGAAATTAATAAATTGCACCGATAGCAGTCGGTTTTGCAATCAGTGTTGGAGCTGCAAAAGGATCGAAGATCTTCACCATCCGGATCTATTAATCGTTAAACCAGATCAAACCAGTATAAAAATTAATCAACTAAGAGAAGCAGTTCATTTTTTATCTCGTAAGAGCTATTATTCACCAAAAAAAAGTTTAATTATAAAAGATTCTCAGAAATTAACTGATCAGGCTGCTAATTTGTTTTTAAAGACTTTAGAAGAACCGCCAAATAATTCTTTTATTGGCCTTATTTGCCCTAAGTTAGAAGATATCTTGCCGACAATCATTTCTCGTTGCCGTAAAATCTATCTACCTTATTCTAAAGGCAAATTAGGTAAGTCTAGGGATGAAGTAAAAGATTTATTAAGAACTGGATATTTTGGTTCAAAGAAAAGAAAAGATTTTTCTTTATTTATAGAAAGTCTTATTATATTATTACATAATCAATTAAAAAACAATATGGGCTATAGTGATAATCAGCCGGACGATAGTTTATCATTAGATTTAAATTTTGAAGAAACTATTGTTGCTTTAGAAGATTTATTTAAAGTTTATAATGCTGCTGGTAACGTTAATACAAATCTAGCCCTAAATTTAATTAAAATGAGGTTAAGATGCAACTAGTATTGGTAAGGTTAAGAGAAGCAGGGCAGTTAACTACTTATAAGACAGATTTATCTTTAAATGTCCATGACTATGTTGTGGTAGAGGCTGACCGGGGTAGTGATTATGGAGAGGTGCTGGAGATAAATGATACCCAGCATTTTTTTCCTTCAAAAAAGGCCGCCAGCTATAAAAGTATTGTCAGGAAAATGTCCGAACAAGACAAGAGATCGCTTAAGACTAATCAAAAAGAAGCTCGCGATGCGATGAAGCTTTGTCAACGAAAAATAAAAGATTACAATTTAGCTATGAAGTTGGTGGATACAGAATATTCATTTGACAGGAAAAAACTTATTTTTTATTTTATTTCAGACAAAAGAGTTGACTTTCGAGAATTAGTTAAGGAATTGGCTAAGGTTTTTAAGGTAAGAATTGAGATGCGCCAAATTGGAGCCCGAGATGAGGCTAAGCTGTTTGGTGGATTTGGTCCTTGCGGTCAACAACTGTGTTGCTGCCGTTTTTTAAAAAACTTTGAACCAGTCACCATGAAGATGGCAAAGCTTCAAAAACTTCCTTTAGGTTCGGGTAAAATATCTGGGATATGTGGGAGGCTTATGTGTTGTCTTTCTTATGAACATAAAATATATAAAGATTTATCAAAAAATTTGCCTAAAGAAGGCCAAAAAATAAATACTAAACAAGGTAAAGGTAAAGTGGTTTCAGTTAATGTGCTAAAAAAAATTATTTATGTAGAACTGGAAGATAATAGAGTAGAAAAGGTACAGCTTTAAAATGAAAAAGTTTTATTTGACATCACCCATTTATTATGTAAATGCTAGTCCTCATATTGGCCATGCTTACACAAATATTATTTGTGATTGTATGGCGCGGTTTAGAAGGATAAGAGGTGAAAATGTATTTTTTCTCACCGGTACCGACGAGCATGGAGAAAAAATTCAAAAAGCTGCCAATGCAGAGGGAATTACTACTAAAGATTTTATTGATAATAAAGTGGATATTTTTAAACAGTTATGGCCGAAACTGAATATATCTTATGATTTTTTTGTTCGTACTAGCTGGAAAGGCCATATTAACGTTGTAAAAAAAGTTATAGAAAAACTTTATAAAAAAGGAGATATCTATAAGTCAAAGTATAACGCTTTTTATTGTATTGGTTGTGAGACTTTTTGGACTAAGTTACAGCTTAAAGATGGTAATAAGTGCCCTGAGTGCGGGCGTAAAACTGAAAAGATTCAAGAAGAAAACTATTTCTTTAAATTATCTAAGTATGAATCTTGGTTCAAGCAGTATTTAGAGGATAACCCTGAATTAATTCGGCCCAAGATTCGCTATAATGAAGTAAAAGGCTTTCTAGACAACCATCCTTTAACTGATCTTTGTATCTCCCGGCCTAAAAAAAGAATTTCTTGGGGGATAGATTTTCCCATAGATCAAAAATATATTGTCTATGTCTGGTTTGATGCTTTAATTAACTATATTAGTGCAATAGGATATGGGTTTGATCAAGAAAAGTTTAATACTTTTTGGCCTGCTGATATTCATTTTATCGGAAAAGATATTTTAAGGCACCATGCAATTTTTTGGCCAATTATGTTAAAGGCTCTAGACCTTAAGATTCCTAACTGTATTTTTGCTCATGGCTGGTGGAAAATAAAAAAAGAAAAGATATCTAAGTCGAAAGGAAATATCGTAAATCCTTTTGAATTGATAGATCAATTAACTGATCTGTTGGCTGGGAATCAAGCTTTAGCTGCTGATGCTTTTCGCTATTTTTTAATGCGCGAGATTCCTATAGGAGCCGATGGAAATTTTTCATTTAAAGCTTTGATAAGCCGTATTAATTCTGATCTTGCCAATGATTTAGGTAATCTTGTTTATCGGAGCATTAATATGGCTCAAAAATATAGCGGAGGGAAGGTTGAAGCTGTTAGAGAAGATATACCTTCTGAGTTTAAAGAAACTATTGTTAAATTAGAAAAAGATTATGATAGCTTTATGAGTAGAGGTGAATTTTGGAAGGCTTTAGATGATCTTTTTGCGTTAGTCAGCCTAACTAATAAATATATCGAAGATACCAAGCCATGGAATTTAAAAAAAGAAGCCAAAGAAAAAGAACTATTTTCATTTCTTTATGCAATTTGTGAAGGAATAAGAATTGTTTCCATATATCTTTATCCGATTATGCCAGAAACTTCTCTTTCTATTCAAAAACAATTAGGCATAGAAGATGCCTCATTTTCTACTCAGGAGGCTAAATGGGGCAGTTTAGATGTTTTTTTAATAAAAAAAGAAAAACCACTTTTTCCTAGAATTGATGTTAGTTGATTCGCATTGTCATCTAAATTCATTATCCGACGATATTAGCCTAAAGACTGTTGATTGGTTTAAAGTTTGTGGAAATAAACTTATTGATTCAAGTATAGACCTTAAAACTAGCCAGAAAACCATTCAACTTTCAAAAAAATATCCTTTTGTATATAGTTCATTAGGATTTCACCCCTTTTCTTATAATGATTTTTCGGATCAAATTTATCAAGAATATAGAACTCTCTTGCAAACTAATAACAAAATTGTTGCTTTAGGAGAAATCGGCCTAGACTATAAAGCAAAAACTTCACTTAGTAAGCAAGAGAATATATTTAAAAAATGGTTGAAACTAGCAAAAGAGAATAATATAGTTGTCTTAATTCACAATCGCCTAGACAAAGATAACTGGTATAGTGGTAAATATCCAGACCGTCCTAGGATTTTAGCTGCCTTAGATCAATTTTTTTCAAATTATCAAAATATAGTCTTTCATTGTTTTTCTTATTCTCCTGATTTTTTGCAACAGATAGTTGATAAAGGTGGGTTTGTTTCTTTTTCACTTAATCTATTGCGAAAAAACAAAAAAATTATTAACTCGTTAAAAAAGTGCCCTCTTGAGAAGTTGCTTTTAGAAACTGACTCTCCTTATATGCGAATTAAAGGAGAATTATCTAGCCCGCAAGATATAAAATCGGTTTATTCTTATGTATCAGAGTTAAAAGATATCTCTCAAAAGGATCTGGAAGACAAGGTTTTTTCTAATGCAAAAAAAATATTTAAAAAAATAAGATAAAATGCATTCAGTAAAATTCACAAATAATAAGTTATTTTATCTTGATCAGACAAAACTTCCCAAAAAAGAAGTTTGGCGGAGCTGCCGGACAATTAAATCTGGTTGGAAAGCGATAAAAGACCTAAAAGTCAGAGGAGCTCCATTGATTGGAGTTTTTGCTGCTTATTGTATCTGCATACATCTAGATAAACTTTCTAAAACCAAAAGTATTTTTTTTAAACAGCTAAAGCAGTCTTTTGACTATCTTAAGTCATCCCGGCCTACGGCGGTAAATTTATTTTGGGCTTTGGACAGATTAGCTAAAGTTAGTTTAGAAAATGAACAAAAAACAGTTAAACAAATAAAAAAGGATATAGTTAAAGAAGCTAAGGATATCCATCGTCAGGATATAGAAACCTGCAGTCAACTTTCTAATTATGGTGCAACTTTGATAAAAAACAATGAGAGTATTTTAACCCATTGTAATACTGGATTTTTAGCCACTTCTGGGCAAGGAACAGCTTTAGGGGTGATTTTTCAGGCAAAGAAACAAGGAAAAAACCCAACAGTTTATGTTGATGAGACTCGGCCTCTTTTGCAGGGGGCGCGTTTGACTGCCTGGGAGTTAAAGAAAAAGAAAGTAAACTCTTTTTTAATTACCGATAGTTCTGCCGCATATTTAATGCAAAATAAGATGATCGATAAGATTTTTCTCGGAGCTGACAGGATAACCGCTTTAGGGGATACAGCCAATAAGATTGGAACTTATAGTTTGGCTGTTTTAGCTAAATACCATAAGATTCCTTTTTACGTTGTAGCTCCCTTGAGCACCTTTGATCTAAACTTAAAAAAAGGAAAAGATATAGCTATCGAACAAAGAGACCAAAAAGAAGTAAAAGAAATATTAGGCCAAACCCTGATCTGTCCTCGGGAAACTAAAGCAGTTAATTTTGCTTTTGATATAACACCTTCTAAATTTATTAAAGCAATAGTAACCGATAGAGGGATAGTTTATCCACCTTATAAGAAAAACATTGAAAAGTTAATTAAATGAAAATAAATTCTAAATCTAGTTTTGAAACAAAATCCCTAGGCCGTAATTTTTCCAAAATACTAAAAAAACAAGATATTGTATTATTAGAAGGGGAGTTGGGCGGCGGAAAGACTACATTTGTAAAAGGTGTAGCTAGAGGGTTAGGTTATAAAGGAAAGGTTTTAAGCCCTTCTTATACCTTGGTAAGAAGGTATAAAGTTAGTAAATTAACCATTAACCACATAGATTTATACCGGCTGGATAAAAAGAGTTTAGGTTCTATAGATATGCAAGAATATTTATATAATAAAAACACTATATCTATTGTTGAATGGGGCCAAAAATTAGAATCTTATCTAGATAAATATTTAATCGTAAAGTTTTCATTCTTAGAGATGGAAAAGAGAGAACTATCATTTTCACAAAAAGGTTATAATAAAAACAGGTTAAAAGGTTTTGTAAAATAATATGAATATATTAGCGGTAGATACATCATCAAATCTTTTATCTTATAGTATTACAAAAAATAACAATCTTATTTATCAGTACAATCGAATTATTGATAAAGGCTCATCGTTACTTATTAATAAGTTAGAAAAAAGCTTTAAACAAAGAGCCATGCAAGTAGAAGATTTTGATCTTTTTGTGATTGGGTCAGGCCCTGGGTCTTTTACTGGTTTACGTATTTCTTTTGCCATAGTTAAAGCCTTTGCTCTGGCTGCAAAGAAGCCTGTTTTTTGCCAAAATAGTTTTTTTGCCTGTGCTTATCCTTTTCGGAAAGAAGCTAAAAAAATTGCGGTTGTTGCTGATGCTAAAAAGGATCTTGTTTATGCTAGTTTTTTTAGCTCAAATCAAAAGCAGCTAAAACAAAAATCTAAGCCTAAGCTTATGAAACTAAAAGATTGTTTAGAAAAAGGTAAGGGCCACTTGTTTTTAACTTATGATTCATGCCTAAGAGAAAAAGCTCAAACGCTAAAAAAGGATATTATGTTTAGCCAAAAAAATGCATATCCGCGAGCTAAATATTTTGTTGAAGGCAATAATTTTGGTAAAATAAACTATAGTTTAAGCAAACTAAAACCATTGTACCTGCATTCGATAGATTGCCAGGTGACAAAAAAGTAGGTAAAAAATATGAAGCGGCAAGTTTGGGTTGATATTGATTTAGAAGCACTTTCTGAAAATCTTAAAAAAGTTAGAGAGCTTGTAGGGGATTCGGTAAGAATTGCTGCTATTTTAAAACAATCTGCATATGGACATGGGCTTATTCCTGTAGCCCGAAAACTTTATCAAGGTGGCATAGATTGTTTCGGAGTAGCTAGCATCAATGAAGCAATACAGTTGAGAGAAGACGGTTATCGAGGCCAAATCATTTTACTTAGTATTGTTTCTAAGGAATTAGCTCCTTTTTTTATTCGTTTTGGCATAACCCCTACTGTTGCAGAACAAAGTTTTGCTCAAGAGTTAAATTATCAAGCTAAAAAAATTAATAAAACTATTCCTATTCATATAAAAGTAGATACAGGAATGGGGCGCCTAGGTTTCTATCCTGATCAAACGTATTCTTTTTTAGAAAAGATAAAAGGTTTGGAGTTTATTTCTTTAGAAGGTATTTATACTCATTTTCCTGTAGCTGATACAAACTCGAAATTTACCGTTCAACAATTAAATATTTTTCAAAATTTAATTAAAGAACTAAAAGAAAAAAATATAGATTTTAAATATTATCATAGTGCAAATAGTTTAGGTGTAGTCAACTATCCTGATTCTTATCTTAATATGGTAAGGCCGGGGCTTATCCTTTACGGGATAAAACCTTCTTCTAATTTAGCGATAGAAGTAAAGCCGGTTTTAAGCTTTAAATCCAGAATTATTTTTATAAAAGAAGTTCCTCCTGGCAAAACCGTAGGTTATGGGAGTGATTTTGTTACTAAAGGAAAAACAAGAATTGCCACCGTTTCTGTGGGCTATGCTGATGGTTATCCTTGGGCTTTATCGAATTGTGCTCAAGTTTTGATTAGGGGAAAAATATTTAACATTGCCGGCCGGGTTTGCATGGACCATATCATGGTAGATTTAGGAAGTGATAAAGAAATTAAGAAAGGAGATGTGGTGACCTTAATTGGAAAAGATAAGAAAGAGGAAATAAAAGCAGAAAAGGTTGCCAAGTGGGCCCAAACCATTCCCTATGAAATTGTAACCCGCATATCTGCTGAAATACCACGCCATTATCTAGGTAGTTAACCTAGCGAATTAAAATCAAGCCAGTTATTCCAATACTTAAGAAAAAAAGTGGAGCTAGCCAAGCAGAAAAAAATGGTAAAATTATTCCAGATTTACCCAAAGCAATACTCATTGAATCCATTGTGGTATAAAGAAAAGAAAATAAAAACCCAATACCAATAGCTGCAAAAGTAGCTTTTTTCTTTTTTATTTCCAAAGCTATTGGTAACACTCCTATGATTAGAAAAAGATGAGAAAAAGGGAGTGCGATTTTTTTATAAAATTCAATTTTTACTTTTCGCAGTCGCTTACCAATAGCGACCTTTTTTAAATCGTTAATTTGTTTTTTAAGTTTTATAAGTGGAGTAAATTCAACAAACATACTTTTTTCAAATGCAAGTTCATTTGGTTTTTTTGGTAGATCAATAGTTTTTCTTGATATGTTTCTAGGAGCTTCTTTAATTCTTCCTGTATCCTCTTGGTTATATTCTATTAAGTTGTATCCTATCCATTTATCTTTTTCGTATTTTATCATCCTACAGTAGATTTTTTTCAAAAAATTACCTTTTGCATTTTGTTTAATAATAGTAACATTTTCTAATTTTTTTTCTTTAGGTAAAAATGTTTCAATAAAGAATATAGAATCAGATGTATTAAAAGCTAAATTTCTTATTTCTGATTCTTTAATTTCTTTTTCAATGTATTGATTTTTGATATTTTCGGCTTGGGACTGTGATTGTATAAGTAATTTTTCTTGAAGAAAGAAGACAGAGCAGGAGATAAAAATTGCTAAAAAGATAGCCGGATAAGCTACTCTTAGACTGCTTATGCCAGAGGTACGGATACTTATCAGTTCATTGTTTTTGCCTAAATTGCTGTAGGTATATAGAACGCCCAACAACAGAGCAGAAGGACTTATTCTTCTAATTATAAGAGGCAGGTGAAAAAGATAGTATTTAGCAATAATAATTAGTGAGGGTTTATTTTTTAAAATATCAGAAAAAGAAGAAAATATATCTATCAACAAGTACAGACCAGTAAATAAGAGCAATATAAACAAGTAAGAAAGTGTAATGTTTTTTAAAATATACTTATCTAAAATTCGCATATCGGTAAAAAAGGAAAATACCTACTAAGGTTATTGCTATATTAGGTAACCACATAGCTAGAGGAGGAGGCAACATATGGTATTCAGCTAGGGTTTCACCAAGAAGAAAAAGAAGATAGTATATACCTGCTGTGACAGCTGCAATTATGAAATTTATTGATTTTTCTCGGTGTTTTATAGTCATTGAAATTCCAAAGCCTAAAATTGCAAATGCAATTGGGGCAAAAGAAAAGCTTATTCTTCGATGGAATTCTGCTAAGAACTCTGTTGGCATAGTTGTTTCTGTTTTTCCCTGAGTTTTTTTCTCAAAATCATTTATTTTTTGCTTTAATTCTTCGAGGCGCATATCCTTAGTCTTTTTCTTGATTATCTTTTCTTTTTTCTTCTGCATAGGTAGATCCATAAAAAATCTTTTAAAATTTAGGCGATAAGGCCCAGTTTCATTATCGGGGTTTGTGATATCTCGAAAACCTTGCTCAAGCTTTATTTTTAAAGTATTTTTGTCTATGACAAATTTGCCCCTTTTTGCAAAGGTGATTTCGGTTATATCTTCTTTTTTATCTGTTTTGTAGATGTAGACATTCTTTAAATCTTGGTTACTTTTATCTGTGACATAAAGAATATGATTTTTAAATTCATCCAGAAAAACTCCGGGCTCGATTAAAGCCGGTAAATTTTTAGAATAGGTGCTTTTTAGCTGAGTGTGATAACGGTAGTTGGTATCGGGGATAACCTTGCTTTTTAAGAAAAGTAAAAACAGAGAAAAAATTAAGCCAATCAAAAGAAAGGTTGAGAAAATTTTTATTAATGAGATTCCAGAACTTTGGATAGCTACTAATTCATTATCTACGACCAGTCTTCCTAGAGTTAATAAAAGTGCAAACAAAAAAGCTAGCGGTATAGTGTACTCTGAGATTCTAGGGGCTATAAAATAAAAGACCTTGAGGGCAGACATAACCGGAATGCCTTTGCTGATTATCATGTCAGATATCTTATATAAACTTCCGCCGAGAAAAAAGATATTTATTATTAAAAATGAAAAACCAAAAACTGTTAAAAATTCTTTTAAAATGTAGGTACGTAATATTTTCATCTTAATCGGTATTTATAATTATTTTGCTAAAGTAGTTGAGTAAATTTTGTTTGCACCTTTTTCGCTTAAAGCTTGCCAACAGGTTGAAATTGTAGCTCCGGTTGTAAGCACATCATCAACCAAGATTATATTCTGATTTTTTAGATTTTTTCTTACTATAAATTTTCCTTGGACGTTTTCTTTTCGCTTTCGTGAGGAAAGCTTAGTTTGAGAATTTTTAATATATTTTGAAATTATTATATCATCTTTTAAAGGCAATTGAAAATATTTTGCTAATGGCCTAGCCAATAACTCTGCTTGGTTGTAACCTCTAGCTTTTATTTTATATCGATGCAAGGGTACCGGTACAACAAAATCATAGTTTTGAGGGTTAAATTTAATGACTTTAAGTTGTTTTAGCATAAAACGAGAAAAAAACTCGGCTAAATAGGGGTTACGCTTGTATTTAAAAGAATGTATTAAATTTTTAAGAGGCTCTTTATAGAGGCAACTGCTAAGCACTGTTAATATTTCTTTATTGTTATTGTGATTTATTTTTAGCTGAGTGTAACAAGTTGGGGCTTTTAGGATTTTAATTTTTTTTTTGCAAGAGCTACAAAGATAATCTTGTTTTATTTTTTTGCCGCAGGCCAAACAAACCGCTGGAAAAAATAAGTTTTTTGTGGTTACTAGCCATTTTTTTAGCATAAAATTATTGTATTTGTTTTTCTGTTGTTATACAAGGAAAAACTAATAAGGGTAATCCTTACCCTTTTTTTCTTGTTATTCTATAGTATAATAACTATTATTGGCAAATGGCAGGTATCATAATATGCTTTTAATTATTGTTTTAATCTTATTGTATTGGCTTATTCTAGCAGCTTTTTCTTTTTTTATCGGTGAAGGCAGCTATCTTTATGCAATATTTCCTTTTAACTTCCAAGAGCTGATATTTAGGTTCATTGGTGTATTTTTTATTTTAGCTGGAAACTTATATCTACTGTTTAAAACTAAAAAAAAGATTCAAAAGAAAGAATCAGAAAAAAATAGAAATAGTGATCAGAGCTATTCTTTGCCTAGCGGGCAGGATTTTGATTATATTAGAGAAAACCAAAAGGATATTGAAAAAAATATAAATATTCAGGACAAATATTTTATCTATCGAGCCACTAATTCTATATTAAAGTTGTCGTTTGATAATATTTCTACAATAGTTTTTATAAAACTTGTTTTCAATTTAATTATTTCTGAGAAGCATTTTATAGACTGCGTTGGGGCCATGGCTTTTTTCATAGGAGACCAACCCGATTCACTTGAGCTTCAGGCTTCTTATGGTATACCTGCGGCTTTGGTAAAGGAATGTCAAACTATAAAATTCCAAACGTGCGTTTGTGGAAAAGCTGCCGAAGATAAATCTATACAGTTTTCAAGCAATCGTAAAGATTGCCCAATCTCCTTAAAATCAGATTCCTTTAAACAACATAGTCACTATTGCATACCATTGATATACCAAGAAGATTTATTGGGGGTAGTTGATCTTGTTGTGGCCGCCGGGACTAAAAGGGAAAAAGAATCAGATGAATACCTTATGGCTGTAGCCAATGCGGTAGCTATAGGAATTAAATATAAACAAGGAGTTAGCCAGGTTTCAGATATAAATAAATGCCTTTCCGGGCTTATTGGTAATCCTCAAGAAAATATTAAGAGATTAGTCAATTTATATGGAGAGATCTCAAGGGCTTCTTGTGTGTTTTATAAAAGGTACAATCAAAAAACAGATAGTTTAAGTTCATTTGCTCGGTATCATCCTCCTCAGTACTATGATGATCAAGAATCAGAAGGATCTATTGGATATGATATTTTAAAAAATCAAAAACAGTTTGTAGTTATAAGAAAACTAAATGAAACTAAATATATAAAAACAAATTTGAATATTATCCGTAATGATTTTTCTACTTGTATTGGTTCGCCAGTGAAATTCAAAGAAGAAAGTAGAGGAGTTGTCTATGCTTTTTATAAACGGGATTTTTGCCCTGACAAAAAAGTTAAAGATAATCTGGGAATGATTGCTTCTGCTATAGGAACAGAAGAAGAGCGTGTTTATGAGAATAAAGTTTTAAAAGAAGCCTATTCAAAATTAAAAAAGGCCCAAGGTAGCTTAGTCCAATCAGAAAAGCTTGCGGCTTTAGGTAGGTTTTCTTCTGGTATAGCTCATGAAGTAAAAAATCCCTTAGGAGTGGTTTTAGGCGGTGTGGAATTTTTAGAAAGAAAAATAAGCGATCCTAAAAAAGATATAGTAATTGCTCTAAAAAAAGTAAAAGATTCTACTTTGCGAGCTAACAATATAGTACAAAATTTACTTACTTTTGCTAAACCTTCAGCAAGAAAAAGTGAAAATATTGATTTAAAACAACTAATTCAAGAGACTTTATCCTTACTTAAATATAAAGTTTCCTTGGTAAATATTAAAATAGTTAATGATGTTAAAGAAAGTCCTGAAGGGATAGTAGGCGACAAAAATCAAATTCAACAAGTACTATTTAATCTTTTTCTCAATGCTATAGAAGCTATGCCTAAAGGTGGTAAGCTAAAGATTAAAATGCATAGAGTTTCCGGTTCTAAGGGAATAAAAAATAAAAGTAGCTACATAATTAACATAATTGATACTGGAGAAGGAATTTCAGAAGAAAATTTAGCTAAAATTTTTGAACCTTTTTTTACAACTAAAAGAGACACCAAAGGAACCGGTTTAGGCCTGGCAATGTGTAAAATGATAATTGAAAATAATGAAGGTAAGCTGCGAATTGAAAGTAAATTGAACAAAGGTACTACAGCAAAAATAATATTACCGATTAATAATCAAGCTGAATCATTTTAGGATAAAAATAATAATTTAAAAATAAACGGGGGTGTTAGATGGAGGATAAAAGAAAAACAATATTAGTGGTTGACGACGAAGAAGATTTGACTTATTTTCTAAAAGCTAACCTTGAGATAGAAGAACAATATCATGTGATTACCGTTAGCCGGGCCAAAGATGCTTTTAAAACAGCATTAAAATATAAACCGGATTTAATTATCTTAGATATAATGATGCCTCAAATTGATGGTATTGAAGTTTTAAAAAAAATCAAGGAGTCCAAAGAAACGTTATCTATTCCAGTAATTATGCTAAGTGCAAAAACTGATAACTCAACAAAGATAAAAGCCGCTTCTCTTTATGATGAATTCTATATTACAAAACCAGTCCAGATAGACCAGTTAAAAACAAAAATTCAAGAAGTTTTCCAAAGGTATCAAACATAAAACAACTAGTTTTTTTATCATTTCAATTACAGGTTGAATTCTTTTAAATAGCTATGAGCAACGGTTTTGATATTATATTTAGTGATCAGTATTTTTTAGTTATAAATAAAATAGCCAGAATAGTAGTTCAGCCTAGTCCCAAAAAAGAAAAACAAACTTTAACTTCTTTGCTAAAAAAACAACTAAAGGAAAATTTATATATTTGCCACCGCCTAGATAAGGACACTCAAGGCTTAATGATTTATGCTAAATCTAAAAAGGCCTATAAAAATATTACTGATCAATTCCGGAAGAGAAAAATCATCAAAAAGTATTTTGCTTTAACCCAAGGAAATTTTAAAAAAAATAAGGGAATATTTAAAGGGTTAATTCTGGATGCAGCTGGAAAAAAATTTAAGGAGAAACCAAAAAGTAGTGAAACTTTTTATAAAGTTATAAAAAAATGTAAAGGTTTTGATTTTTTAGAACTTTCTCCTAAAACAGGAAGAACTAATCAGATCAGGATTCATCTAGCCAAGGCCGGCCATCCGGTCCTCGGAGAGAGAAAATATGCTTTTGGCCGTGATTTTGTGATAAAATTTAATAAATTAGCTCTTTGTGCTTATTTTATTCAGTTGAGGCATCCAATAAGTAAAGAGAAGGTGACAATAAAGATAGACAGGCCTGATTATATGAATCAATTTATAAAAAACAGGAGGTAGCTGTGGTTTTAGGAATTATTTTTCTTTTGGCAGGTATTTTAATTGCGGTTTATCCGCCTTTATTATCTTTAATTGTGGCGGCAGTATTGATTATCTTAGGTATTTTTTCTCTGTATATTGGATATCAGCTAAAAAAAATGGATCGAAAGTTTGGTGATCCTTTTATAGATTTTTTCTTTAAGTTATAACCTATTTATTTAATATTTTATCTTATGAATCTGATTAAAAAAAAGATATATTATCATGATACAGATTGTGGAGGGGTGGTATATTATGCTAACTATCTTAAATATTTTGAAGAAGCTAGAACAGAGTTTTTTGCAGATAAAAATATAGATATGCTCGAGTTATCAAAACAGGGAATCCTTTTTGTGGTAAAAGATGTCAATATTTGCTACAAAAAGCCTGCTTTTTATGGCCAGGTGGTTAGAGTAAAAACTAAATTAACTAAGATAAAGGCAGCATCTTTGCAGTTTTTACATTTTATCGAAGTTGAAAAAAGTTTATTGGTTTCGGCTGAAACTAGATTAGCTTGCATAAATAAAAGCTTTAGAGCCTGTACTATTCCAGAAGATATATTAGCTAAATTAAAAAATGTTTTATAAGATAGTAAATAAAACTAAAAACGTGGAGATAGCTTGTTTTGCCAAAATTGCCTCTGGATTTTATTTGCGTCTATTAGGGCTAATGTTTAAAAATAATCTGCCCGAAGATCAAGCTCTTATTTTTTATCAGGCCCCTTCAATCCATACTTTTTTTATGCGTTTTCCCATTGATATTATATTTCTAGATCGTCAGATGAAAGTAAAAAGAATAGTTAACTCTTTATCGCCTTGGCGGGTTGTCTTTTGTAAAGGTGCCTATGTTACTATTGAGTTACCGGTTGGCAAGGCCAAGCAAAATAATATTAGTTTAGGCGACAAAATAGAGCTAGTCACTTGATGGGAAACGTCCCCTCCTATGGCAATAGGATTATTGTCCAGAGAATTAGCAGTTAACTGGATGTTTCAACCTAAATTCTATTGACTGGATAAGCTTTTTCGTTTATTATGATTGGTATGATTAAAGTAGGAATTTTAGGAGCTACGGGTTTTACTGGCGAGAAGTTGGTTGAGATTTTATTATCACATCCGGAAGTTAAACTTACCTATATTGCTTCTCGGGTTAAAAAATCTACTCTATATTCAGACATTTTTCCTAAATTTTTTAAAAAAACTTCATTAAAATGCCAACCACTTAAGATTAAAAAGGCTATAGACTCGTGTGATCTTTTGTTTTTATCGTTGCCTCATACTGTTTCAATGAAGTTTGTGCCTAAGATTTTAGCCAAAGGTAAAAAAGTTATTGACCTTTCAGCTGATTACCGTTTCAAAAAAAGTTCAACTTATAAAATTTTTTATAAAAAAGAGCATCAGGATAAAAAAAATTTAAAAAAATCTGTTTATGGCTTAACCGAGCTGTTTAAAGAAAAGATAAAGAAAGCTCAACTAATAGCAAATCCGGGATGTTACCCAACTTCAATCATCATTGCTCTGTATCCTCTATTGGCAGAGAAGTTGGTAAAAGGTAAGATTGTAATTGATTCTAAATCATCGATTACCGGATCAGGCCGAAGGGCAACCATTGATTATCATTATTCTAATGTAGCCAATAATTTTTGGGCCTATAAACCTTTTATCCATCAACATCAGCCTGAAGTGGCTGAAGTTTTAGGAGAAAAACTGACTAAATCTTTAAGCTTTTCTTTTTTGCCCCAAGTAGCTAGTTTTGAATCCGGTATCTATTCTACTATTCATCTTTCTTTTAAGAAAAAAGTTAATAAAGAAAAGTTAAATAGAATTTATAATAAATACTATCAAGACTCTCCTTTTATCCGCATTAGCGATAAACTACCCAAGTTGAAAGATGCAGCAGGAACAAATTTTTCTGACATAGGTTTTGCGGTAGATAAAAAAGGTTATGAGGCAATAGTAGTTTCGTCTCTTGATAATTTAGTTAAAGGAGCAGCTGGCCAAGCAGTTCAAAATATGAATTTAATGTTTGGTTTAGAAGAGACCACCGGGCTTCTTTTGCTGTAAATAAAACAGATATAATAAAATGAAAGAATATAAATTACCCCAAGGTTTTTTAACTAGTGGCCTAAATTGTGGAATTAAAAAAAAGAGCTATGATTTAGGCATGATTTACTTCAATCAACCTTATCGGGTGATTGGTTTTTTTACAACTAATTTAAATGTTTCTTATTCAGTTTCTTTGTCTCGGGAAAACATTAAAAATCCTATTTCTGCTATTTTAGTAAATAGTGGTAATGCTAATTGTTTTTCAGATGATAAAGGCTATCAAGATACAAAAGAGATAGTAAGTAAATTGGCCGGCAAATTGGATACAGGTAAAGAAAAGATCTTAATTGCTTCAACCGGAATTATTGCAAAAAAGCTGCCAAAATTAAAAGTAATAAGGAATATTCCTAAGCTTATAGAAAACCTAGAAGACAGCCCGGTTAAGTTTGCCAAAAGTATTTTAACTACAGATAGTTGCACTAAGATTATCTCTAAAGTTATAAAATTTGGTAAAAAAAAGGTTACAATTACAGGAATAGCTAAAGGTTCGGGGATGATAAAGCCAAATTTAGCTACCATGCTGGCTTTTATCTTAACTGATGCTGGTATTGATTTAGGTGCTTTTAGAAAAAATGCAAAACAGGCTGTCGAAAAAAGTTTTAACTCAATAAACATAGATGCAGCTGAGAGCACTAATGACTCGTTGTTTTTAGCTTCAAGTAAAAAAATACCTTTGACTAAAAAAGAACAAAAGAAATTTTTTCTTGAACTTCAAAATGTAATGATTGATCTTGCTAAGATGATGGTCAAAGATGCTGAAGGAGCAACAAAATTTGTAGAACTGAACATAAAAGGGGCAAGGAGTAAAAGGGAAGCAAAAAGATTAGCGGAAAAAATTTCTGGTTATATCTTATTTAAATGTGCACTTTATGGTAACAATCCTAATCTTGGCAGAATTGTTGCAGTATTAGGCCAAGCCAAAATTAAATTAAAAGAAGAAGATTTAGATATAGGATTTAGTTCATTTGCAAAAAAAGAAATTAAAATTTCAATAAATTTGAAAAGAGGCAAATATAACTGGAGAGTCTACACTTGTGACCTGACTCCAGAATATGTTAAGATAAACGCTAAATATAACTAGCATTATTAAAAGAGGACTTAGTAGTTTGTGGTTATGGAAGAAGCAATAAAAAAAGCCGATATTTTAATCGAGGCTCTGCCTTATATCAAAAAATTTCATAAAAAGATTTTTGTTATAAAGTATGGCGGTTCTATTTTGGGCGAAGAGAGGGTGCGTAAATCTGTGCTGGAAGATATAGCTTTTCTTAAATTTGCAGGGATTCGGCCGGTAATCGTTCATGGTGGAGGGCCTAATATTACTGAAAAATTAAAAGCCAGTAGCATCGAAACAGATTTTTTTCAAGGAATGAGAGTTACTGATAAAAAAACTTTAAAGGTAGTAGAACACGAGTTGAATCACTTAAATAGTCTAATAGCTAAAGAGATAGAGTCACATTCGGTGAAAGCAAAAGAATTTTTAAAAAAAGATAGATTATTGAAAGTAAATAAGAAAAAGGCAGATGTTGATTTAGGTTATGTAGGAGAAGTAGTTGATTTCGATAAAGTTACTTTAGAAAAAGCTGTGGTAGAGAATATTCCGGTAATTTGCCCCATGGGGGTTTCAAAAAAAGGAGAAGCATTTAATATTAATGCTGATGAAGCTGCTTATTTTTTAGCTTCAAAACTTTCTGCAGAAAAGTTAGTTATATTGACTGACGTATTAGGAGTCATGAGAGATTCAAAAAACGAGGAATCTTTAATTTCGACAATCAATTTATCCCAAATTGAAGATCTTATCAAAGAAGAAATAGTTTCTAAAGGGATGATACCTAAGATTAGAGCTGCAGCCTCTGCTGTTAGTTCCGGAGTAAGAAAGGCTCATATTGTTGATGCCAAGATTCCACATGCTTTATTGCTTGAAATTTTTACAGATCAAGGTATATCTACCGAAATAATCAAGTAGGGGCGAGGCTTGTCCTCGCCCAATGTAGGGGCAGGCCTATGTGCCTGCCCTAAAAGACATAAAAATTAAAAAATGGATATCAAAAGTTTATACAAAAGATATAGCCTAAACACTTATA
>JAIPHU010000004.1 GCA_021735045.1 Candidatus Omnitrophota bacterium | reverse complement strand
TCTGCTATTTCTTCAAATGAAATATTTCGTTCGATTTGTAATTTAATATTTTTTTTCTCATCCCAAATAAGCATAATTTATTGTATATCTAATGTATATTCATTGTCAATAATTATTTTTAATTTTTATATAGCTAACAATTCTTATGTGGAATCCGTATTTTCTGGGATTCTCTGCCTTTATTAAATAAATTATAGCATATTTTTTTAATTTTTTGTAAATTTTTGAAAGAAAATGCCAATTTATTTCGTCTATAAGTAAAGGGGTAAAAAATAGGCGGAATCCGCCTAATAAGGAGGTTTTTTATGTTTGAAAATATATTACCAGATTTTCAGCAATTTCTTGTAAAAAATAAATCTATTAACAAAAAGAAAATTCCTTTTTATGCTTATTGGGTGCATAAATTTATAATTTTTTCTAATAAATATGGCAATGTTGCCAATGAAGCAACGATCAATAAATTCCTTGATTACCTTTGTGGCCTCAGCACTGATGATTGGAAAATGCAGCAGGCAGAATTGGCAATAGATTTCTTTATTGAATATTCCCGACTCGGCCAAAGTCAATCAAAATTAATAAAAATAGATTATCAAAAGCCTAATAACAAGATGTTAAATATTATAGATAAAGTCCGCAAATCGATTCAGCTCAAACATTATTCATACCGTACTGAACAAACATACGTTGATTGGATAAAAAGATTTTTTTCTTATATTAATAAAAATAATCCGAATAAGTGCTTAGAAGAAAAGCTTAATTCAGAAAATGTAAAAATGTACTTAACTTATTTAGCAATAGAGAGAAAAGTATCCTCCTCCACTCAAAACCAGGCTTTTTGCGCTCTTTTGTTTCTGTTTAGAGAGGTATTAAAAATTGAACTTAAAAGTTTAGGTAATACTGTTCGGGCAAAACAAAAAATCCGTTTACCGTCAGTATTGACTTTTGGTGAAGTTAAAGAGATGTTTAATTATGTTAATAAAAAGCACCTTCTTTTATTGCAAATTATTTATGGATCCGGCCTGCGGCTTATGGAGCTTGTTCGCTTGCGGGTGCAAGATATTGATTTAGAAAATAATATTTTATTTATCCGCAACAGTAAAGGTGATAGAGACCGTACAACAGTGATTGCCGAATGCCTTAAATCAGAGTTGCAAAAACAGCTTCAAAAAGCAAGAAAAATCCACAAAGAGGATTTAAAGTTAGGCTATGGAAAAGTTTCTTTGCCCAATCGGCTTAGGCATAAATATCCTAATGCAGCGAAAGAATGGAAGTGGCAGTATATTTTTCCTTCGAGCAAATTATCAATTAATCCCAGAGATGGGAAAATAGGAAGGCATCACATTGACCCTAGTTCAATCCAAAAAGCTGTAAAAAATGCAGCTAAAATGGCTCAAATCCATAAAAAAGTTTCAGTCCATACCCTTCGCCATAGTTTTGCCACACATCTTTTAATGAAAGGGGTAAATATCCGGCAGATTCAGGAATTACTGGGGCATAAAAACTTAGAAACTACTATGGTTTATACTCATGTGATAAAAGGTTTGCAAAATGCACCGAAAAGCCCTGTAGATGAACTTTATGAATTTTTCGGTTGAAACCAAAGTAAGAAATATTTTTTTAAAAAATTTTTTACACTTATAATTACAATCTTCCATACTATTTAACTGATTAATTCTCCTTATCTAGTATTTTTTTATGGCGATGATATCTTTTTTGCCAATTGCCTTTTTGAAAATAAATCCCCATCGTGATCCCGTGTAAAAGATCAGAGGTGCTTATAGCTAAATATACTCCTATTACTTTGAGTGCAAAAACATTAGCCAAAATATAAGCAACTGGAATTCTCCAGAGAAGCTGAAATATGCCAGTCATAGTTGCTGGTCCAATGGTGTCTCCTGCTCCGGTAACTCCTTTTCCCAAGACTAAAGCCGGGGTTAAAAAAGGTAAGCTTACCGAGATAAATTTAAGAAAGATACTAGCTGAACTTATAATTTCTGAGTCGTTAGTAAAAATTGCGATTATCTGTGAAGAAAAGATAAAAAACAAAACAGCAATCGGTACAACTAACATTTGATAATACTTGACGGCCTGCCAGCCGGCCTGATGGGCCCTCTTGGGTTGATTACTTCCCATGTTTTGGCCAATTAATATGCTAGCGGCAATACCGGTTGATATTCCAAACATAATAATAAAAAGACGCAATCGAACCACTATTCCATAAGCTGCTAGAGCTAAAGTGCCAAACAAGCTAATTATTTTTATCAAAAAAAGTAAAGAAATTTGACGCATCAAAACTTCTAGAGAAGAAAAAAAACCAATTTTTACCATTCTGGTTAAAACTGAAAAATTGAGGTAAAAACTTTTTCGATTTAGATGTAGGCTTGAGTAGCCAGAAATAAAATGTCTTAGTAAAAATAATAGACCGAAAGCTCTACTAATTACTGTTGCTAAAGCTGAACCAGCAACTTCTAGCCTTGGAAAAAAACCAACTCCAAAGATTAGAAGCGGGTCTAGAATAATGTTTAATACATTGGCAAAAATAAGAGCTTTAAGCGGTGTTAAGGTATCACCTGAACCGCGCAATGACTGGTTAAAAGCAAAAAATAAAAATATAAAAAAAGAAAAAGAGAAGGCTATTTTTAAATATTCTCCGGCATAGGGGGTTATTTCCGCGGTTGCCCCTACGATTTTTAAAATAGGTTCCATCCAAAATAAACCTATGGTTAACATCAATATTGAACAAATAACGCTTAAGACAATAGCTTGAATTAATACATTATCTGCTTTTTGATAGTCTCTTTTTCCAGTATAATGAGCAATTAAGGCTGTAGTTCCAGTTGAAATACCTAAAGCAACCATAATTAACATCGAAAGTATTACCCCAGCTACAGAAAGAGCAGCTAAAGCAACAGGGCCTAATCGTCCAATAAAAAAAAGGTCCACTAGATTAAAGAGATTATGAAGAAAAGCTCCGGTGATAAGAGGTAAGCTAAGCTTCCCAAGGGAGGTTTTAATGCTTCCTTCGGTCAATTGAGGGTTTGTTTTTCTGGTTCTTTCTTTTTTCATCTTAAATATAATATATCGAATTCTATCAAAAATTAGCCTCAGGTCAAATAAACTATTTCTTTTATTCTCATAAAAAAAATGTTGCAAAAGAAAAAAAAAGGTTTATGATATATACTCATATTATGGATTCTGAAACAGAAACGTTAACAAAAAATGAAAGAAAAGCAAAAGTTTTGTTGTACAAATGGTCATATCAGCTATGCCGGTACTCATTTGATTATCGAGCTCTGGGATGCTAAAAACCTCTCCTCTTTACCAAAAATTCGTAAAAGTCTAAAAGATTCTGTAAAAGCAATTGGTGCTACTCTCCTAAATATTAGCCTTCATAAGTTTTCTCCTTCTGGAGGAGTCTCAGGTGTAGCAATTATTTCGGAATCTCATGTTAGCGTCCATACTTGGCCCGAATATGATTATGCTGCTTTAGATATCTTTGTTTGCGGCCAAGTTGATCCTTATAAAGCAATTGGTGTTTTAAAAAGATGCTATAAAACTTCAAATATTCAAATTAATGAGATTAAAAGAGGTATATTTTAATGTGGTGTTACGAAACGTTGCATTCGGATGTAAAGTTTGGACTTAAGGGAAAAATTCTGTATAAAAAAAAGACAGCTCACCAAAATTGCCTGATATCTAAAACTAAAGATTTTGGAAAAGTCCTTTTCCTAGATAATGTCATTCAGACTACAGAAGCTGACGAGTATATTTATCATGAAATGCTAGTCCATCCTCTATTGCTTACACATCCTAATCCAGAAAGCATTTTAGTCATTGGTGGCGGTGACGGCGGAGTTATAAGAGAAATACTAAAACATCCAGTAAAAGAACTAATAATGGTTGAAATTGATAAAACGATTATCGACCTTTCAAAGAAATATCTACCAAAGATAAGCAAAGGCTCTTTTTCTGATAAACGGCTGGGTTTGATAATTGATGATGGCGCAAAATATATACAGGAAACTCCTAAAAAGTTTGATCTGATTATAGTAGACTCGCCGGATCCGGTTGGCCCGGCTAAAATGCTTTTTTCGAAAAAGTTTTATCAAGATGTCTACAAAAGACTTAAATCTAGCGGCATTATGATTCGCCAAACTGGTTCAACTTTTTTACAAGCTAATGTTTTAAAATCTAACTATCGTAAGATAAAAGATGTTTTTCCTTTAAGTTTTATCCAGCTTGCTTCTATTCCAACTTACACCGGTGGCTATTTTAGCTTTGTGATTGGTTCTAAAAAAATAAATTTTCTTAAAAAATCAAAAAAACAAATAAAACAAAAATATTTAAAGTTAAAGTTGAAAACAAAATATTATAATCCGGGAATCCAATTTGCTGCTTTGCAGTTACCAAACAATTTATTGAGGTTAGTAAAATGAAAAAAACATACGGCTATGAATTAATTATTAACTTAAATGGTTGTAACTTAGATATTTTGTCTTCAAAAAAGAAGTTGCAATGCTACGTTGATCAACTTTGTGAGTTAATCAATATGAAAAAGTTCGGCAAAACAATATTAAAATATTTTGGTAAGAATAAAGATTTTACCAAAGGGTATTCTTTAGTACAGCTTATTGAAACCAGTTCAATAACGGGACATTTCTCCGATAAATGGCTGACAGCCTATATTAATATCTTTTCTTGTCAACCATATGACCACAAAAAAGCCAGAAAGTTTACCAAGCAATTTTTCCAAGCAAAAAAGATATCTTCACAGTTAATTATTCGTTAGGCTTTTTTATTTTGAGCCCTTCAGGAAGTTCGAAATTTAATTTTATAATAACTTTTTCAGGATCTACTCTTTTTTTGAAATAAAAAGTTAGCGGAAGGTTTCCTTGTTCGCCAAGTTTTAGAGCTCCTTTAAAACTAACTTTGATATGCGGCCTAAATCCTTTTGTAAAGTAGTTAGGCAAGTCGGTCCGCCGCAGGGCTCTTTTGAGGGTAAGGGATAAGTCAAGTTGAGAAAAATAGACCATCTTTCCCTTTTTTTCTATTTTTAAACTAACTGGAAATTTAATATCCTGCATACCTCATCTTTAATCCTTTAACCTTTAACCTTTATCCTTTATCCTTAATAAAAGACCAAGGAAAGTTTTTTGTTTCAGATTTAATATATCTTTGCCAATTAATACCTTTTTTTTCTAAAATATCTTTCCAGGCCGGCCAACTAAATAATAAATTTTTTTCAATAAGTTCTTTTCTTCGTTTGTGCAATTGCACAAATACGGGGCCAAGGTTGCGGTCGCCCCGTGAAATTATAGCCTCGATTAAACTTGTATCAATATTGGAAAAAGAAATTTTAAGCCGTTTACTCCTGGGTATATTAGTTAAAATAATCTTTTTGTTGTTTTTCGCTTTAGCGGGGCCTAAAAGCGGCTTATTTTCCCACGGCGAAAATGGTTTGGGAATAAACAAATTAATACTGATGTTAATTTTAAAAGGAGTTTTTTTCAGCAGGTTTTTTATGAGATTACCTATAGCTAAAAGATCTTTTTTCTCTTCTTTGGGGAAGCCATACATAAAGTAAACCTTAATCATCCTTAGGCCTAGACTATGCAAGCTAGCAGCAGAATCAAATAACTTATCAACCGCAATATTTTTATTTATTTTTTTTCTAAGATAGGGCCTACCGGCTTCTATAGCTACAGTTAGTGATGTCTTTTGGATTGTCAGTAGTTTTTTATAAAGAGGTTCAATTTCATCTCCAATCCTTAAGGAAGGTAAGTTTATAGAAATTTTATTTTCCTTTATAAAAGGAAAAATAGCATTTATTAGCTTTTTTATCTGTGAGTAGTTAGAGGTAGAAAGTGAGAGTAACGAGAACCTTTCGTAACCGCTATTTTTATATACAGTTTTAATTGTATTTAAAATAGTTTTAACTTTTTTTTCCCGATAAGGATAATAGATATTTCTAGCTTGGCAAAAATTGCAGTTATTAGGACAGCCTCTTGCTATCTCAATTGGTACTCTATCTTGAGTGAGTTTAGTATGAGGAGTTATCCAATTAAGTGGAAAAAAACTTTTATCTAAATTTTTGACTTTACTTTGTTTGATTATAGGATTTGCTTTGCGGTACTTTTTTTCTAATTGATAATAGTTCTTAGAAAAAGATAAGTCATAAAATTGGGGGACATAAAAACTTTCCCTTTGTGAAAGTTCTTTTAGGCGGCTGGCCTTATCTTTGTGTTTTCGTAACACTTCAACCAGCTTATTCGATACTGCCTCAAAATCTCCCAGGCAAAAAACATCGACAAAATCTGCCAAGGGCTCTGGGTTAGCAACTCCGCCGCCCAAGACGATTATCTTTTTACGATTTTTGCTTTTTAAACAGACCCCTCCACTTTCAAGCATTTGGAGAAAATTTAAATAATTCAGTTCATAGCCAAAGTTAAATCCAATTAAATCAAAATCAAGCAAAGGCGTTTTAGTCTCCAGTGAAAACAATGGCTGATGTTTTTTTTCTAAAAATTCCTGAAGATCTGAGCCGGGTAAAAAACAACGTTCACAAACAATATCAGGGTAAGAATTGAGGAGGCCATAGATGATTCGTAGGCCTAAATTATCCATTCCAATCTCATAAAGGTTGGGGTAACAAAGACAGAAGGAGGTTTTTTTGTAATGATCTTTTTTGATTACATTTAACTCATTGCCGATATAGCGTTGTGGTTTTTGAAACTTTGAAAAATTAAACATTATTTAGTTGTTCTTATTTATAATTTCGTGAGATATTAAAGAATATTCCTAAAAGGATAAAACTGGATATAAGATGAGAGCCTCCGTAGCTAACAAAAAGTAGAGGTAGACCAACAACCGGAAAGATTCCCAGGGTCATTCCGATATTTATAAATACGTGAAGAAAAAAATAGATACCAATACCTACAGTTAAATAGTAGGCAAAAGGATCTCGAATTTTTTTTAATCGGTCAAATATTTTTTTGATTATTAACCAATAGATAAAAAGAAGAAAAAGAGAACCTAAAAACCCCCATTCTTCGGCAATAACCGTAAAGATAAAATCAGTATGCCTTTCTGGTAAAAAGTTAAATTGGTTTTGCGTACCGGCTAGAAATCCTTTACCAAAAACTTGGCCTGAACCAATTGCAATCTTTGATTGAATTATTGTATAACCAGATCCAAGGGGGTCAATGTTTGGGTTAACAAAAGCAGTTAATCGTTTTTTTTGATAACTTTTAAGAAAAGTCCAACTAAAAGGAGCCGCGATTAAGACAGCGATTAAAACCCAGACAAAATATTTTTTATTAACTTTTGAAAAAAGTCCTATAGCAAAGGCTATCAAAATCACCATTATGGCTGTACCTAAGTCAGGCTGGCTAAAAATTATAAAAGCAGATAAACCTACAAAAGAAAAAGGTAGGAAAAAATCTTTTAAAAAATTATTGGCCGGCGGATGGGAAAAAAAACGGGCCATAACTATTATAATCGCTAGTTTAGATAACTCCGAAGGCTGGAAACTAAAACCACCGATTGAAAGCCAGCGTTGAGCTCCCATAGCTTCATGTCCGGTAAAATAAACCGCTCCAATTAAAATTATACTTAAGGTATAAATTATAAAAGATAAATTATAATAAAGGCGGTAGTTTATAAAGTTAAAAATTATAAAAACAATCCAGGAAAAAGCAATCCAGGTTAATTGTTTACTAAAAAAGTCGCCTCCGACAAATTGACCTTGTTGATGTAGGCTACTGTAAAGAGAAGCTATACTTATTAAATTAAGTAGAACTAGAGATAAAACTATTGTCTTTAAACCGGTAAATTCCTTGCTAATTCTTTTTAAAAAATTCATTTTGTTCTATTTTATAATATTATTTCTTTTTAATTTATCAAGAAAACTATAGGCGATCCGTAGAGCTTGATGGCTAGATCCACCATTTTCTAAAAATACCGAGATTGTATATTTTGGCTGTTTGTAGGGGAAAAAACCAACAAACCATCCATGTGACCTGCCGCTGGTTTGAGCAGTCCCGGTTTTTCCAGAAATTTCTAAAGAGAGGTTCTTAAGTATTCTAGCTGTACCAGAAGATTGATTAACTGTTTTTCTTAAACCTTTTTTGACAATTTTAAGATTTTCTCCAGCTATATTTAAGGTTCTCCTAAAGGCAAGTGAAGCCTCTGCATCCTCTACTTCTTTAAGCAATATCGGTTCAACAAGATAGCCTTGGTTAGCTATTGAGTTTATGGCTAAAGTTATTGCAAGTGGTGTTGTGTGTAGATAACCTTGGCCAATTGATAAATTAAGGGTGTCGCCTGCATACCAGCTTTGGTTAAATTTGTCCTTTTTCCATTGAGGTGATGGCACAAAACCTTTTTTTTCATAAGGGAGATCGATAAAAGTTTTTGAATCTAGGCCAAATTTTTTAGCCCAACTACTGATCTTTTTGGGACCAATTATTAATCCTAACTTATAAAAATAAATATTACAAGAATGAGCTAGAGCTTGATATAGATCTTGAACTCCATGGGTACCCCAACACTTGAAACGATTACTTCCTAAAACAAGATGGCCTTTACAGTTAAAGGTTGTTGTTGGTTTTATTTTGTTTTCTTGAAGGCCGGCAATAGCAAGCAGAGGTTTAATTAAAGATCCAACTGGGAAAGTACTTTGGGTGGCACGGTTTATCAAGGGGCTTGCTTTATTTTTATATATTGAGCCCAGGTCTTTACCTTTAATAAAAAGGTTTGGGTCAAAGGAAGGTGAAGAATATAAAGTAATTATTTCTCCAGAGTTTGAATCAAGAAAAATAATCGTTCCTTTCCTTTTGTTGAGTGATTTTTTAGCTATTTCTTGAGCCCTACTATCAATTGTCAAGTATATATCCTTACCTCTATAAGCTCTTTTTCGTCCCAGGAAACCTACTACATTTCCGGCTGCATCAACTTCGATTAAGTCACCACCATTTTTTCCTTTTAGGTAAGAGTCATAATATTGTTCGATGCCATAAATTCCAATTCGCTCTAACGGTTTATATCCATATTTTTTTAACTGTTTTTTTAAGGAAGATGCTTTTTTGACATAACCTAAGATATGAGCTGTTTCTAGAGGCCTAAGATATTTTCTCTGCGGAGTAGGATTAATCGATAAACTTTTAGGATAAGCTTCTTTTAAGTGAAGTGCTTTTTTTTTGCTAATATTGGTAACTATATTGGTAGGGCTAAAAAAACCCCTTAAATTTTTTTTATAGTTTTTATAAATTATTTTTTGATCTAAACCAAGATCCTGAGATATTTTTTTAAATAAACTATCTTTTTTATTTTTTATCTGATAAGGAAACACGGCAAGATTAAAAGATGCCATATCTTTGGCTAAAACTACACCATTTCGATCAAATATAGAGCCACGTAATGAATATAGAGGTATTACTCGAACATAGTTATTTTGAGCCCGCCTTAGATAGTAACTGCCTTTAGTTATTTGGTAGTTAAAAAGCACCAATAAAAGAAGAGAAAAACTAATTAGGACAACTCTCTTAAGTAGTTTAACAGAAGACTGGTTTTTAGAAAAAAAGCTTTTTGGATTAAATAACATAATCTTTTTTGTTAAAAAGTTGATAGCGTTTAGGTTTTAGCGCTTTTTCCAAAATATTATCGATAAGAAAAAAAACAAGATAGGATTGGATAAAAAAATAAGTTAAAAAAGAAAAATTACCAGAACCTATTCTTAAAATATTTAAGAAAGAATGCACTAATATTAAAAAAGCTGCGATTATTGCTTTTGGAATTAAGGGGTGATGTCTTGTTTTTATAAACTTTAGGAAATTATTTAGCAAAAATACAGCTATAACTATCAGAGGGTATTCTATAGTGTAAAATAAATTTGATGAAAAAACTAAAGTATCTTGGGCAAAACCGGCAAATAGAGAAGTAAAGAGGCTAAAAAACAAATTATTGTGAAAAGATAAAATAATTATAGTCAAAAAGGTAAGGTTGACTAAAAAAAAATAATCAAAGGGCCTAAGAATATCTATTAAAAGAGCTAATAAGATAATACCTATAATTTTTAAATTTTTTTTACTCATTTTAAGATAAAAACAACTTGAGGTAACTTGTCTTTTGCAGAAGTATCAACTTGAACCTCGTAAAAAAGATCACTTTTATTTGTTTTAATTTTAGAAATTTCCCCTACTTTTACTACAGAATTAAAAGGAGAAAAAGCAGCATAAATTGGTTCAGAAATATTTATTTGGTTTGATTTTTCTATATAAAGAACCTCTACTCCCGAAAGAGTTCCCTGGAGTAAGCCAAGGACTCGATTGTTAATTGAAACTGGAGTTTGAAAGTCTGGATTTTTAATCAAAATAACTTTACAGCGTTGTGGATAAACTTCTTCTATTTTTCCAATTAAATTGCCATCTTTATCTACTACAAGCATATTTTTTTTTACCTTTTTATTTTTACCTAGATTTAAAAAAATATACTTATGCCAACTTGAAGGCGCAAAAGCTATAATTTCTGCACCAATTAAGCCAAGGTCATCTTTATTTTTAAAATTAAGTGCTTCCCGTAACAGCTTGTTTTCTTCAGATAAGTTCTTAAATTGTTTCAGCTTAAGTTGATATTTTAAGTTTTTCTTACGTAGTTGATCTAGCTTGTTTTGGTAAGATGATTTCGAAAGAGAAGAAAAACTTTCGGATAAAGAAAGCATAAGGATCTGGGAAGGTTTCCGAAATACGTTGAAGGCCAGGATGGCTACTACAACAACGAAAACACCATATTTAATTTTTTTAGAAGGTAGATACAAGGGAAAGCTTCTTTAAGAATTTTGGTGACTCTAATATTTTTCCTGTTCCCAGTGCTACTGCAGTTAAAGGGTCATCAGCTACAAAACAAGCAAGTCCAGTTTCTTCAGAAATTAACTTGTCAATTCCTCTCAGCAGTGCACCTCCGCCACATAAAACTATGCCCCGTTCAATTAAATCTGCTGCTAGCTCTGGCGGGGTTCTTTCTAAGGTAACTTTTGTGGTCTCAATTATTTCTTTTAATGGATTTTGTAAGGCCTCTCTAATTTCTTGAGAGCTAGTCTTTATGAATTTAGGAAGGCCGGTAATTAAATCTCTTCCTCTTACTTCAAGCTCTGTTTCATTTTTAAGTGGCCAAGCAGAACCGAGTTTAATCTTTATTTCTTCAGCAGTTCTTTCACCAACCATTAGATTATAATTTTTCTTCATATAATCAATGATCGATGAATCCATTTCATCTCCGCCGGTTCGTATTGAACGAGAATGAACAATTCCTCCCAAAGAGATAACTGCAATTTCAGTTGTTCCTCCGCCAATATCAATTATCATATTTCCTTGAGGTTCTGCGATAGGCAAGCCTACCCCAATTGCAGCAACAATTGGTTCTTCAACCGGTATTACTTCTCTGGCTCCGGCGCGGTTTGCAGAATCTTTAACAGCCCTTTTTTCTACTTCGGTAATTCCAGAAGGAACAGCAACTACAATTCTTGGGCCAATAGATATTTTTCTTGGGTGAGCTTTTTTTATAAAATAGCGAAGCATCTCTTCGGTAATATCAAAATCAGCAATAACTCCGTCTTTTAAAGGTCGGATTGCAATAATACTGCCGGGAGTCCTGCCAAGCATTTGTTTAGCTTCTTCGCCAACAGCCATAGGAGTGCCAGTATTTTTATAGATAGCTACTACCGATGGCTCACAAAGAACAATTCCTTCGCCGCGTAGATAGACTAAGGTGGTAGCAGTACCTAGATCAATCCCAATATCGGAAGAAAAAGAATCAAATAAGTAACTTAATTTTTTTAAACTATTTGAAATAAATTGCATTTTATTTATTGGTTTAAACTATATAGCAAATAATAGCAGAGCCTAATCAGCTTGTCAACTAACTTTTAGAATAAATCGTATCTTTATTGATTATCCTTATAAACTGCTCCAGTCGAAGCTGAACTTGTTGATCTAGAATAGCGATAGAGATAGCCTGTTTTAACTTTTGAAGCTAATAATTTTATTTTCTTTTTTCGTTCTTTGATTTGTTTAGTTGTTAAATCAACATTTATTTTACGTTTAGGAATATCAATTGTAATTTTATCGCCATTGATTAAATAACCAATTAAACCTCCTGATGCTGCCTCTGGTGATATATGTCCAATACAAGGGCCGCGGGTGCCACCGGAAAAACGGCCGTCAGTAATTAAAGCAACATGTTTATGAAGCCCCATGCCCACAATACTTGAGGTAGGCGAAAGCATTTCTCGCATTCCTGGGCCTCCGCTTGGGCCTTCATACCTAATAACAACTACATCGCCTTTTTTTATTTTTTTGCCAGTAATTGCTTTCATTGCCTCTTCTTCGGAGTTAAATATCTTTGCGCATCCGGTAAAGGTGAGCATATCTGCATCGACAGCTGATTGTTTTACTACAGCTCCTTGAGGTGCCAAATTTCCCTTTAAGATAGCTATTCCACCTTTTTTATGATAGGGTTTATTTAACGGCCGGATTATATCGTGGTCAAAGATAGTAGCTTCTTCTGCTATCTTTAAAGTAGTTTTTCCCGATACAGTTCTAGTGCTGTTTATCTTTGTGGCTAACCTTTTTAAAACAGCGGGAATTCCTCCGGCAAAATGTAAGTCTTCGATAAAACTTTCTCCACCAGGACGAAGATTAGAGATATGCGGTGTTTTTTGACTAATTTTATCAAAATCAGTTAAAGTTAAGTTAACTCCGGCTTCAGCTGCAATAGCCATAAGGTGTAAGACAGTGTTGGTTGAACCACCTAAAGCCATATCCAGGCGAATTGCATTTTCTAAGGAACGTTTAGTAACAATTTTTTTTGCAGTTATTTTTTGTTTAACTAGTTTCATTATCCTCTGGCCACTTTCATAGGCTATTCTTATCTTTTCGTTTAAAACAGCTGGAGCCGTTCCGCAATATGGCAAAGAAAGCCCCATGGTTTCGGTAAGACAGGCCATAGTATTTGCAGTGTAAAGCCCTTGGCAAGACCCACAAGAAGGACAAGCAGATATTTCTAGTTTTTTTCTTTCTTCTTCTTTGAGCTGGCCTGCTTTGAATTTACCTACTGCTTCAAAAGTATCTCGGACCAAAGATAACCTTTTTTTACCAGAATGTCCGGCAAGCATCGGCCCGGCAGTAACTACTATTGTAGGAATATTTATGCGTAATGCACCCATAATCATTCCGGGGGTAATTTTGTCGCAGTTAGTTAAAAGTATTAAACCATCTAAGCTATGAGCGCTAGCAACCGTTTCAATTGTATCAGCGATAAGTTCGCGAGAAGGCAATGAATATTTCATGCCGTGATGCCCCATGGCAATTCCATCACAGATACCAGGGACTCCAAAGATAAATGGTGTACCATTTCCATTTTCTACGCCTCGTTCGATATATCTTTCTAAAGTTCTCATATTAATATGGCCGGGGATTATGTCGGTAAAACTTGAAGCTATGCCGATAAAGGGGCGTCTCATATGATCAGAGTGGATACCAGTTCCATAAAGAAGAGAGCGATTGGGCATTCTTTCTAGGCCTTTTTTTGCTTTATCCGAGTTCATGTTAACCTCCTGATATATTTATCAACAATATTTTTTTTATTTTTTAAATTTAACTTATCGAATAAAAAAGAAAATTCTTGGCTTAAAATAGCCTTGATTTTGTCTTTAAGTTCTGTAGGCAGCTGATAGATCTCTTTTTTAAATGGACCTAAAGCTTTTTTTCTTAACCTGTAGATAAATTGATCATCGGTCCACTCTTTTTTTCTTTCTTGATAGCAGTTTTTATCTAGCCAAGAATATATTTTTTCTTTTAAAGGCAGGGGCATATAATCATAGATGATGTTTTGAAACTGGGTTGCAAGGTGGACCTCTATGCAGCCACGTTTAGGAAAGTGATGAAAAGCTTCGTTGGGTAGAGTTGAAGCTCCATGCTGGACAGCACCGGCTAGTTGATAGTTGTCTTTGGCAAGTTTTGAAAGTTTATCCAATGTATTTAAATCTATCTTTGCCTTGGCAATAGAGCCGTCCGGAAGAACAACTCCTCCGTGTTTTGTCCCCGTTTGTACACTGATCTTAGATATCCCTTCTAGTTTAGCAATTTCTTTTAAATAGCCCTGCATAAATGCATTAAGGTCTTTAGGCTCAGAGTTAACACCTCCTACCTCGCCGATCTCTCCGCCAATCGAGATTTCTACTCCTTTAGGCTGAATTTTGCGTAAATATTTTGTAAAATATGCACAAAGTTTATAATTTAATTTTTGCTGGGCGTCTAATTCTTTTTTTGACAGATCAACTAAAGTTGATGAGTCAATATCAATATTATAAAAACCAGCGTCAATAGACTGCTTGATAAGCTTTTTTAGATTTTTTATATGTTGTTTAGGGTCTTTTTTGTATTTTGATACTTCAACTTGAAAGTGGTCGCCTTGGAAAAAAAGCGGCCCAGAATAATCTTGTTTAATCGCAGCCAGGGTAACCAAGGCAGAATATTCTTGCGGTGACTGCCAAGTATAACCAATCTCTGATTCGGCTATTTCAAAGATAAAGAGATTAGAATTTATTTTTTTTGCAATTTCAAATATAGTTTGAGCTAGTTCAAAAGTCAAAGTTCGCAAATTTATAGCTGGTACACAAAAGCCACCTGTTTCTTTTTTTCCGCAAGCCCGATATAAGGCTTGAATAGAAGCTGGATATATCCCCAAAGATAGCCCGCAGCTATAAGCGAGTTGATAACAAAAATTTTTAAGATTCTTTGATTCACTTAAGATAATTGTATCAACTAAGTTAGGTAAGATATTGTTTTTAAAATAAGCAATATCTTTTACCTCAAAAGTTTTACCTTTGGCTTCTATTTTTTTGCTATCTAAGATCTGTTTTTTGCTTTTATAAATCATCTTATCTTTAAGTTAATAGTTTTATCAATTTATAGTAATCTTTTACTTCCATATCTTTTTTCTTAATTGCTTTTGATAAGGGTATAGCAGATAGTTTATCGTTTCGCAAAGTTACACAGCGGCCGGTTTGTCCTTTTTTTATTAGCTCTAGGGCATAGTAGCCATAACGGGCAGCTAACATTCGATCGTAAGCAGTAGGCCTTCCGCCGCGTTGGATATGGCCTAAGACAACCTCACGGGTTTCTAGTCCAGTAATCTTAGTAATTTTTTTGCCAAGATCAGCAGCTTTAGCTTTTCCTTCAGCTACTACGATTATCCAGCTCATTTTTCCTCTAATACTGCCTTCAACTATCTCTTGTGATATTTCTTTAATCTTAAAATTTTTCTCAGGCAAGATTACATCTTCACAGCCACCAGCCAGTCCTACTCTAAGTGCAATGTAACCACAATCACGGCCCATTACTTCTACTAAAAATATTCTTTCCAAAGAAGTCGCGGTGTCACGTATTTTATCTAAGGCATCTAAGGCTACATTCACCGAGGTATCTGAGCCAATTGACATTGCAACTCCATTGATATCATTGTCGATAGTTGCCGGAACACCGACTACCGGTATCGAATATTTAGAGGAAAGAATTGAAGCTCCGGTTAACGAACCATTTCCTCCGATAGCTACTAAAGCATCAATATTGTTTGATTTTATTGTCTTAATTGCCTGTTTTTGGCCTTCTACCGACCGAAATCGTTTAGCGCGTGCAGTTTTTAAAACTGTTCCTCCGTAGTTTATGATCCCGGAGACAGAACGAGGGGTTAGCTCAATAGTATTATCTTCGATTAAGCCTTCATATCCTCTGATTATCCCAGTAGTTTTAATTCCTGATGAGTAAGCGGTTCTTACTACTGCTCGGATAGCTGCATTAATCCCGGCACAGTCGCGGGTAAGAATCCCAATTCTTTTAATCTTTTTCTTCATTTTTAAGTGCCTTGTTGCCAGCTAGCTAAATATTTTTTTTGTTTTGGAGTAAGTGTATCAATCTTTACCCCCATAGACTTTAACTTTAACTTAGCAACTTTTTCATCTATTCGGTCAGGAACTTTATAGACTTTATTTTCTAGCTTATTATGATTTCTAGCAATATGTTCGCATGATAAAGCTTGATTGGCAAAACTTAAATCCATAACTTCAGCCGGATGGCCTTCTGCGCAAGCTAAGTTTACTAATCGTCCTTCAGCTAAAAGATAGATCCTTTTGTTGTTTTTTAAGGTATACTCTGTAACTAATGGCTTTACTTTTTTGCTTGATTTTGCTATTTTCTTTAAAGATTTTGTATCGATTTCGACATCAAAGTGGCCAGCATTAGAGAGTATGGCTTTATCTTTTAGTTTATTAAAATGTTTTTTCGCAATTACGTCTATATCACCGGTTGTAGTAACAAAAATATTGCCTAATTTTGCAGCTTTTTCCATAGGCATAACTAAAAAGCCGTCCATAGTGGCCTCAAGTCCTTTTAGCGGGTCAACCTCACAAACTATTACCTTAGCTCCCATACCTCTTGCTTTTTGGGCTACACCCCTGCCGCACCAGCCGTAACCACCGACCACAAAAGTTTCACCGGCTATGAGTTTATTGGTTGCCCGCAGTATTCCGTCTAAGGTAGATTGTCCGGTTCCGTAGCGGTTGTCAAAAAGGTGTTTAGTAAAGGCATCATTTACGGCAACAATCGGATAAAGCAAATTTCCTTCTTTTTCTAAAGCCTTTAGACGGATAACTCCGGTGGTTGTTTCTTCTGTGCTGGCCCAGGGGAGATCTTTGTAGTTAGACTGTTTGTTTTTTTTGTGAATAGTTGAAATTAAATCAGCCCCATCATCTAAAGTAATTTTTGGTTTTTTTGCTAAAACAGAGTTTATGTGATTATAGTAAACATTCCGTTTTTCGTTATTGATGGCAAAAACTTCAATTCCATAGTCATAGACTAAAGATGCTGCAACATCATCTTGGGTAGATAAAGGATTTGAAGCACAAAATGAAGCATTTGCTCCAGCTGCTTTTAAGGTTATAGCTAAAGCAGCAGTTTCAGTGGTGATGTGCAGGCAAGCTCCAATATTTAAATTTTTAAGGGGTTTTTGTTTTTTGAACCTGTTTCTAATAATCTCTAAAACCGGCATTCGGTTTAGAGCCCATTGAATTCTTTTTTTACCTTCTTTTCTTAAATGTTTACTGCGAATATCAGATTTAACCATCTTTTAACTCCTTTATTTTAAAATACTTTTTATTTTATCAACTTTGTCTGTGTCTTCCCAACGAAAACCTTCTTCTTCACGGCCAAAATGCCCATAGGCAGCTGTTTTTCTATAAATTGGACGCAAAAGATTTAACTCTTGGCTTATTTCTTTGGGGGTAAGTGGGAAGATGTCTCTAACTGCTTTGGCGATCTTTTCTTCATCGAATTTTGAGCTGCCAAAAGTATTAATACTAACCGATACTGGTTCTGCAACACCGATACAATATGAAAGTTGAACTTCACATTGGCTAGCAATTCCTGCGGCAACTATATTTTTAGCGATGTATCGGCCCATATATGATGCCGACCGGTCTACTTTTGAAGGGTCTTTTCCAGAGAATGCTCCACCACCGTGATGGCCGTATCCACCGTAGGTATCTACAATGATCTTTCGCCCTGTCACTCCAGTGTCTGAAACAGGCCCTCCTACTTCAAATCGTCCCGTTGCATTAATGAATATCTTTGTATTTTCATCCATCAGCTCTTTGGGCACGATATAATCAATAACTAACTTTTTGATATCTTTTTGTAACTTTTTTGTATCAACAGATTTTGCGTGATGGGCGCCGATAATTACAGCATCAACTCTTTTAGGTTTTTGGCCTTCGTATTCAACTGAAACTTGTGACTTACCATCTGGCCAAAGATAAGTTAACATCCGTTCTTTTCTTACTTGAGTTAAACGCCGAGCCAGTTTATGGGCTAGCATTATCGGAAGCGGCATTAGCTCTTTGGTCTCGTCACAGGCAAAACCAAACATTAACCCCTGGTCGCCAGCCCCGCCGGTATCAACCCCTAAAGCAATATCTGGAGATTGTTCTTGGATAGCGGTTATAACCCCGCAACTTTCATAGTCGAATCCAATCGAAGGGTCATCATAACCTATATCTTTTAATAAGTTTCTCACCAATCTGGGTATTTCGATATAACAGTTTGTAGAGATTTCTCCTGCTACCATAACCAAGCCACGGCTAGTTAAAGCTTCACAAGCAACGCGGCCGTTTACATCACAAGATAAAACAGCATCTAAAATAGTGTCTGAAATCAAATCACACACTTTATCTGGATGACCTTCAGTTACAGACTCAGAAGTAAAATAGTTTTTCATCGCTTTCATTCCTCCTTTTCTTCTTTATTTTTTTCCTGTTCTTTATTTTCTTTGATTTTATTTTGTTGATCTTGGCTTTCTTCTTGAGAAACTATATTTTCTTTTTCGGCTAAATTAACAAATTCTTCTAAATTCGGTAGATCTTTTAGAGTATTGATCCCAAAGTATTCTAAAAATTTACGGGTGGTGATATATAAAAACGGCCTGCCTACAACTTCTTTTTTTCCTGCCGTTTTTATCAACCCCAACTCTCCTAATTTTCTAACTACTCCATCAACGTTAACCCCACGGATTTGTTCAATTTCAACTCGAGTTATAGGTTGTTTGTAAGCAATTATCGCCAAAGTTTCTAAAGATGCAGTGGAGAGCTTTTGCTTGTTTTGATGGCTATACATCTTCTTAACCCATGGTTCATTAAATGGAGCCGAACACATTTGATAACCACCGGCAACCGGAACAATTGAAATTCCAGAGTTTCGGTTGCTGTATTCAGTTTTTAGCTCTTCGACAGCTTGCTTTATATCTTTACTTTTTATCTCAAGTATTCTGGATATATCTGAAAGTTGAATTGGTTTTTCATTTACAAATAATAGTGATTCCAAAATTGATTTTATATTTTCTTTTTCCATGGTTAATCAGCGTTTTTTTTCTTCTGTTTATAGATTTCATTTAGTAAATTCTCTACTGCTTGAACCTCTGGATTAGCAGCTAGTGCTTTTTTAACCATATTATCTATTTCCTGAGGCCTGTACTGAAGGCGTTTTAATATTTGCTTGGCTTCTTGAGAAATTTCTTTTTTGACTAAATCTTCCTGTTTTTTTTCTTCCAACTCTTCTTTAATTAAAGCAAACCTGCCAACCTTACCTTGTAGGTGAGCAACTATCTGCCTAGCCCGTTGCTTGCCTACTCCGGCTAAATCAGTTAAAAAGTTCATATCAGCTTCTTCAATTGCTTTTGCGATAAATGGAATTGGTTTATCAAAAGCGCGTAGAGCGGCTTTAGGGCCGACCCCGGATACACTTATAAATTTTTCAAAAAACTCTTTTTCTAGTTCATCGATAAAGCCAATTAAAACAGGTATTCCTTTATTTTTTGTTAAATTGAAATAATGGTAGATAACCAGTTCCACTGTTTGGCCAACTTCTTTAAGCCGAAGCGAAACGGTTTCAGGGGTATCAATCCGATAAAAAATACCTTCTTTTTCAATCACAACTGATTGTTTATTTTTTTCTGATAAGACTCCCTTGATTTTACAGATCATTTTTATCGATTTTTTTGTATAAAAAGTTTATTTTTAAAGCTATTCGTATGTGAAAAAGCAAACACTAAAGAAAATGCATCAGCAGTATGTACTGACTTAAATTTTTTTCCGGTCATATTTTCTGCCATCTTTTTAACTTGTTTTGAATCTACATTACCTTTGCCTAACATTGCTTTTCTGGCCCGAGTCGGTGGATATTGGAAATAATCAAGCTCTGATTGATAAGCTAATAGAGCAATTATTCCTTTTACTTGGGCTAAAACTCCTAATGTTGTTGGATGGCGATAATGAGAATATAATTTTTCGACGATTATTGCTTTTAGGCTATAGTCTATGATTTCCTTTTTCAGCTCGGCATAGATCAAGTGTAACTTCTCAGGTAGGTTTTTTTTCGGATCAGGCTTTATCTGGCCTTCTTTTATCAAGTTGATTTTACGCCCAGAAACACCACAGATAACATAACCACAGGTGCGCAGACCTAAATCTATCGCCAAAACATCCATTTTTTAAATTTCTTGAGCAATTTCTTCTAATACTTCGTCCGGAATATCAAAGTTTGCATAAACTTTTTGTGCATCGTCATGGTCTTCTAAAGTTTCAACTAAAGATAGCACTTGTTTTGCTTGACTCCCTGATAGTTTAATAGTTGAATTAGGAATTTTAGTAAGTTCAGCATCTTCCCATTTTATGTTTTTTGCCGATAAAGCTTCTTTAATTGCCTCTAAATCTTTTGGTTCACAGAATATCTCGTAATTTTTATCGCTAGATTTGATATCTTCTGCACCGGCATCAACAGTTATTGAAAATAGTTCTTCTTCGTCTATCTGAGATTGATCAATTAAAATGTATCCTTTAGGAGTAAAAATCCAAGAAACACTTCCAGCTCCAGCCATATTTCCACCTTTTTTTGAGAAAATGTTTCTAATTTCGGCTGAAGACCTGTTTTTGTTGTCCGTTAATGCTTCAACTAGGATTGCAACTCCTCCCGGCCCATAACCCTCAAACATACAACTTTCATAACTTACTCCCGGTAATTCTCCGGTTCCCTTTTTGATTGCTTTTTCGATATTGTCCTTGGGCATATTCGCATCATTTGCCCGAGATATTGCTGTACGTAGGGCGGGATTTATATCCGGGTCTCCACCACTATCTTTTGCAGCCACAGTTATTTCTCGAATTAGTTTAGTAAATAGTTTACCTCTTTTAGCGTCAGCTGCACCTTTTTTATGTTTAATACTTGCCCATTTCGAATGCCCACTCATATTTTACCTCCTGATAATTGGTTAATTATCACTTCCCGATTAACCACTTACTAGGTTAAAAACCCAGTAGCTTTTTTTGCTAATTTGTCTGCTTCTTTATTTTTTTCCCGCAAGATATGCTTTATGGTAAACTCATCTATCTTTGAGATCATTTTTTTCGCTAAAGTATAAAGTGGTAATATATTTTGGTGTTTAACTTTAAAGTTGCCGTTAATTTGCTCGCAAACCAATTTGCTGTCAGTATAAACTAGGCACTTTCTCTCTCCTCTTGCAACAACATCAGCTAGAGAAAAGATTAACCCCATATATTCGGCAAAGTTGTTAGATTGAACTCCTAGGTAGACACTTTCTTCTTGAACCAGCTTTTTGTCTTTATAGATTAAATAACCGATCCCGGCTTTACCGGGATTTCCTATTGAAGACCCATCAATATAGACAGTAATCATAACTCTAGGTCCTCTGGGATATAAAGAATACGTACACAACTTTCACATAAAATCAGCTTATCATACATCTTTATTTCATTGACTTTTTGTCGAGTTAATGAAATATGGCAAGCCCCACAGTTATTATTTACAACCGGAACAATGGCAAGGCCATTTCGCTTTTTTAAAAGGTCTTGATATTGATTAAGAATCTTTTTATCGACATCAGAAGTAAAACTTTTTCGTTTATTTTCTAGCTCGTTAATTTTTTGATCAATTTCTTTGGTCTCTTTTTCTAAGTCAGCGATTTCTTGCTTCATCTTGTTAGTTTCAGATTCAACTTTTTCTTTTTCTTTTTTTACCTCTGCTTTTTCTTGTTCAATATTATCTAAAAACTTTATAACTTCTTCTTCGGCACAGGAGATATCTGCCTCTATAGAACTAATTTCATTCAGTTTTACTTGATATTCTTTATTCGATTTTAACTGATAAAGCTGTGACTTTGCTTTTTTTAAATTTTCTTCTTTTTGGGTAAGTTCCCCTTCCTTATTCTTTTTTTCTAGCTCAAGTCGATTTACCTTGTCTTTAAATGCGGCAAACTCTTTTTGTTTTTGATCAATAGATTCTTTTAACTCATCAATCTTTGCAGGTATATTGTTGCTTTTTTGAAGGTTAAGTTTGTAAACTTGTTTATCTATCTCTTGTAGCTTTATCAGCTTTTTTATCTCATCTTTTAAATTCATTAATTTCCTATTTTTTTTAACGTGGGCCCGGGAGGATTTGAACCTCCGACCAACTGATTATGAGTCAGCTGCTCTAACCAGGCTGAGCTACAGGCCCTGCATTTTCTTTATAATACCGTCCCTAATTATTTTTTCAATGAAATCTTTATGTTTATATTTCTTTAACCTTAGCTCTATTTTTCTTGCGATTTTTAAACTATCAAACTTTTGCTTAAACACAATTTCAGGATCTGTTAAGCATTTACTTGAATGGTGTTTTTTACTTTTGTGTTGCTTGAATCTAGATTCAACATTATTAGTACTGCCGATATAAAATTTTCCGTTTTGCTTATCTTGCAAGATATAAACATAAGCCATTCAACTTACCTAAAACCGAAATGAGTCAGTTCCGACGTTCTGGCTGCCGTTAAACTGTAGGCCAGAAGTCGGAATCCCAACTGAGCATGAAATGCGAACGTCGGGACTGCTCTAACCAGGCTGAGCTACAGGCCCATTCTATTCAAAAAAGCATAAAATTATAGCAACTTATCTCTAGAAAAGCAAGGTCTTTGTTGTCAAAAACTTATCTAAAGATAAGGCTGAATAATGCTCATCAGACTATCTTTAGGTAAAGCACCAACTTTGGTATCCATAATATTTCCATCCTTTACGACCATTAAGGTAGGAATACTCATTATTGAATACTTTGTTGCAATTTCCGGTGCTTCATCTAAATTAATTCTACAAATTTTTATTTTTTCGCCTACTTCATTTTCAATTTCTTCTAAAACCGGCTCTACTGCCTTACATGGCCCACACCAAGGAGCCCAAAAATCAATTAAGACCGGAATTTCTGATTGTAAAACTTCACTATCAAAATTTGCATTAGTTACTTCAACTGCCATAGAAAATCTCCTTTATATTTAGTTATTTAATCTTTTTTATTTCTTTTTCTAAACCTTTAATTTCTTTGCGCAACTTATCTACTTTTTTAGTTGTGCCCCATTTGTTTTTAGCTGTACGGGCAATAGTTTTACCTAGTTCATAGATTAGTTTTTCTTTCCTTACTTGAAGAGAGATCTTTCGAGTTCGTTCAGCGCTTTTTTCAGAAAATTGTCTTATCTGTTTTTCTCCGGCTGAAAGCATTTTTTTAGCATTATCAATACCCTTTTCAAGCTCTTTTCTTGCCTTAGGCCAATGTTTTGTCTTCACTTCTTGGAAAAAATCTTTTTTCTTTGCCATCACCACCTCCCTAAATAATATTAATTTTATTTATACGAAAAAATATTCTACCACAGCTTGATTTATTTTCAAACTATCTATTTTAAAAAGTAAATTTATTATTTTCCCACAATAAGCCTTTCTAGATCAACCCGGAGTTGATTTACAGTTTTTTTAGGAAGTTTAAATTGAGTCCGTAAGGTCGGTGTAGAGATTGTAAAAATAAAGATATCAGGATTTTCTTTCGATCTTGAAACTTGTAAGGTTGTTTTAAATTTATCCATTTTTGCCTCCTTAATTATTTTTGTTTTAGATGAATTTAAAGTATTATAGCTCTTGGGTTTTGTAAGGTCAAAGTTAAAAATAAGTTTTAACTTTACAATAATTTATGGTATATTATTTCTTAAATTAAAGGAGAAAAAATGACAGAAAAAATAGCTTTAATTGCAGCCATAGCTTTACCTTTTTGGAATATCCCTCTAATTGCCAGAATGATAAAACGTAGATCATCTGCTGATATCAGCCTACATTGGGCTTTAGGAGTTTGGATTTGCTTTATCTTGATGGCCCCGGAAGCTTTTAAATCCAGCGACTTGGTTTGGAAAACCTTTAATATTGTAAATTTAGCTTTATTCAGCCTGGTGATAGCAGTAATCCTTTACTACCGCCAAAAAAAGTTCTCCCCAAAAAACTAATCGAAAGTAAGTTAATAAAAAAAAGTAGCCCTATAATTTTATAAGACTACTTTACTAGATTATAGGCTAAGTAGTTCAAGAAGATATATTTTTATTTTTCATTTTAATTAAAAGCCATTGTTTTTTTGGCTTAAATCTAATTAAAGCAAAATTACCTTTTAATTTTTTACCTTGAAGTTTAAATTCCATTTGCCCTTTTTGATAACTTTTTTCAATTTTTATTTCCTTTCCCGTTTTATCCTTTTTTATGTTTTGATAAGTGCCTTTATCCCAAATCACTACCGTACCAGCTCCGTAATGGCCCTTAGGAATTGTTCCTTCAAAGTTTGCATAAGCAAGCGGATGATCCTCGGTCTCAACTGCCAGGCGTTTGTCGGCAGGATTAAGGGAGGGGCCTTTCGGTACCGCCCAAGATTTAAGCACTCCTTTAATCTCTAAGCGAAAATCATAATGAAGCCGGCTAGCCGCATGTTTTTGGACTACAAATAACGGCTGCTTATTTTTTCTTGCTGCTTTTTCTGCTTTTGGCTCCGGGCTTTCTTTAAAATTTCTTTTGTTTTTATATTTATCTAAAGAAAATTTATCACTCATACTTTACCTCACTCTCTACCTTATTAAGCTCAGCTTCTATTTTATTTTTTAATTAATTTTACAAAATCAATTAGTTCAACAAGGCTTAGTGTATTGTAACGAGCTTGCATTAGATTTGCAACTCCTTGGTTAGTTGCCAGTTAAGTCAAACGGATAAAGCCAGGACATTTCATCCAGGTTGTGTTTAACAAATTGGGCGTAATCTGCTCCCGCGGCTTCTGCTTTAACAGTGATTTTATCTAAATTTATTGAGTTTTTTTCTGGACGGCTATCGTTTATCTGATTTTTTAGATTGCTGTCTTCTTTTGCTCATAAAGTATTACTTCGCAATTTTATAAACCGCCGCAATAACTGAAAGATAGGCAATTATCCTGATTGTAATCAAAAAACTTTCCAAGGACGACTTTAACCCAAAAAAGATCAAAAGGTGGGAGATACCAAATAAGCCAAAGGCAAATCCGATAAAAAAGGCAGTTGTGTTTTTGTTTTTTCTAAAGCGAAGCGAAGCTAAAATTACAATGATCACGCAAAGTATTAAGTTAACCAGACTAATTGGATCAATGGTAAAATCCATAACTGTTTACCCTCCCCTTTTTTAATTATTCGCTTTCTTTTTTTGCAAGCCTTTCGCTTATATATATTCCCACTATAAAAGCAATAACTATCGCATTATAAAGAACGCCGACCATACTTTCTAAAACTGCTACTCTTTTAGCCAAAGCTGTAAGGGGTACTATATCTCCATAGCCTAAAGTAGTAAGAGTTAAGAAGCTGTAATAGATACTGTCATTTACCCCTTCAATATTTAAAAAAGATCCCGGTTTTAAAATATTTATCGCAGTATAAATTGAAGCCCATGCCAACCCAATCAGAAGATAACCGGCAATCGCAGCATAAATCGTGTTTAAAGTTATTTTTCTTGAAGTAAGAAGATGTCTAACTATTATTCTTAAAGGATAAACATAAAACACTATTAAATAAAGCGAGAAAAGAATTCTCATAAAGTGGGCTTCTACCAAAACATTCAGCCAAACAAGGATCAAAAAAATAATACCGATCATAAAAGCCCTTCTGCGTTCTTTTTTATTTTTTCCGGCAGCACGGATAATTGCAAAAGGAACAAAGGAAATAACAATGCTGGTGATGATATTTGCCAAAAAACCTAAATCTTTAACGATTGGTTCAATTAATATGAATGTGATGAGAATAAGGATCAGAAACGCAAAACTTTGTTCGCTTGTTTTAAACCCAAGTATTTTCTTTAAGATGTTGAACTTTAATTTTTTCATATAATTAAAACAACTTTTCCTGCTAAACTTTCCCCTTTCTTCTTGAGCTAAAAAAAATAATTTACAACTATTATAACGCCGGCAGTTTTAAGGGTCAAGTTATGCAACTTAGGGAAACAAATTTTGTTTCAATTAATTACCACTGAGGCGGATTCGTTAAAAGGATTGGTGCGGATTGCTAAAGAGAAAAGATAAGGATAACTTTGTTTTAAGTGTTGGATGTAATCAATCCATTCGCCGATTAAGTTTTGATAAGATCTCTTGATATCTTTAGCTAAATGCTCTAAATCTGCCTGGGGTAAGTTAGCAAAGCCCTCTCTCTTAGATAGCTCTTCTGCTAAATGGAAAACAGCCCAAAGAGTGTCTGTAAAGGAATCATGTTCTAATAAATTAGGATTTTCTAACAAGTTAACTAAAAAAGTGCGTTTTGCAACTAAAGTATCTCGTAATTGTTCTAAACCAGCTCTGCTTATAGCAATATCACTATCATAGCGGTATAAATATTTTTTAAGACTACTAAACTCTTTGTTAGTCCAATCACTGTTAACTCCTAAGTGGCCAGAAATATCTTTAACTTTTTTATCAAAAACGGCAATTTGTTTTAATAAACTTGTGCCTACTTCACTAAAAAAAACACCAATCACCATATTCAGCTTTTTAATTAACATTTGTTTTTCCTGCTGAACAAGCAGCTGGTGGATGATTAACGTCACCAGTAGAACTTCTAGAAAAACAAACCCAATATCTCCGATCAGGTAGATAAAAATGTGATGCATATCCCTAAAAATAAGATAATGGATAAAATAAACAAAAGCCGATAAAAAAATTAGTCCTAAACCTAAAAACAACTGCCATCTCCATTTATTTTTCATCGTTTTCCCCCTAATTCTGTGCCGATATTATCTCGATACAGGCAAATCATCAGCCTCTTTTGTTATAACTTATAGTTTCCTGCTATCATAGGCCCAGTTTAAGACTGCTTGGCGCTGTTTGGGCCGGCAGTTAAGGTCACCTTTTTTACAGTTCTTTTTAATTTGGGCGATGTGTCTTTTAATTGCTTTCTGTCTTTTTATCTGGCGCCTGTCTTCTTCCTGAATCCGCCTTCCCATATAATAACGGCAATACCACTGAAACCACCCCCGCGGGTCATCTTTATAAATCCAGCCTTTTTTGCGCCATACAGCAAGCGGCTGGCTGGCATTTACGCCAAAATAGTTTAGCTGTGGATCGTGTTCTTCGGCACAGAGTTTAGCTTTTTTATACCAAGAGCTGGGAAACTCTTTCTGGCAATCGGTCATGTATTTACCCCCAAAAACCCCCAACTCTAACATTTCTTTTGGTGTAAGTTCTGGCTGAAATTCAGGATCAAAGTTCTTTCCTATTGGTTCAGTCAAATAATAGCTATAACCCCGTTGCATCTTGTCATTAACTGTTACTTTCTTTTTCATTTTTTTCCTAGAGAGTAGAAGACGGCAAAGCCGATTAGGCTAATTAAGAGCACCAGGCCGCCGCCGATAATTGCTCCGTCGATCAGGATTTCTGTCTGGCTATTTATCCTCTGCTCTTTTGCTATCAAGGCAGTTTCTCTCCGATCGTAGCGCAGCGATTCCCGTCGTCTTCCGCATCCTGCTAGCAAAAAAACAATTAAAATAAATAAGGCGGTTTTTTTCATGATATTCTTAAAATAAGGCATCGATTATCTCTTGCATTACGCTGGCTTTATTCAATGTAAAAAAGTGCAAACGCTGGTGGCCATGGTCAATCAAATCTTTGCATTGTTTAATCGTTAACTCGATTCCCGCCTTTTGCATGTCTTTAGGGTTTTTTGAAAAACGACTTAATTTCTCTTCGATCTGTGCAGGGATAGTAGCTCGACAAATTGAAGCAAATTCTTTGACTTTTGCGATATTGGTTAGCGGTAAAATTCCCGGTAAAATCGGGATATTGATTCCGTTACTGCGGGCTCTTTCTAAAAACTGATAATAATATTGATTATCAAAAAACATCTGGGTTACGGCAAAATCGACTCCGCAATCTATCTTTTCTTTGGTATATTTTAGATCTTGATCTAAGGATCTCATTTCAATATGGCCCTCGGGATAAACCGCAGCCCCGATATCAAAATGGCCATCCTCTTTAATTAGCTTGATTAGATCTTTAGCGAATTTAAACTCACCGGCTAGATTAGCTTCCTCAGATTCGGGTAAGATATCACCCCGCAAAGCCATAATATTGGCAATTCCTAAATCTTTATAATTTTGAAGTATCTCGCGAACTGCGGAAGGTTCGGTGCTCAGACAAGTAAGATGGGGCATTACCGTTAAATCTTTCTCCTCCAGTAAAATATTTACCGCATCCTGGGTAGTTTCATAACTACTCCCGCCGGCTCCGCAGGTCATCGAAACATATAAGGGGTTATATTTTTTTAATGCTTTCAGGGTGTTTTTAAGTGCTGCTGCTGATTTCTGGCTTCGGGGAGGGAAAAATTCAAAAGCCACACCACGCTCGGTACTGTTTAGTATTTGACTTATTTTCATAGGTTTTTTTATAATCTATTCTTTTGCTTAATTATACCAAAACAACTATTAATTAAAAGATATTTTGGCAAGCTCACTACAGAAAAGAACCTTCCAGCTTCGCTATTTCAGCATCTATGGCTTTAAGCCTTTGCTCGATTACTTTCAGTTTAGCTCCATAATCAATAACCATCTTCTTATTATGGTAACTACGGGGGTTAGATAAAATTCGTGCTTTTACATTCCGGTCGATTTCTATTTTTTCTTTTTCTTTGCGTAAAGCTTTTATCTTTTTTGAAAGAGCCGCATTCTGCTTTTGCTGCTGTTTAATTTTTTGCCTTTCTAATTTTTTTTCTTCTTTCGCAATATCTCGAGCTGACTTTACTTTTTTAGCCGGTTTCGGCTGTTTGTAATTTGCGTCTTCCACAAAACCTTTCTCCTTGGCTCTTTGCCAATAGTAATCAAAATTGCCGGGAAATTTTCTGATTTTACCATTGCGAACCTCATAAACGACATTAGCTACCGAACGGACAAAATGGATATCGTGGCTAATAAAGACTAAAGTTCCCTGATAAACCTTAAGGGCGCGGATCAAAGCCTCGGTAGCATCAATATCTAAATGAATGGTCGGCTCATCCAGTAACAGAAAATTAGGTGGATTAATCAATAGTTTGGCTAAAATAAGACGGCTCTTTTCTCCGCCGGATAAAATTTCTACCTTTTTGCTAACATCATCGCCGGTAAACAAGAATAAACTTAAGATTGTCCTGATTCTTTGTTCCGAACAATTTCCCTCCGCAGCAGAATAGACTTCATCAAAGACTGTATTTGAGGCGCTGAGCATCTCCATTCTCCTCTGGGAAAAATAGCCGATACCGACATTACTGCCTACCCGGCGCCGGCCAGAATCAAGATCAATTTCTCCGGCTAATATTTTTAACAAAGTAGACTTGCCGGCCCCATTAATACCGGCTAAGACTGCTTTTTCCTGACGGACAATCTCAAAATCAAGATTTTGGTATACTTTTAGATCGCCATAGGATTTAGAGGCATCTTCTAAACGAATAACTTGATAGCCGCTATTTTTAGTACCGGGAAATTGGAAGTTTCTCACACTTTCCCTGCGTCGGAAAGGCAGGTCAATCTTTTCCATCTTCTCAATCATCTTTCTCTTTGCCCGGACCTGGGCAGCTTTAGTCGGCTGGCCGTGAAAACGAGCGATAAAATCTTGCAGTTGTTTGCGTTTCTTGGCTTGTTCTGCTGCTTGCTTTAACAGATGGCTTGCTTTTTGGCTTTGTATCTTCTCATAATTCTGATAGTTACCTTTAACTTTAGTGATCGTTTCATTTTCCAATACTAAGATATGATCGGTTACTTGTTCTAAGAAATCCTTATCGTGGGAGATCATAATAAAGGTTCCGTTAAATTTTAACAGATAGTCTTTAAACCATAACGCCGCCGCTAAATCAAGATGGTTCATCGGTTCATCAAGAAGCAAGATATCGTAATGGGAAGTTAAAAGCCGGGCTAAATAGATCCTCATTCCCCAGCCGCCGGAAAGTTCGTTTACCGGTTGTGCCAGCATCTTTTCGGTAAAGCCTAAGCCGGTGAGGATCTTCTCCGCTTTATGCTCTAACTGAAAATACCCCTTAAACTCTAACTTATGTAATATGTCGCCATACTTTTTTGAGCCAGCCTTACCGGCATCTTCCAGCTTTTTCTTCTCCTTAACCATCCGCCGCATCGAGTGATCCCCTTTGGTAGCTTCGGATAAGACCGAATCGTTAGACTCAAAAGACATCTCCTGAGGCAAGTATCCAATCGAGACCTGCTTTTTTATCTGCACCTGCCCGGAAGTTGGTTCTTGTGAGCCAAGAATCAGCGAAAAGAGAGTACTTTTTCCGGCACCATTTGGCCCCACTAGGCCACACTTGAGGCCCCGATTGATTGTAAGGTTGATCCCGTCAAACAGGGTCCTTACTCCGTAACTTTTAGAAATATTATTTAACCTAATCATTTTCTAATTTGCTCTGCGCTAAGCGCTTTGCGCTCTGCGATATAAAAGATGTCTGTTTCTGTTTTATCTTGTCCTTGTTTTATCTAAGCAGTATTATAACAAAAAGGCAGGATTGTGTAAGGAGTTAATTGGATTGCTGCCCCTATTTTCTTTTTTTTGGCATAAATTTAAAAGTCGAAAGCATGTCCATAAAGGTCTTATGGTATTCGGGGATATATTCTTTTTCCTTGCCAATTAAACCAACAATTATTATCATCTCATTCTTGTAAGGAATAAAATACCTTACAAATCGTTTGGCATCATTTCCTTTTTTTACTAATGTATGATCTACTACACCTTCTACTCCAGCAATGTTAATTTTTGATTTTGACAGCACCTGGTAATTACTTATTTCTCTTTGGTTCTGTTTAACTTTGTTTATTTCAAATGCTAAAGGCGATAAGCCTTCCTCATTTAGATGTACGCCTATATAAACTTCAAACGGGTAATACTTTTTTCCAGAATAATTATTCTCCTTTAAAACGAATGATGTGAAATCATAAGGGCGACCCTTCTTTAAACCTTTGGTCTCTTCAGGATTACGGTAATAAAATCGAGTTTTTACCATCTCTGGTGGATATTGAATTTTATACTTATCGCTCTGGCTTTTAAACATCTTCCATGATGACATATCTCTGGAAATCGATGCGGGACCAATATAAGAACTGATTGAATATCGAAAATTTTTTACTGAACCAACAAAAAATTTTACTAAATGAAACATAAAAGGAATAGACATAAATACTAAAATCGTAGTAATAATTATTAACAGTTTACTCCAGTTTTTCTTCGTAAAAGAAATTATAATACCGGTAATAAACAAGATCATCCCTAAAATCACCAACCCTGATATGATATAAATAATTACTTTTATTTCTAACGAAGGCGAAACCATACAACGCATAATCGGTCCTCGTAGACCACCAGGGTATTTCAACGCAAAGATTAGCGGAAGAATAAACCAGTATAAAATATTTGCTATACCAAGAAATAATGCAGATATAATAGTGTAACTTTTAGCTCTATCCATTAACTCTTCCTCCTTCTTATAAACTTGTTTAAAAAAATCCGTGACACGTACTACTTAACTTTCAGCGAGAAGGCCCCTCTTCTGTTTCTTTCCGCAGATGACTTTTATCAGGATTTACTTTATTAAAAAGGTGTCTGTTGTTGTTTTTATAATTATACCACCTGCTTTGGATTGGGGCAAAAAATTCCCACCTCGGAGGTGGGAATTGGTTATTGTACAGTTTCTATGACTGAGCTATTCGCAATATCGGCCGGGGAAGTTATGTTCGCTGCTGGTTGTTCTGGCACAATATCTAGCCCTCCGCCATAGAAGAATGCTTCAGAGCAAAGCTCTGAACAAAAATGATCTCGCCGCTTCTGCCAATTGTTAGCTGTAACTTTAAACGGAAGGCCGGTCTTTGCAAGTAACTTTATAAATCCTAACCAGAGAACACCGGGATAATCATATCTTTCGTTGAGCTTATCAACTAGATAAGAAATAACACCATCTAGATTATAAGAATAATCTTCCTTTACCCTATAAAGATCATAATCTCTGGGGATCTTTCTAATATCCCTAGCTCTGATCCCGCCTCTGGCAATCGCCTCAATTGCTAGATGCATCTTCGGAGATACACAAATTGCCACGTGGGAATATTTGCTTCCAGTCCCCCAAGCAATCAGCCGAGAAACAAAATCACGCTCTGCTTTGAATAGTAGAATGTCGCCGGGTTTCATAGTTCAAAAATAACTTGACTTTGTCATCCCCATATTGTATATTTAACTTGAGCGGTAATTCCGTTGCGAGTTGTTAAAGTGTTCCCTTCCATCTGGTTGGCAAAAGCTTTAACGCTCAACTCGCAGGGTCCGCTCATTTTTTATTTTGGAGCAAATATATTTGATCAAATTCAACTTTTTCTGCAAATAAATCATACCATAGAGAATCCTTTCTCTCATGTTTTCTAAAAACTCCCCAGCTAAATAAATCCGCCACGTTTAAACATTTATCTGCACAAGAATCTGCATGCTCTATATATAAAGAAACTTTAGGATCTATCTTAGCTTCCAATTGGTTATAAATATAATCATTAAATTCTTTAATCTGAGGCTTACTCTTGCTCTTATCAATTGTCAAAATAACTCTATTTTTGGTATCAGAAAAATCAACTTTATCTAGAATACTGCGTGCTATAAAATTATAAATTCTTGATTTATCTTTAATTAAATAGCTATAAGCTCGCCTTTTATTTAAGGTTATGCTATAAATAGAAAAATCTATCTTCTTTATTCTTTTATATAGATACTCTTTGATTTCTAACGTTGTTGATGTGCCTTTTAATTCTTGAACCATTCTCCTCCGCTTGCTTTTCGGATTTAATTTTTTTCTAATGGTTCTTTCTACACTTTTAGCTACCTGTCTTCTTTTCTTTGCGCCTCTTATAACTAAAATAGATATAGTAAAAAACTTAGAAGGCCTTTTGTTAACAAAATCAAAACCTAAATCACCGCTTTCATCTAAATAAAGATACAACATAAATTTTAATTACCTTTTTAGCTTTTATCTATTGGACATCACAATTTGTGACCTCCAATTGTTTAAATTCTTTCTAACTTCTCCCCTCTAACTTCTACCTTCTTACCGCTTCACTCAACGGCAGTATCTTATAAACATTCGCCTTCCTATCTGAAGGATCTGGTGGTGTTGGTTGGCCGTGGATGATTTAAAAACAATTAGGTGCGCCTTTTTCTTTTTTCTCTATATTCATGCAAGATATCTAAAATCCTATCAACATCATAAGCATTAACAAATTGTATACTAAATGAGCTTCCGTCATAAGCCACAGAATAAGTGTTTATAATTTTTTCCATTGGCTCTTTTATTTCATCAAGATCCTTCCACAAAATAGGTTTTTCTTTATTTATCTTTTCTCTGTTGAAAAAATACTTCTTGTCAAAATGTGCATGATATTTGTCCCGTCGTGTTTTTATAGAATTCAATAATTTTATAGATTTAAGCATAGCTCGATGTCCACTTATGTCTGATTTTGTTAACTCCGTTATTTTTTTTAGGAACCAATGATTATCAGAAAATTCTCTTCGCCTTTTTAATTCACTAAGTTTAAAAGTGCTAAGATTACTTTCAATAAAGTTTAAAAAATCATGAAGGCCACGTTGTGATTCTTCAGAAAAAAGATTATGTATCCATAGAACAATGCATGTAAAGAGGGCACTCTGAACTGTTGAGAAAAAAGCAGGAGCTATGTTTATTTCGTCTAGCCTATCCTGTACTTTTTTATGAAGATGTTTATATAATGATATATATTGCCAGAGAAGTTGCGTTTCCGAATTTAGATATTCTCTATATTTTTCAAATTTTTGTTCCTGTCTTGTTTTTTTCATGTACAGTGATTAATATACGGAACCCGCATTTTCTGGAATATTCATTAATTAAATTATATCGCATGCTTAAGCTGAGGCAAAGCAAAAAAACCATGGTTTTCCAAACGCTCTCAACAAAAAAATTCCCACCTCGGAGGTGGGAATTGGTTACAAACAGTGTAGCCGTGGATATTGTAAAAGAAAACGATGAAATTTTAATCTACGAGCATTATTCAGGTGATCTGATCTTCGAATATAACCCAGCCGACTCCTCTGCTTATCAAGAATTCAACGATTTGTGGGGAGAAGTGAGAGGTTCTGAACGATTGAGGTAGGTTGTTTTGTGGGTATTGTCAAATATGGAGACATGTTATTCTTGTCTCCTAAGATAAGGCCAAAGAAGGATGTTTTTAAGGTTTATGCTAAAGAAAGTTCGATTGGGTGACTTATTTTTATAAACTATGTTTCGCCAATAAAAAGATCATCGCATAAAAATAGTTCCCCGTAAATATATGCATTACTCCTTTCCTTTTCCAAATAAGTAACCTAGGGCAAGCATAATTATTGACCCAAACACAGACCAGATATTTGCAAATATAAATTCACATATGTCGTACTTTGCAGCTATTAGAATAATAATCGTTAAAGCAGAACCTACGATAAAACTCCATTTTATCACAAGCCATGTTATAGCTGTCTGAGCATGCGGCCCCGTCCCTATAGTTTCAGAAATTTTTCCTGTCAATCCTGATTCCGTAACATTAGATTTTTGACTTTTTTCCTCTTTTTTCTTTTCTTCAGTCATCTATTTCATCTCCTACAAAAAAAGTATAATTAAACAACTTGGTAGATTTTTTATTAAGTGCATAGACAGTGAAAGCAATAAAAAGCTCTCTATGCTTATACGAACCTATCCTTTTCGGTTTAATTAAACCAGTTCCTAATGGGTTTGTGAAATTGAAAAGCTTTATATTCAACTGTTTATCAGAAGAAGTAGATCCTTCTATCCGTTGTTTACCCCCATCATCTATAAAACTAAAAATGAAAGTTAAACCCTCTAGCTTGAATTGGAGATCGTTAGCACTAAAGGTATGAACAGCTCCTGAATGTAATACTTCCTTATTAGAGGATGAAATTGAAATCTTATTAGATTTGTTGTTTTGCTCTGTAGGCATGCTTATTTCTTTTTATATATTTTTTAATTTATATAAACCTATGTGTCATTATATATCCACTAACAATAAAATCAAGTTAAGTTTGAAGGTTTGATCTCCTATTCTTATTTTGGCACATGGTATGTATTTCTTTTTCTTTTATTTATTTCTATCAAAGCCTTAAACTTCTCCGGATAAGCCTTCTTGTACCATTCAATTTCTTCTTCTCCCCAATAATCTCTCATTATCTCCATAGCGTTTCTGCCATCATTAGTATTAAAATTACCCTCTTGTATTGCTATTGTTTTAAATATTTCTCCTATCCCTTTTTTGTTATAGCCTTTGATTTGATTATTTTTTAATGAAATATAAATAACATTATTTATTTGGTCTACATAGTAAGCAGAAGGATTACTTATGGTAGCACCTTCTTTATTAAAATTCATTTCTTTGAGCTGGTCAACTAAATCTATTTTGTATTGCCTGGGAGATACAAGCCAAATAATTAAGGTATTCCCTTTTCTCACATGCTTTTTCAAATCAAAATCAGAATTAGATTCAGGCAATAGTCCTTTCTCAGTAGCTAAACTTATAAGTTCTTCATCGGTCGGATAACCTTGTCTTTGGGCGCTTGAATAATCAATTGTATCTAATTGGATGGGAGATGTCGAAGCATAAAGATGAAAAGATAAAAAAAATAACGTAATTATAAAAAAGAGGCTTAATCAATAATTCCGGGGACACAATACTTAATTATCTCCCCTTCTTTTCTTTGGCCCTGGTTTTTTCTTTTTTAAGCTTATTCCTAATTTCTTCTCAAGTATTTCTATAAAATTATTATCTCCTAATGGGCGGCCGGTGCGTTCATGTTTTTTTAAAAGCTCTATCTGTTTATTGTCTTGGCCTTCATTTAGATATTGACTCCAATCATCTATCATGTTTTGCAATATATCATCTTTTAGCCAAGGTATATTCTCTTTTCCAGTATGATGATGAATGCTTGACCAGCGGTAATCTAGGACATTTTCTGTTATTTTTCCCTTTGCATTTGTTGGATTATTGAGGATATACTTTACCGCTGCATACAAATGTTTTTCATCCATAATATATGAACTAAACCTTCCTTGCCAAAGGTATCCGCGCCAGTTTTTTCTGAAATTTACCATTCGGGTGTAATTTCTGTGGGTTTCTCCTATTGCCTTGGCTAGGCCTTGTTTGTTGTTTGGTATAGCTATAATATGGACATGATTAGGCATTAAACAATAGGCAGCTATAGAAAGGTTGTTTTTGGCTGAATGTTGGCTTAAAAGTTTTAGATATTCTTGATAGTCTCTATTTTGAAAGAATACTTTTTGGCGGCGGTTTCCTCTCTGTATTATGTGATGTGGGTAGCCTTCGGCTATAATTCGTGCTATTCTTGGCATACCTGTATTATACTTTTCCTTAATACAGTGTCAACTAATTAAGTATTGTGTCCCCCGAATGTGTTTCGGGTTTACTGATTTTTCGGATAGGTCGAAAAAATGGAGGTGGCGGGAATCGAACCCGCGTCCCTAAAATTTCAGCAAAAAGATTCTACATGCTTAGCCTTTTGTTTATCTTTTTCCTGATAGCTCCAAAAGGCAGGATTTACCAGGAAGCAGCTTTCCTTAGTTTTAAGAGTAAACCCGAAAAGCAAAAGCTTACTCCGAGCCTCATAAATGAACTCTTATACTTTCCGAGGCAGAAAAGTAGAAGAGCCTCCTTAACTTACAGCGTAAGCAGGAGTGGTATTAAATGTGTTTTCTGCATTTAATTTTTTGCAAGTACCACTATCGCAGGCAACTCACATCCTCGGCATGCTCCTTTTCGCATCGCCTTTTAGGTCGAGTCCATTCACCCCCGAATTATCAAACAGCACCTCTTTTATAACATATATATCTTATTTTTTCAATTTCTATATTTTATCTGTGTAATCAGTGTAACAGAAAAAGCTTGAAGATTTTTAAATTCTAGTTAATATATTAACAATATGTTTATTCGACTTACCGACAAACACAAAAAACTGATTCTTTGGGCGATGGTAGTTATTATCGTGCCTGCTTTTGTTCTCTGGGGCAGTTCGGCTATGCGCGGCAACAAAGAAAACATAATCGGAAAAATCAAAGAAAAACCAATAACCAGAGATGATTTCCTGCCCTATCTTGAACTAGCACAAATCTATTTTTTAATGAATGCCGATAAAGAACAGACGATCAACACTGAAGATATCTACAGCCTAGCGGCCAACTTTTATCTTTTGCTTTATCAAGCCGATAAAGAAAGTGTTAAAGTAAGCGACCAGGAAGTTATCGATCATATCCAGAAAATCCCTTATTTTTCCCCGGACAATGAATTTATGCCCAGCAAATACCAGCAGTTTATAAAATACTTGGGTAGACAAATGAACCGGCGTTTTTTGGCCCGTAACTTTGAAGAATATGTACGGAGTGTCTTAAAAAGAGAAAAACTATTTAACAAGCATGTTACCATCAAGGTTACCGACCAAGAGGTTAAAAAAGCTTATAAAATAAAAATCCAGGAAGCAAAAATAGCTTATCTACTGATTCCCTACGATTTGCTGGAGATAGATGCAAATGTTCCCTCTTCTACGCTGAAAGATTTTTACCAGGAAAATAAAAGCCTTTTTCGGCGAGAAAAAAAGATTAAAGTAAAATACATTAGCCTTGATCCAGGTTCAAAAGAGATAGAAAATACGATAACCTATTTAGAAGCAGGTAATAACCTCGACGACTTAAAAGAACTGGATGTAGAAGAAACTGATTTTTTTGGAGTAAACCAACCAATTGCGGATATTGGATTTGCACCGCAGATCAATCAACCTCTTTTTAATTTAGAAAAAGGAGAAACCAGTCCTCCGTTTAAGATAAAAGAACAAGTGTTTGTCTTTCAAAAGATAGATGAACAAGAAGCGTCTGTCCCGGCATTTTCTCAAATTCAGGATGAAGTTAAAAAAGTTTATCTTAAAGATCAAGCAGAAAGTCTAGCCGAAAAAATGGCAGAAAATATTATAAAAGAGGTTAAGGCAACCGGAAATAATAAGTTAAAAGGGTATGCCAAAAGAAAAGAAATTGAATATACTAAAACAGAGCCGTTTAAATACCTAAATTATATTCCGGGTTTTGGTTTAAGCAAAAAGATAAGTGACCTGGTGTTTTTTGACCTAGAAGAAGGCCAACTATATAGCAAACCGTTAGTTAGAAAAAACGGAGTTTATGTTGTAAAATTGTTAGAAAAAACTGATATTGATCCGGATAAGTTTAAGGCAGAAAAAGAAAACTACTATCAAGATCTCAAGGCCAACAAAGAAATAGAAAAAAGAGTTGAATACCTAAATAACTTACGCAATAAATTATCCTTCCAGTTAGAAGTTCCTCAATAATATTAGTCTTTAATTAAGATCGCGTTGACCGGACATTGGGAAGCGATTTTGTGAAGGTTTTTATCGCAAGGCTCTTTTGACTTTACCTTGGCAATATTATTATCTTGGAGAACAAAAATCTCTGGGCAAAGATTTATGCATAAACCACAGCCGATACAAGCGTTTTCGTCAATTATAATTTTCATAGTTTATTGTTTTATTTTAAGCCGTAGTAGTCAATATTTTTATCAGCAACTTTCTGAACTGCGGCTAAAGCTTCTTGGTCTTTTAGAAGATGACGAAAGCGGCCTTGTGTTTTTAAATATTCAGATACAGGCTTAGGTGAGCTTATTTTACGAGTTTTAGTCAACCTACCGTACTCATATTCAACTAAAGGATAAAGCCCGGTATTAACTGCAAGTTTTGCAACCTCAATAGTTTGAGAAGAATCTATTCTCCATCCCAAAGGACAGGGAACGTGAATTTGTAGATATTTTGGCCCCTTAATCTTTAAGGCTTTTTTAACTTTAATTTCAATATCTTTAGGGTTTGCAACAGAGCTTGTGGCTGAATACGGGATATGATGGGCGGCACAAATTTCTACCATTGGTTTTTTCGGCCGTGGATTTCCAGTTGATTGTTTCCCGGCCGGTGAAGTTGTAGTACTTGCATTAAACGGAGTTGAGCCACTACGCTGAATTCCGGTATTCATATAAGCTTCATTGTCATAACAAACAAATAGTATGTCATGGCCCCGTTCTAGCATCCCGGATAAAGCCTGCAGGCCGATATCAGCAGTTCCTCCGTCTCCAGCTTGGGCTATAATGTTGATATTCTCTTTTTTGCCTTGATGAACTAGGGCGGTTTCAACCCCGCTTGCTACAGCTGCAGAATTTTCAAACAAGGAATGAATCCAAGGCACGCCAAAGGCAGATTCTGGTGCTTTACTGGAGAAAACTTCTAAACAACCAGTTGCATTTGAAGCAATAGTATTTTCGCCGGCAGCATTAATCACAATTCTTACTGCCATCGATTGTCCGCAACCTGCACAGGCGGTATGGCCGGAAACATAACAATTTTCTTGAAAGTGTTCTTTGTTCATAGTTTTAAATGGTTTTAAACTTCTCCCAGAGTATGTCTTTATTTAAATCAACAAATTTACAACTATTTTGTTCTTTTTCAGTTAGTTCAATAATCTCTTTGACGGTAGTAGGTTTTATATCCCGGCCACCTAGGCCAGCGACAAAACCACTTACTTTTTTATCAGATGGAAGCAACGAATTAATTTCAGAATATAGAGCACCGTCTGAACCTAAGGAGATATCTTTATCGACAACTCCTATATTTTTTGCTGGCTTTAGTGCTTTTATAATAGCTTCTTTGGGGAAAGGACGGTAGCTTACTATTTTTAACAATCCAATCTTTTTGCCTTTTTCTCTTTCTGTGTCAACTATATCTTTTATAGTTCCGCAAACTGAGCCCATAGCAACCAAAACAGTTTCAGCATCAGATGTTTTGTACTCTTCTACCAACCTTAGGCTGTCTCGCCCAAATTTATCTTTATATTCTTTACCTACTTTTGGAACCATCCCTAAAACATCTTCTAATGTTTTTTGAATTGCATAACGAGTTTCTTGATATACATCAGGAGTACCTAACAAGCCAAAACTCATTGGATTTTCAGGATCGAGCTTATAAGGCGGATTATATGAGGGAAGAAAATTATCGACATCCTTTTGATCGGGAATATCTACTACTTCCATACCGTGAGTTAAGATAAAACCATCAACACAAACCATCGCCGGAAGCATTACTTTAGAGTTTTCGGCTATTTTATGGCTGGCAATGATTAAGTCCACTGCTTCTTGATTGTTTTCGGCATAAAATTGCATCCAGCCGGCATCTCTTACTGCAATCGAATCTTGTTGGTCGTTCCAGATGTTTATCGGCGCCGAAAGAGCCCGGTTGGCACAAACCAACATTACCGGAAGACGCATCCCGGCGATACAAAATAAGACCTCGGACATCAAGATTAAACCTTGTGAGCTAGAACAAGTAAAACTTCTTACCCCGGCAGCTTGAGAGCCTAACACACAAGATGCAGCCGAATGTTCGCTTTCGACATTGACGGATTTAGCATCTAATTTTCCGTCGGCAATAAATTGAGCTAAGTTTTCTACAATATGAGTTTGAGGAGTAATCGGGTAGGCAGCAATTACTCCGGGCCGGCATAATTTTGCCGCCTGAGCCATTGCAAATGAACCTTCAAGAAATTTTTTCATTTCTCTTTGTTCTCCTCTTGTTTGTTTTCTACCATTTCTATATCATTTTTAGGGCAAATATAAGCACAAAGGCCGCAACCCTTACAATAATCAAAATCTACTGAATATTGGTTTTTTTCTTTTCCGACAATACAACCTTCAGGACAGATAAATTTACAAAGCCCGCAGTTTATACATTCTTTACCATTAAAACGAGGCATCTTGGTTGAACGCCAAGAACCGGTTTTATTTCTCTGTGATGATTTTGGTTTTGCAGCTAATATACTAAACACTGGCGTATCCTTTTTTTACTGCAGCTAAATTTTTATCTAAAACTGCCGGCTTGCTTTTAAATCTTGCTTCCACTGATTTTAAAATTGAATCCAGTTTTACTTCCTCGGTTGCCTTGGCGAATGCTCCTAAGAGGACCGTATTTGCAAAGGGCCGGCCGATGATATCTTTGGCAATTTTTTCTGCCTCCAAGCTGGAGATAGTTATATCTTTTTTATCCGGAATTTGTGTGTTTTTACGCACTGCAACCACGGCTTTACCTTGATCTTTTAGATTATTAAAACATTTTTCTGATTCAATTAGAGTTGGATCAATCACAATAATATAGTCTGGGTTATAAATTTGAGAACGCAGCCGGATTGGCTTTTGGTCAAAACGCAAAAAAGCATTCATCGGAGCCCCCATCCGGGCTGCACCAAAATGCGGAAATGCATAAGAAAACTTATCTTCATAGAAAAGAGCCTCGCCCAATATTGCGGCTGTAGTGATCGCTCCTTGTCCGGCTCTGGCAAAAATTTTTATTTCTTTCATTTTGTTTTAGTTAATTTAAGTCAATAGTTTATTTTATCTGTACGATGTAAGGAAAGTTTATATCACGAATTTAAAAAAAGTGCAAGTAAATTTTATTAATTTTTCCAAAAAATCTTGTTATCGTTTTTCTCGATTAAATCTATTGCAATATCAACAATTTCGGGATCATATTTAGAACCTCTTCCTGATTTTAGCTCTGCCTTGGCGTTTTCAATCCCCAAAGCTTCCCGGTAAGGCCGATGGCTGGTCATAGCTTCTAATACATCGCTTACTGCTAAAACCTTGGCTTCGGTAATAATTTCTTTTGAGGTTAGACCTTGCGGATAACCGGAACCATCAATTCTTTCATGGTGTTGATAAACCGCTTTAGCCAAAGGAAAAGGGAAAGCAAAATCTTTCATTAACTCATAGCAACTGTGTGAATGTTCTTTTATTAGGCTGTATTCAAGATCAGAAAGTTTTCCCGGACGATTTAAAATATCAATAGGAATAGCAATTTTACCTAAATCATGAAGTTCACCGGCAAGTTTTATTCCCAAAAGTCGATGTGCATCCCACCTTAATTCTGAGGCAATATCTTGGGCTATTTTAGAAACAAAACGAGTATGATTAAAGGTGTAAGGGTCTCTTAGCTCTAAGGCTTTACCTAAAACCTCTAAAGTGTTGATCATCATCGAAAATTTTTCTTCTTCTAGATTTGCATGTGCAGTTATATCCCTGGTTATCCCCATTGTTCCGATGATTTTTCCCTGCTTGTCATGCATCGGTATTTTTGTAGTTATAACTTGATTTTTGCTGCCATCGGAAAGAGTGGTTTTTTCAATTTTACCAACAAGCGGCTTACCGCTGGAGATAACTTGTTGATCATCTTTAAACATTTCTTGGGCTTGTTCGAAAGAAAAAAAGTCAAAATCAGTTTTTCCCATTATTTCTTCTTTGGCAAGCCCGGTTCCTTGGATATAAAATCTATTTGCCTTTATAATCCGGCTTTCGATATCTTTAAAATAAACTGCATCAGGAAGATTGTCTAAGAGATTTTCTAAAAAATGTTTTTCGACAAATATATGATCATGCATCTTTTTTTGATGGGAAATATCCTGAACAAGGCCTTCGATAATTTTTTGTTTATCTTGGGTATAAACAATTGCGGCTGAAACAGCAACCCAATCGTCTTTATCTTTTGGTTTGGTGTGGAATAATCTCACCGGTCCGCCCCGGTTAAGAAGATTGAAAAAAATATTTTTATCGCTGAAGGAAGAAAATAAAATATCAATTTTTTTCAAAGACAACTCTACTCCAGTACAACCTACTAGTTTTAAAAAAGAGTTGTTAAAAGAAATAAACTTATTATCCGGTGCCAATGAATAACGAAATAGCCCTGCTTCTAGATTATCGGCAACCACGCTTGTAAGTTGGAAATGATTATTTACTTTCATAATAAATTTTTTTATTCATAGAATTATAACATAAACCAAAAGATTATAAACAAAAAAAAGAGGCTGCCTAAAATCAGACAGCCTCTTTTTAAAATCTTTTTTAAGCCTTAACTTACATACCCATTCCACCCGGCATTCCACCCGGCATTCCACCCGGCATTCCACCCGGCATTCCACCACCGGCAGGTCCTTTATCTTCTTTTTCAGGCTTGTCAGCGATTACTGCTTCAGTTGTGATTAAAAGAGAAGAGATTGAAGCTGCATTTTGTAAAGCAGTTCTTGCTACTTTAGTAGGATCAATTATCCCGTTTTCAAACATATCAACTATCTCTTCTTCTGCTGCATCAAACCCGCGTGGAGATTTTTCACTCTTTAGCTTCTCCACAATAACCGAACCTTCAACACCAGCGTTGAAAACTAATTGGCGAATCGGTGCTTCTAGCGCACGCCGGATAACATCAACACCGGTTTTTTCTTCACCTTTTGCTTTGACTTTATCTAGGGCTGGGATGCTATAAAGCAAGCCGACTTCTCCGCCAGGGATAATTCCTTCTTCAACGGCAGCTCGGGTTGCATGAAGAGCATCTTCAACTCTAGCTTTCTTTTCTTTCATTTCAGTCTCGGTTGCTGCACCAACATTGATTACTGCAACTCCGCCAGCGATTTTAGCTAAGCGTTCTTGTAGTTTTTCCCGATCGTAGTCTGAATCGCTGTCTTCAATTTGAGTTTTAAGCTGTTTTATCCTTGATTGAATATCTTCACTTTTACCTGCACCTTCAACGATAGTGGTGTTTTCTTTATCTACTCTTACTCGTTTAGCTCTTCCTAGGTCTTCTAGGGTTACGTTTTCTAACTTGATGCCTAGATCCTCAGAAACAGATTTACCACCAGTTAAAGTTGCAATATCTTCAAGCATTGCTTTTCTGCGGTCACCATATCCAGGTGCTTTTACTGCACAGCAAGATAATGTACCTCTAATTTTGTTTACAACTAATGTAGCTAAAGCTTCACCTTCAATATCTTCGGCAATAATCATAAGTGGTTTACCTGCTTTGGCAACACTTTCTAATAAAGGAAGCATAGTCTTAAGGTTTGATATCTTTTTTTCGTGAATTAAGATAAAAGGATCATCTAATGCTACTTGCATCTTTTCGGTATCAGTTGAAAAGTAAGGGGAAAGGTAGCCTTGATCAAACTGCATCCCTTCTACTGTATCTAAGGTGGTAGCCATTGACTTTGCTTCCTCAACTGTGATTACACCATCTTTTCCAACTTTCTCCATTGCATCAGCGATAAGTTCTCCTACTTGAGAATCACCGTTAGCTGCAATAGTTGCTACTTGAGCAATTTCCTTTTTACCTTGGATTGTTTTTGAAAGTCCCTTGATTTCGGCAACCACTGCCTCAACAGCTTTATCAATTCCTCTTTTTATAGCCATTGGGTTTGCACCAGCAGCGACATTCTTCAAGCCTTCTTTAAAAATTGCTTCAGCCAATACTGTGGCTGTAGTTGTACCGTCACCAGCAGTATCTGAAGTTTTTTCTGCTACTTCTTTTATAAGCTGAACGCCGATATTTTCAAAAGGTTCCTCAACTTCCATTTCTTTTGCTACTGTTACACCATCTTTGGTGATGGTAGGTGAACCAAACTTTTTTTCTAAAACAGCGTTTCTTCCCTTAGGACCTAAAGTAACTTTAACTGCTTTAGCTAATTGTTCAACCCCACGCAAAACAGCTCTGCGTGCTTCTTCATTAAATAATAATTGTTTTGCCATAAATTACCTCCTTAACTTATGTTACGATTCCCAGAATATCTTCTTCTTTAACAATTAGATAGTCTTGGCCTTGAATTGAAATTTCTGTACCGGCATATTTTCCATAAAGAACACGATCGCCCTCTTTTACCGATAAGGGGATAGCCGAGCCATCTTCCTTCTTCTTGCCTTCACCTACAGCAACTACTTCAGCCTGCTGTGGCTTTTCTTTAGCAGTATCAGGGATTACAATCCCTCCAGAAGTCTTTTCCTCTGCTTCTACCTGCTTGATCAAAATTCTGTCACCTAAAGGTTTAACCTTCATATTACACCTCCTTAACACGTTTGTAAAACTTATTATCGTCTAAATTAGCAATCTATGGGTAAGAGTGCTAATTATTTTACTAATTTGTTGGTAATTGTCAAGTCTTTTCTAAGAATTTTTTTTATTTTTTAACTATTTGGGAGAGAAATAGTTATGAATTATGGGCTAAAAAATTTTGGTAAAGATAAAATAATCCTTGTAAAACTAGGTGTTTTTCATATTGAAAATTAAAGTTAAGGTATGATTTAACTCTCAAAAAATCTCCTCCAGTTACTACCACTTTATCTTTTTGGGAAAGTTTTAATTTCTTCTGATATTTATCAACTAATCCATTAATCATTAAGCTGAATCCATCCTGAAGGCCTTTGTTGATGCTTTCAGAAGTATTTTTAGGGATTATTTTTTTTGTTTTGGTAATTTTAATCTTGTTAGGTAAAAGAGCGCAGCTTTTAAATGTTTTTAAAGTTGAGTTTATACCCGGTAAAATTATTCCGCCTTGATAATCTCCTTTTTTGGATAAAAAATCTAAGGTTATTGCAGTTCCAAAATCAAGAATTAAACGTACAGAGTTTTCAATCTTTTTTGCAGTATAAGCAGCCAGCAAGCGGTCATCTCCCACATTATCTTTATTATACAAGCACTTTATGGGTAGATCTAGGTCTTGGCCGACAAGATAGACTTTTCTCTTTAAACTCAAAAACAGATCATTGACTTTGGGTACAACCGAACAAAGAACTAAAGGATTTTTTTTATCAAAATTTGATATGATTTTTTTTATTGATCTTTTATTTGCTTTGTTTGTATCAAGAAAATAAACTTTTTTTAATTTATGTTTATGAAAAATACCAAATTTTAGGCTGGTGTTACCTGCATCTATCCCAATCATCTTATTAATCTCCTTATTTAATTGATTAAGCTATTTTATCAGTTTTAAGCTTTTCTAATAGCTTTTTTTAAGTTTTTGATCTTATCGCGTAGTTGAGCTGCTTTTTCAAAATGGAGATTTTTTGCCGCAATATACATCTCTTTCTCCAATTGAGCTACGGCTTGATGCAGATCAACCTCTTTGTTGTCTAGGCCCAGCTGCTGATAAAGTTTTTCTTCTTCTTTGAGGTAAACTTCTATACCTTCTTTTACTGCTGATTCAATTGAGCGGGGCGTGATATTGTTCTTCTTATTATATTCAATCTGGATCTTACGGCGGCGGCTGCTTTCTTGGATTGCTTTCTGCATAGACTTTGTGATCGTATCAGCATACATTATAACTTCACCGTTTATATTTCGGGCACACCTTCCGGCTACCTGGATTAAAGAAGTAGCTGAACGCAAAAACCCTTCTTTGTCTGCATCAAGAATAACCACCGAAGATACTTCCGGTAGATCTAGCCCTTCCCGCAATAGATTGACCCCTACTAAACTATCAAACTCTTTTAGCCTTAGCTGGCGCAAGATCTTAGTTCGCTCTAGGGTATCTATTTCTGAGTGGATATAGGCAACTGATAAAGATTCATCTTTTAGGTATTCGGTTAACTCCTCAGCCATTCGTTTAGTTAAGGTCGTGATTAAAGTCCGCTCTCCTAAAGCAGTCTTTTCTTTTATTCTTGCGGTTAGATCATCGATTTGATTTTTAGTTGGCCTTACTTTAATTTTAGGGTCAGGCAGGCCGGTCGGTCGAATAATTTGTTCAATTACCTTTCCTTCCGAAAGTTTAACTTCATAGTTAGTAGGTGTAGCCGAGACAAAAACAGTTTGCTGGCTAATATCCTTAAACTCCGGATAACGCAGCGGACGATTATCTAAGCAAGACGGGAGGCGAAAGCCATGCTGAACAAGAGTTTCCTTGCGGGATTTATCGCCGAGATACATCCCCTTTATTTGGGGAATAGTTACATGGCTTTCATCAATAATCGTTATAAAATCTTTAGGGAAATAGTCTATCAAGCAATACGGCCTTGAACCAGCCGGCCTTCCGCTTAGATGACGGGAATAGTTTTCAATTCCGTGACACCAGCCGCATTCAGCCAACATCTCTAAATCAAATAGAGTTCTCTGGCGCAGCCGCTGTGCTTCCAGCAGCTTGTTTTTTTTTGTAAGAGATTCAATTCTTTGCTCTAGTTCTTTTCTAATTGTTTTTATTCCAGCTTTTACTCTATCTTTTCCAATTAAAAAATGCTTAGCCGGATAGATAGCCACCTGATCTAGTTCAGTTATTTTTTTCCCGCTTGCCGGGTCAAACTGATAAATTTTTTCTATTGTCTCGCCAAAAAACTCGATTCGGTTTGCTTTTTGACTATAAGCAGGATAGATATCTACAACATCTCCTTTTATTCGAAAACTGCCTCGTGAAAAATCATAGTCATTTCTTTGATACTGCAGTTCTACTAACTTATGAGAAAGATCATTTTGGGAAATATAGTTACCGGCCTTTATATAAAAAGCAAAATCACGATATTCTTCTGGAGAACCAAGATTATAGATGCAAGAAACTGACGCTACTACAATAACATCCTTTCGGGTAAGCAGAGAGCTGGTTGCCGAAAGCCTTAATCTATCCAACCGATCGTTGATGGACGCATCTTTTTCAATATAGGTATCAGTTTGAGGAATATAGCTTTCCGGTTGATAGTAGTCGTAGTAGCTAACAAAATATTCAACCGCATTTTGCGGAAAGAAGCTTTTAAGTTCTGCATAAAGCTGGCTAGCGAGTGTTTTATTATGAGAAATCAAAAGTATCGGCCGGTTAATCTTTTCAATTGCGGATGCCAAGGTAAAAGTTTTGCCGGATCCGGTAACACCTAAAAGAGTCGAATAGGGTTTATTACTTTTTATTCGCCGGGTAAGTGCCTTAATTGCCTCAGGTTGGTCTCCGGTAGGCTTAAACTTACTCTTTAGTTTAAACTTATGCATTTTAGAAAAGTTAATTAAGTTCTAAGGAAAAATCAAGAGCTTTAGGAGAATGGGTGATTGACCCAACCGATATAGAATCAACTCCGGTTGAGGCGACTGTTTCAATATTTCTTAAGCTAATTCCACCGGAAGCCTCAAGCTCTATTTTCGGAAAATGTTTATTCCGGTAGCCTACAGCTTTAACTAAATCTTTTTTAGAAAAATTATCAAGCATAATTATATCCGGGCTATATTTAGCAACTTCAAGAAACTCTTGAAAGGTTTCAACTTCGATTTCAATCGGAAATTTTGTCTTTTTTCTTAACTTTTTTATAGCCTCTTTTAAGCTTTTATGATTTACTTTATTTTCTTTATTAACTATACCTGCTGCTTTAAGGTGGTTGTCTTTTACAATAATTCCTTCAGCTAGGCTATAACGGTGATTCTTTCCCCCGCCAACTAAAACCGCATATTTTTCTAGTTTGCGTAAACCAGGTGTAGTTTTACGAGTATCTTTTATAGCAACCTTTGCCTTCTTTACTTTATTCACAAACAACCAAGCTGTGGTAGCTACCCCTGAAAGTAAAGACAAAAAGTTTAAGGCAACTCTTTCGGCTTTTAATATGGTTTGTAAATTGCCTGAGATGGTAGCTACTTTTTCTTCCTTATTGATAAGATCTGCGTCTTTAGCAAAAAATTCTACCTTAATTTTTTTATCTATTTTTTTAAAGATGAACTTAACTAAATCTGTTCCACAAAGAACTCCTTTTTCTTTAGCAGTTATTACAGCTTGGCCTTTCTTTTTAGCCGGAATAACCAAGCGAGTTGTTTTATCTTGTTTTACTTTATCTTCTAATAAAGCTCTTTGGATAATTTGTTTAGTTTTATTTGAAATCATTTCAGCTGATTATCTCCTTTAAATTTTTTAGACGCATAAGTTGTTTAGAAAAATCACTTTGTTTTGCTTTTTCTTTGGCTATAATATTTTTAGGTGCATTTTTGATAAAATTTTCATTCTTTAACTTGCCTTCTGTTTTTTTAATTAAAGAACTAAAGTTATCAATCTTTTTATCCAGGGCCTGGCTAAATTTATCTAGGTTTGCTGAATCAATTTTTAAGTTAATTGACCAATATTTATTTTGGTAAAAAACTCTTTCTAGATTGTCAACTAAATTAACATTATTGGCGGCTACCAGCTTACTAAACCAACCCTTATGCCTATTCCAAAACTCTCTTAGACCGAGGTTAGTTTTAACTTCTAAAGATATTTTTTCCTGGCCTAAACCTAAATCTCCACGCAGGTCTCTTATCTTATCTACACTATCGATTATTTTTGTAAAAATAACCAGGCTCTCAGGGTTTATGTCGATTTTCTGCTGCTTCGGCCAACCCGATTTCGATATAGATTCAGTTACCGGCAAAGAACTATTCTGCTTAATCAAAGAAAAAATCTCCTCGGTAATAAACGGAATAAAAGGATGCAGAAGTTGAAGCGATGAAATCAAAATAAAAACTGAATTATTTGCCTTTTCTTGATTAAAATTATCTTTAATAATCTCAAGATACCAGTCGCAAAAAGAATGCCAGAAAAAATCATAAGCTTTTTTTATTGCTTCATCTATTCTGTGCTTTTCTATAGCTTTAGAACAATTCGCAACTGTTTTATTTAACTTATCTAGAATCCAAGCATCTGACTCATCTTCAAAACTATATTCTAATTTATCGATGTTGATTTTTTTATCTTGAATTTTTGAAAAAATAAAACGGTTAGCATTCCAAATTTTATTTGAAAAATTTCGTCCCATTAAAAATTTATCTGTAGATAGAAAAACATCTGAACCGCTGGCTGCTAAAAACATCAAAGAAAAGCGGAGAGCATCAGCTCCATATTTGTCGATGATCTCCAGAGGATCGATAACATTGCCTAAGGATTTTGACATCTTTATCCCCTTATCGTCTCTAACTGTTCCGTGGATGATTACATCAGAAAAAGGAATTTTTCCGGTAAACTTTAATGATGCCATAATCATTCGTGCTACCCAGAAAAAAAGTATTTCTGAGGCAGTTACCAGGGTATTGGTCGGATAAAAATACTCAAACTCCTCTTTTTTCTCTTTCGTCCCTCGTCCCTCGTCCCTCGTCCCTCGTTTTTCAAACGGCCAGCCAAAAGTCGCAAAAGGCCAAAGCCAGCTTGAAAACCAAGTATCTAATACATCTGGGTCTTGTTTTAACTTTTGGCTACCGCAATCAGGGCATTTTTCTGGTTTTTCCTTCGCAGCAATAATTCCTTTTTTATCGCCTGAATCTGGATTATAGCAATCTTGGCAATACCAGACCGGAATTCTGTGCCCCCACCAGATTTGACGGGAAATACACCAATCCTGGATATTAAACATCCAATTAAGGTAAACTTTTTTCCAACGCCGGGGGTAAAATTTTATTTTGTCTTGTTGAACAACTTTTATTGCTTCCTGGGCAAGAGGTTTCATCTTCACAAACCACTGCAAAGAAATCCGCGGCTCAACTATAGTATTACATCTATAGCAATGGCCAGCCCCGAGATTGTAAGGTTCTTTCTTTTCAATAAGTTTCTTTTGGGCCAATAGTTCAACTAGCGCAGCCCTAGCTTCAAAACGGTCTAGGCCTTGGAAATTTTCCGGTACGTTTTGATTTAATGTTGCATCTTCATTCATTATATTTATAAACTCAAGATCGTGCTTTTTGCCTAGTTGAAAATCAACTGGATCATGAGCCGGAGTAACTTTAACAACTCCGGTTCCAAACTCTGGATCAACGGCTTTATCTTCAATAATCTTTAAAGATCTTCCTGCAATTGGTAAAATTACTTTGGCTTCTTTAAGCCAACTGTATCTTTTATCTTTAGGATTTATAGCTACTGCTGTATCACCGAGCATAGTCTCAGGCCGAGTTGTAGCTACACTAATATACTTTTTATCACCTTCTTTAGTTTCAACCGGATAACGTAAATAATATAACCAACCGTCAACTTCTTTGTGGGCTGCCTCTTCATCGCTAAGAGCAGTCTTACAGCGCGGGCACCAATTTATGATATAGTTACCGCGATAGATTAAATCTTGATTAAAAAGCTGAAGAAAGACTTCACCTACAGCCCGGCTATAAGCTTGGTCCATAGTAAATCTTAATCTTTTCCAGTCACAGCTAGCCCCAATTTTTTTAAGCTGGTCAATTATCCTAGAGCCATAGTTATCTTTCCAGGACCAAAGACGCTTTTGAAATTCTTCTCTACCTACATCATCTTTGGTTTTACCTTCTTTGGCTAATGCACGTTCAACAACATTTTGAGTAGCAATTCCAGCATGGTCAGTCCCCGGCATCCAAAGCGCCTCATAGCCTCGCATACGCTTATAACGAACTAATACATCTTGGATAGTATTATTTAAAGCATGCCCCATATGGAGAATTCCAGTAATATTAGGCGGAGGTATTACAATAGAGAAAGGATCTTTATTGGTTTTTTTTGTTGCATGAAACGTTGAACTTTTTAACCACTCCTGAAGAATCCTTTTTTCGGTTTCCTTGGGATTGTATCTAGTTGGTATTTCCATGGTGATTAATTTACCGTTGATAGGATTCTGTGTCAAGGGTTAGTTAGATGAATGGATATAGATATTAATCAATAATTCGGTTTTTCTTTAAAGCTGCAATAAAACTATCTACTAGCTTTGGGTCTAGTTTCTTATTTTTCATATCTTTAAGTATAGCTGTTGCTTTTTTAGGCTCGAAGGCCTTTTTGTAGTCTCTTCCGGTAATTAAGGCATCAAAAATATCTGCTACCGCTAAGATTCGGGCACCAAGGGGGATGAAGTTACCAGCTAGTCCATGGGGGTATCCACTTCCGTCAAAGCTTTCGTGGTGATGTAATATATAAGGAATAATTTCCTTAAATTCATCAATGGGTTTTAAAATTTTTGCACTAGTAGTTGAATGTTCCTTTATAATATTAAATTCTGTTTCGGATAACTTACCTTTTTTATGAAGAACGTAATCAGAGATACCGATTTTTCCTAAATCGTGCAATAAAGCAGCTTTTTCTATTTTGTCTTTCTCTTCTTTTGATAAATCGATTTGATCAGCTAGCATCAAAGCATATTTACAAACTCGGTTTGAATGTCCTTCAGTATAGGGATCTTTAGATTCTAAAGCAGAGATTAAAGAAGCTACTAGCTGAAGATATGCTTTTTTTGTTTTGTTTTCTTCTTCTTTAATCTTTTTTATATGGAGAAGAAGCTCTCTATTTTTTTCTTCAGTATCAGCATAAAGGGAAGAAAGAAAATCTGAAATTTTATTTTTTTTATGTTTTGAAACAGTTAATTCTTTTTCGTTGAAAAGAATTATTTCTTTTTCGCTTTGGTCAATCTTATTTATTAGTTCAGATAAAGCTGCTTTTTGTAGTAGTTTAGGGGTTAACTTTATAGCCCCTAGCTGAACGTTGATCTGAATTTGGTATTTAGATAATAAATTTTTGATTTTTTCCTTAAGGATATCAAGCTTTTTTATGGTAGTCACTTTTCCAATAATCGTTTCTTGAGAATAACTACACCAAAGTTTAGATATCGAATGCAAAAGACTGTCTAGTTCGTTCCAGAAAGATTTAATTTCAGAAAAACTTAAATCATTCAAAGCTTTCTTGAACCCTTTTATTCGTACTATAACCTCATATATTTTCGGTCTAGGTATTTTTTTTGTATCAAAAGAGAGACGTTCAAAAAAATATCTTATATTATAAAGTCCGGTTAGAGGGTCAACTACGGCACGATTTTTAATTTTAGCAACAGCTAATAGATAATTTAGATAGCTATAGGCAGCCCCTAAACTTATAAACATAAAACATGAAACTGCTATCTTTCCGTAAGGGAGTTGAAATCCATTAAATCTTAAACCAATATCGACCCAAAGTAATAAAAGCAAGACACCGGTAGAAAGAATAATATAACGCAAAAATGTATAAGTTATAAAAAAGTATCCAATAGCTAACAAAGCTATTAGTAAAAAAATAAAATTTAATATAAACGGAGTATTTTGTACTATTTTTTTGTGAATAATATTAAAAAGTGCATTGCCGTGTATATAGATACCCGGCATCTTTCCTAAAGGAGTAGAATAGATATCATGGATTATCTCTAAGGTTGGTGATATTAATACTATTTTTCCGGTAAAAATTTTAGGCGAAAAATCCTTAGAAAATATTTGATAAAAAGAAATATTATGAAAATCTTTTGGTTTCAACAAGTAGTTTATTAAAAATATTTGATTTACTTCAAGAGGAATTTCAGTTTTATTAATTGCAATTTTATTTAACTCTTTTTGAGGAGTTGTGTTGTAAAAATAAGAAGCAATTTTAACTGTCCAGGAAAAATCTGAAAAATTATTTTTTTTGTAATAGCCGCGTGCATAACGGATAATCTGATCATCGCCAGCTGGAACGTTGATAAATGCTGTGGTTGCATTTAACTTAAGTTCTTTCTGAGGATATATGGGCTTACCTTTTTTTCCCAAAAAATATGCTAAAACTACCGGTGATTTATTTTTTTCTAAAGCGGATGCAAAAACTTGATCTTCTTTTTCCTTGCTACCTTCACCGGCAAAAACAATATCTATTCCTATTACTTTTGGGTTATATTTATCAATTATTTTGAGTGCTTTTGCATATAAACTACGGTCAAAAGGCCATTTACTATTAACTTCTTTGAGCGTTTTATCATCGATTTTGACTACGACAAGATTAGACGGATCGAGTTGATCTTTTTGAATAGCGTAGAAAACTTTACTTATAAGGTCATCTATTTTAGCTGTATAGTCGGGGGAATAAAGAAAAAAAAGGAAAGATATGAAAGCAAAAACTACAAGAAATGAATATTTTTTGTTTTGCACTCTATTGTTTTTTTTGCTAGATATCTTTTATTTAACTAAACCAACAAAATGGGTCATACCAAGGACAATCGTCGTCATCATCTTCCTCTTCTGCTTCTTGATCATCTTCTGCAGTTTGGCTTGGTTGAGGACGCGAATGACCTCCGGAGCTACTTTCAGCAGGAGCTGTTGACTCAACCGGTCTATTAAGTTGATTAAAACCAGCAGAACTGGTTACATCACTACCATATCCACCCTGGTCAGGATTTTCATCACTTAACTCCCCTGAACCAAAATTTCCGATAGTTCTATCTATAGGAGAGTTAGAAGCTGCAGGTGAAACAGGGCTATTACCAAGACCAGGTGAGTAAACAGGGCGTCCATTTCTTTGTTCTATTCCAGAAGGATTCATTTTACTAGGTTTTCTGCTTACTCCAGGAACTTTGACAGAGCTGCTTAACCCATGAACTCTAAGCTGTTTATCTTTTGTAGCTGATTGTCCGTATTTACTGGCGCCGGTTAGATTATAATGTTTATGTCTGTGTAAAACTTTTGTAAAAGTTGGATTATTACTATCAGCAACTATTATGGTATCCTCTGGTAACTTTTTAAAATCTTCAAGGCTCATATTAGCAATATTTTTGTTTATTCCATAGGAATGGCCTTGTGGCGGCGGTGTATCATCGGCAGGACAAGTTAAAGAGATCATATCATCCCAGCTTCCTTGTGCAAAAGCTAATTTTCCTTTGTCGATATTAACAATTAAATAAGCTAAATCTATCTTCCATCTATCTTCTTTTTCTAAAATTTGAGCCCAAGCTCTATCTAGGTGTCTATCTCTAAGCTGGCCCAAAGATCCAGGCAGTTTATCGTTTTCAAGAGCATATGATTTTACTCCCCCGATCAAAAGTTTTAAATTTGTCCGACATACTTTAGCTTTGGAGTTTTCTACCACATTTCGATAAGCAGGAATTGCAAAAGTAGCTACAGTACCTAAAATAATAACTACAATCAACAGTTCAATCAAAGTAAAATTTTTTCTGCTTTTCATCTTACACCTTCCTGTTATTGATCAATTTTAACCATACATTTAATATTTTCTCCACCATTATAATATAACATAAATTAAAACCTATTTCCAACTGATTATTCGCCAATTAACTTAACAGCTACTCTTTTTGAGCGTTTTCCATCAAATTCGCCATAAAAAACTTGTTCCCATGGACCAAAATCAAGTTTTCCCTGAGTTATTGCGATTACAACCTCTCGGCCCATAATGGTTCGTTTTAGGTGAGCGTGCCCGTTATCTTCTACGCCTAAATTATGTCGATACAAAGAAACATCTTTGGGAGCAAGCTTTTCGAGCCAATCTTTAAAATCTTGTTTTAGGCCTTCTTCTTCATCATTTATAAAAACTGAAGCTGTAATATGCATTGCATTAACCAGACAAATTCCTTCTTTAATCTTACTTTCTGCAACTAAAGATTCAATCTGATTGGTAATGTTAATAAGTTCTACTTCTTTTTTGGTGTTAAAAGTTAAATATTTAGTTAAACTTTTCAATTTTGCCTCCTTTTTAAACTACTTGATTTTCTAAACTCCCAATGCCTTCGATATCTACAACTACCTTATCGCCTTTTTGCATTGGCCCTATCCCTTCAGGTGTACCGGTTGAAACTATATCGCCAGCCTCCAGGGTCATAACTTTAGAGATAAAAGAGAGTATATAGTTAACCGAAAAAATAAAATCTGATGTATTGGAACTTTGTTTGATTTTACCATTAAGAAAAGTCTGAATCTTTAACGAATCAGGATTTAAGTCGGTCTCAACACAAGGCCCGAGAGGGCAAAAGGTATCAAAAGACTTAGCTCTGGTCCACTGGCCATCTTTTTTTTGTAGATTACGGGCAGTAACATCATTTAAGCAACTATAGCCTAAAATATAATCCTTTGCCCGGCTTTCTTTAATGCACTTAGCCCTCTTTTTAATGATTACTGCTAACTCTGCTTCATAATCAATGCGCTTAACTCCTTGGGGATAAATAATATCCTGGCCTGATCTAATCAGTGAAGAAGGAGGTTTAAGAAAAAGAATCGGCTCAGAGGGAATATCCATACCGAGTTCTTTAGCGTGCTTTCTGTAGTTTAAGCCAACTAAAACTATCTTTTTTGGTAAACAGGGAAGATCAATCTTCATCTTTTTTAATTTTTTCAACTATTTTCATAAACTCCGGAAATGACTTATTAATGCATCTTAGATCATCAATAGAACTGGGCCCTTTGGCAGTTAAAGCAAATATCACCATGCTCATGGCAGTACGGTGATCGCCATAGCTTTCAAACTCTCCGCCTTTATAGTTTCGGCTGCCGTTTATTTCTATCTTTAAGTCATCTTGGCCGTAGTATTTTTTTGCTATACCAACACCAGCTTTACCTAAATTAACAAGCATTGAGTTGACTCTATCGGTTTCTTTTACGGTAAGCTCTTTTACTCCTTTAATTTGAGTTCTTCCATTAGCAAAAGCTGCTGCAACACAAAGTATGGGCACTTCATCGATCATTGCTGGAATCTCCTCTGGTTCAACAATAGTTGGCTTTAGTTTAGAGCTCTTTACTACCAGATCACCATAAGGTTCAACAGCATTCTTTTGGTTTTTAATAGTTATGTCTGCATTCATCCTTTTTAAGACTTTTAGTAAACCGCAACGAGTAGAATTAAGATTAACATTTTTAATGGTTATTTGACTGTTTTTTAAGATCAGGCCTAAAACTATAAAAAAAGCAGCAGAAGAAAAATCCGAAGGAATAAATATTTCTTTGGGAGGCCTTAGCTTGTTGCCGGGAGTTAAGGTGATTGTGGTGTTGTTAATTTTGATATCAGCACCAAAATTTTTAAGCATTTTTTCAGTATGATCACGAGATTTATGAGGCTCCTCCACTATAGTTTGTCCCTTTGCATATAAGCCAGCTAAAAGCAGTGCCGATTTTACTTGTGCACTGGCAATTTTATTTTTATGTTCTTTTCCTACTAGCTGTGGAACCGGCTCAATCATCAAGGGTGGATATATATTTTCTTTACCTTGGATAGTTTTTCGATTTCCGCTGATATTTGCTTTCATCTCTGATAAAGGATTAATAATTCTGCTCATCGGCCGACGGCTTAAATAAGTACTTGCACTAAAGTGAGAACTAAATTTTTGCCCCACAAGTAAACCAGTTAGAATTCTGATTGTAGTCCCTGACTCTCCGGCAAAAAGCTTAGCTTCCCCTTCTTTAGGAAAATACAAACTTTTTCCTTGGACATAAAGGTTATCTTGAGAAGAACTATCGCGATAACAGCTAACCCCTAATCTTTTCATGCAATCTAGAGTTGCCTCGGTGTCATCACTGCTTAAGAACGGATAAATTTTTGTTTTCTGCGGGCAAAGAGCCGACAAAAATACCGCTCGATGTGAAATAGACTTATCAGCGGGTATATTTAGTTCAGCCTTAATCCCTGAAGATGGTGTTATATTATACATAACGAATATTTTAGCATATATAAACTCAAAGTCCACTCAACTACTATTGTATTAATTTTTTGAAATACTCGGGAAGTTCGGCCTTAAACTCTAGGAAGTTACCGGCTATAGGGTGTTTGATCTTTATCCGGTAGGCATGCAAAAATAGATTTTTATAGTTATCTTTTTTACCATATTTTTTATCCCCGGCTATAGGGTAACCCAGGAAACTTAAATGTACTCTAATTTGGTGCATCCGGCCGGTTTTTGGAGATACCGACAAAAGGCTGGTCTTATTATCCAATCTTTGTAAAACTTTTATTTTGGTATGTGCACTTTTCGAATTAGATAAGCCAACTTCCATTTTCAGCCGGTTTTTTTTATTTCTGCGCAGAGAAAGATTGACCTCAAACTGATCATTTTTAGGTTGGCCCCAAACTAAAGCATAGTATTCTTTCTGGACTTGACGATTTTTAAATTGTTCAACCAAAAGTTTATGAACTTTGTTGTTTTTAGCTAAAATTATTACTCCACTGGTTTCTTTATCTAGACGGTGGACAACCCCCGGCCTCTCGGGATCAATATCAGAAAGTTGTTTTTCTTTATACAATAGTGCATTAATTAAAGTTTTATCTTTATTTTGTCCATGAGGATGAACAACTAATCCTTGCGGTTTATAGACCGCCAAAAGAGATTCATCTTCCCAAAGTACTGTAACCGGCTTGTTATAAGGTTTTAGCCTTTGATCGACTTCAGGTATTTTAATTTCAACTTTATCGTTAGTTGAAAGTAAGTAACTCCCTTTTAAAAATTGTTGATTTACTTTAACAAAACCTTTTTTGATTAAAGAGGCAATTTTTGAACGAGAGATATCGGAAAGTTGAGAAGATAAAAATTTATCAAGGCGTTTTTTATCTTCATCTCGGCCAGCTATAAAAACTTTTTTCATCAAGATCTTTTTCGAAATGAATCTATAATTAAAAGAATTGCCCCAATTGTTATGCATGAATCAGATAAATTGAAAACAGGCCAAAACTTTAGATCAATATAATCAACTACAGCACCAAGCATCAAACGATCAATTAAATTAGAAAAAGCACCTCCAAGGACAAGCCCGGTGGCGATTAAAAAAATTACTCTTTTTTGCTGTTCTTTTTTAATAACAAATAAAAATATTAATATTAAAATTAAGGTAAGATAAACCAACAAGTTAGCCTTATCCTGCAAAAAGCCAAAAGCAGTACCGGTATTAAAAACAACTGTAATATAGACTAACTTATCGATTAAGGGGAAGGATTGGAAGGAAAAGTTAAGGCGAAGATAAGTTTTTATCCAAAAATCCAGGCCAATAATAAAAAAAGCAATAGATGGAGTAAGGAGAAGTTTTAGCCTATCTTTCTTCTTCTTCGATTTTTTTCTGACATTTTGTTCCGTATCGAGCATAAGGTATAGCGTCTAACCTTCTTTTTGCAATCGGTTTTTTACACATCTGGCAAAAACCGTACTGTTTTTCATCGATCCTTTTTAAGGCTTCGTCTATCTCCATCACTATTCTTCTTTCAGAAGAAACTAAGCCTAAATTAAAGTCCCTTTCATAACTGTCAGAAGCCCGATCTGCTAAATGCAAGCTGTAGGCAGAGATATCACCGGAGGCTTCCTGTTGTGATTTGCGTAAAGATTCATCAGAAATCTCTTGGATTTGCTTCATAAGATCATCCTTAAGATTTAATAGTTTTTCTCGATAAGCATTCAACTCTTTTTTTAAAAATCTTTTTTTCTTTTTTTTAAATTTTTTCTTTATGGTTTTCTTTTTTGCTGTTGTTTTTTTCGCTTTGCTAGCCTTTTTTTTAGTTGTCTTCTTCCTTTGACTGCTTTTCTTTTTCATAACCTGCCTCCTTAATTGCCTTAATACATTTTTTGCATATTTGGGGAAAATTCTTGTCTTCTCCGATGTCTTTTTTCCAGTTCCAGCAACGGATACACTTTTCTCCTTGAGCTTTTTTGACTTCAATATTAAATTTTCCTTCTCGGATAGTAACTTCTGAAACAATAAATATTTCTGCCAAGTTATCTTTATTTTTTTGGTAAAAGTTTAAATCTTTTTGCTCAAAAGATAAAATAATATGAGCCTGTAAAGAGCTGCCTATATAGTTGTCTTCTCGCTTTTTCTCTATCTCTTTTAAAACCTTCTGCCGCAAAGATATTAGTTTTTCCCATTTGTTTAAAAGCTGATGGTCAACTTGATTTTTTTTATATAAGCCTTTGAGTTCCGAAACAAAGATAGATGAATCTTTATCTTTTATGTCCCAACAACTGTACGCTTCTTCTGCAGTAAATGAAAGTATCGGTGAAATAAGTTTTAGCAGAATAAACAAAATTTTTGAAAGAACAAATTGCGAAGAACGCCGTGGGTATGAATCAGGTGCCTGAGTATACAAGCGGTCTTTTAAAATGTCAAGATAAAAAGAACTTAAGGTTTGATTACAAAAACGAAAAATGGTTTGACAGACCTTATAAAAACTATAAGAATTATATAGTTTGTGAGTTTCTTGAAAAAACAGCATTGTTTTCGACAGCATATATCTGTCTATTTCGGTTAATTCAGAAAAGTCAAATTTATGTTTTTTTGGATCAAAATCACAGATATTGCCTAAGATATAACGAATCGTATTGCGAATCTTTCGATAAAGATCAGCTAACTGTTTTATAATATCATCTGATATTTTTACGTCTTCTCGGTAGTCTGAAAACGCTGTCCAAAGGCGTAAAATCTCAGCTCCATACTTTTTCGAAATATTTTGAGGAGCGATAACGTTACCTAAAGATTTCGACATCTTTTTTCCTTCTCCGTCAACAACAAATCCGTGAGTTAGGATTGATTTAAACGGCGCTAAAGATTTAGCTGCTACAGCAGGAATTAATGATACTTGGAACCAACCCCGATGTTGGTCGCTTCCCTCCAGATACAAGTCAGCCGGGCATCTCAATGTTTCTCTATCCTCTAAAACCGCATTAAAACTTGCTCCTGACTCAAACCAAACATCTAAGATATCAAACTCTTTAGCAAAACTTTCTGCTTGGCAACTAGGACAACTGAAACCCTCTGGTAAAAAATCATCCACAGGTTTTAAAAACCAAGAATTGCTACCTTCTTCCCTAAATATATCAGCAGTTTTTGCGATAATTTTTGAATCTAGAAAAACTTTTCCACAGGAGTTACATTTTAAGGCTGGTATCGGTGCACCCCAAAGGCGCTGTCGAGAAAGACACCAATCAGGTCTGAGGCGAATCATTGATTTCATTCTTTCCTGGCCATTGCTGGGAATCCATTCTACAGTATCGATTTTTTCAAAAAGTTTTTTCCGAAGTTGATCATAATCAACATCAAAAAACCACTGGTATGTAGCTCGAAAAATTATAGGCTTCTTACAACGCCAGCAATGTGGATATGAATGATTTATGGTTTCATGCCAAACCAATCTTTCTTTTTCTTTTAATTTGCTTATAACTAAATCATTGGCTTGATAAATGGTTTTTTCTTTAAACTCTTCTGGTTCAATAAATTTTCCGTCTTCTCTAACCGGCATTATAATTTGTAAATTATATTTTTTCTGCAAAGAAAAATCTTCTTGTCCGTGGCCCGGAGCAATATGCACACAGCCGGTTCCTTCTTCTGATGAAATAAAATCTGCTAATACAACCGGAGAAGATCGATCAATAAAAGGATGGACTAATCTAACTCCTTGGAGGTCCTTGCCGGCAATAGTCTTAACAACTTCGAGCTTACAACTTAGTTTTTCTTCTAAAGTTGCTTGCAGCTTCTGAGCAATAATTATATATTTATCCTTATAAGAAACTAAATTGTAAGTAAGAGAAGGAGAGACGGCAACTGCTACATTGGAAACAACAGTCCAGGGAGTTGTAGTCCAAACACAAAAATAAGTCTCTTTGCTTAAATTTTCAGATATTTTTTCTCCAAAATCTTGTGCCTTAAAAAGAAAATATATAGACTCGGATTTTTTATCTTTATATTCAACCTCTGCTTCTGCTAAAGCAGTCTCACAGCTCGAACACCAGTTAACTGGTTTTCTTCCCCGATATATATAACCATCTTGAGTTAACCTTTCCAGAAGTTTCATTACTGAATATTCATAATTAGAGTTGAAGGTAAGATAAGGATTTTTCCAGTCAGCAAAAATCCCCAGACGCTTAAAGTCTTGAGTTTGTAGGCGAACAAACTTTTCTGCATAAGCATAAGCTTTCTTGCGAAACTCAATAATATCAACATCATGTTTGGTTTGCTTAAGCTCCTTAAATAGCTGATGTTCTACAGGAAGACCGTGGCAATCCCATCCAACTATAAATGGACAATCAAACCCATCTAGAAACTTGAATTTTACGATTATATCTTTTAAGATTTTATTTAAAGCATGGCCAATATGAATCGGCCCATTAGCATAAGGCGGCCCATCATGAAGAATAAACTTATCACGCCCGGCTCTTTCTTTGCGCAAATTATTATAAATATCAGATCTTTCCCAACTACCAATTCTTTCCGGTTCACGTTTAGCCAAGTGCGCCCGCATCGGAAAAGAAGTTTTGGGTAAATTCAAAGTATCTTTATATTTCATATTAAAACGAAACTAATTTTCTAAATTTTTTCATTCTCGTTTTTAGTTTAATTGAACTAACCTTTTTTAGACCTTCTAGACTAAAATCCTCTACTGCAAAAGTTGCCATAATTGTACCATAGATCGCTGCTTTTCTTAAAGTATCTATGCTTTTACTTTTTGTCATTGCCAAATATCCCATAACCCCGCCGGCAAAAGTATCTCCAGCGCCAGTAGGGTCAACTACCGATTCCATCAAATAGGCTGGAGCAGTAAATAAATGTTTTCCTGAAACCAATAAAACCCCATGCTCGCCGCGCTTTATAAATATTTTTTTTGGCCCAAACTTTAATATGGCTCGAGCTGCTTTAAGCAGATTCGGCTCTTGGGTTAATTGACGGGCTTCAGATTCATTGATAAAAAATATATCGATATCTTTCAATAAGTTCAATAATTTCTTTTTTTTGTTTTGGATCCAAAAATCCATTGTATCACAACCAATAATTTTCGATCCTCTGCCTTTGATTTGTCCTAATACATTTTTTTGCAGCTCAGGATCAATATTTGCTAAAAATATATGCTTACTTTTCTTATATTGAGCTGGCAGCTTAGGGCGAAAGTTAGCAAAGACACCCAGCTCAGTCGAAATAGTTTTAGGATCTGCCATATTCCAGCTATACTGGCCAGACCAGCTAAAAGTTTTACCGGCGACCTGCTTAAGACCATCTAGCCTTATATTTCTTTGATTAAACAGTTTTATATATTTTTTAGGAAAATTATTACCAACAGTTGCAATTAGATTGACCTGGGAAAATAAGCTAGCTGCATGAGAAAAATAACTAGCTGAACCACCTAACACATTTTTTGCAGTGCCAAATGGAGTTTTTACTGAATCTAGGCCAACAGAACCAACAACAATTATGCTCATTTTATATATTTTTTGATTAAGATATTAAGTTTTTCTTTTGTTTGCTTTGAAATAACCTCTGGTTTTGTAACTATAGTATTTTTTAGAGCATGGTGACAGTCACAGTCTGCTTCGGGATCTTCTAAAGCGACAAACTGTTTAATTACTTTTTTAGAGTTCGTGCAATTTTTTTGCAGATATTTTATAATAACTTCGATACTAACTTCGCCAAAATCTGGATGCCAACAATCAAAATCAGTAACCGCCGATAAACTAACATAACAAATTTCAGCTTCACGAGCCAGTCTAGCTTCGCTAAAATTAGTCATACCAATAATATCAGCCCCCCAACTTCTATAAAGATTTGATTCGGCTTTAGTAGAGAATTGGGGCCCCTCTATATTTAGATAGGTACCACCAAAATGACTTTTTAAGCCCGTAGCTTTTACAGCCTTTTCTAAAATTTTAGCCAAGCTATTACAGATAGGATGAGCCAAGGCAACGTGTGCAACTATTCCATTTTCAAAAAAAGTATTTTTGCGTTTTGTGGTCCGGTCGATAAACTGATCTGGAATTACAAGATCCAGTGGTTTTATTCTTTCATTTAGAGAGCCACAAGCCGATACAGAAAGTATTTTGCTAACATCCAGTTTTTTCATTCCGTATATGTTAGCTTGATAGTTTATAGACGAAGGGCTAGTTTTATGACCAAGATCATGACGAGGCAGAAAAACAACTTCCTTGCCGGAGATTTTACCCAGAATATACTGTGATGATGGCCGACCAAAAGGAGTATCTAGCTTTATCTCTTTTTTTTCTTCAACCCCTTCTAAGTCATAAACTCCAGTTCCACCAATGACTCCTAATCTTTTCAACCCTTCCTCCTTGTTGAACCTAAAGATATCTTTTTTGCTTTTTTGTAGGCCGCATAAAGACCTTTAGATATTTTCTGAGAAAGCTTAAGTTTATCAAAAGAAGAAACTCCGGCTTCAGTCGTTCCTCCTGGTGAAGCAACTAAATCAAGAAGCTCAGAAAAGTCTTTATCAGATTCAAAAGCTAACTTAGAAGCACCTTGGAAGGTCTGAACTATTATCTTTTTTGCCTCCTTTTTCTTAAAACCCATCTTTAGAGCTGTTTTATAAAAGGATTTCATAAAATAATAAACAAAACCCGGCCCGCTTCCCGAAAGCGCAGTAATCTTATCGACAGTATGTTCTTTACCTTCAAGAACATAGCCCATCAGGGAAAATATATTTTTTATTTCTTTTAGGTCTTTCTGCTTTGCCAATTTTCCAGCTGTAATAAAAGTTACTGCTTCTTTAACTTTAACGGCCAAGTTAGGCATAGCCCTTACTACTTTTATTTTTGGTAATTTTTTTTCAATGGTTTTAATCTTAACTCCAGCTAAAATGCTAATCAATAAAGGTTTAGTCGCTAAGATAATAGCAGCATTTTTTTCTAAAAATAAATCTAGGTCTCTGGGTTTGATTGCTAAGATAAGCAATTGAGACTCTTTAATAAGTGTTGGGAGATTTTTGGCCTTAGTTACTTTAGGATAACAATATTTAATACTTTTTCTTTTATCGTAAACTAAAACTTTATAACTATCAGATAAAGCGATAGCTTGAGCACAGGCCGATCCCATATTGCCAAACCCAACTATACCTATAGTTTTTTCTTTTTTTATCATTTTATCTCTATCTTTTTATTTTATAATACGGTGGGTAAAATATCACAAAAAAAATATAGTGTCAATCTAAACTTAAATCTGGTAAGCCAAAATAAAATTTTTTAAAATAACTTTCTAGTTAATAAATTTTATCAATTAAATCGTTATTTAGGTAATAAGATCTTGCTAAATATTTACCATCTTTTAAAAAGATAAAAGTTGGAAATCCAGACAGAGAAAATTTTTTGGCGATAGTCGAGTTTTTATCTAAAATTATATTTTTGGTTACACACTTGGGGACTTTTTTGTTTTCTACGAAACGCTCGACGCTACTTTTCTTTTCTCCGCTGTTTACTAAGAGAAGCTTAATATCAGGATAAGAGCATCTTTTAGATATTTTAGCAAGTTGTATCTGACAATACGGACACCAACTTGTCCAAACAAAAAGAATCGTCTTAGGAGAAGAGGTAATCTTTTGATAACTAACTAGCTTTCCCCCAAGATCAACAAGTCTACCCGTTTCTGCACTGGCTGTTGTTAAAAAAAATAATACAATTAAAAGCCAAAAACTTCTTTTTATCATAATCCTTTAAATAAAAATATTGTTTTAGTTAAGAAAAATAAGCCAATTAAGATCAAAAAAACACCTAAAATTTTTCTAATTATCTTAAACCAACGGTTGTATTTAGGTAAATTGCTGATAGCGGTTGTAAAAACTCCCAAGACAAGAAAAATTATACCATAACCAAGTGAAAACAAAAATAAAGAAAAAAATCCATAAATCAGATCCTGTTTAAGAGAAATTAAACCAAAAATAGCCCCTAAAACCGGAAAATTGCAGGGAATTATAGCTAATCCAGAAATCACCCCAAATAAAAATATTGATAGCTTGTTTTTTTCTTTATTTAAAGGTGATACTGAATGAAAATAAGGTATTTTTAATTTAACTATATCTAATTGGGCTAAGCCAAAAACAAGAAAAAATAGTGTAAGCAGCAGATAAGTAAAAGGATTTAGATATAATCTTTCCAGTAAAATACCGGTAAAAGAAGCAAATATACCCAGAATTACATAGACGAAAATGATTCCGGAGACAAATAAAAGACTCAGGAAAAAACTTTTAACTCGTGACTCTAGGGAAGTAACGCCAATAACCCCGAGGGTAACAGCAATTAAAGGATAACTACAGGGAGAAAAACTCACTAAAATACCGGCTAGAAAGCTAGCTCCTAAGCCAATCAAAGGAGATACGCTAAATAGTTCTTCTAATTTTATCAATAGATCGGTTAACATAATTAACAGCTATGATATAAACTCTTAACTTAAAACTAATTTTAGTAGCCTTACAAATCGCTGCGTAACTCTTTGGCAATTTTGCTCAACCCGATAATCAACCTTTTCTACAGCTACCGGGCCATAATGATCTCCCTTGAAATCACCTTGAATGACCATGCCGTGGATAAGCATTGCTTCCAAAATACTTAAGATAGTAGTTTCGTTTCCGCCAGCTAAATTACGAGAAGTAGAAAATGCTGCGCCAACCTTTCCATCTAATTTTCCGTGGAAAGCCACGCTTTGATCAAAAAGTTCTTTCACCGAAGCTGCTAATGTGCCGTAATAGGTTGGGGAGCCAACGATTATCCCATCATAATTAACTAATTTTTTCGCCTCAAAGCTACCGGTATCGGCAATATCTACCTCTACTTTTTCCTTCTTAAGAAACCCGGCAATTAATTCTGCTATTCTCTTGGTAGTTCCTCCTGGTGAGTAATAAAGAACAATAACCTTCATAAAACCTCCTTAAACTATTGACTATGGACTATAGACTATCGACTTTATTGGTGCGCCCGGCAGTCCCGACGCTCCACTTCGTTTCGGTCGGGATTCCGACCTTTGATTTTTTTCAAAATCAAAGCGTCGGAAGAGTCGAACAATGCGCCCGGCAGGAGTCGAACCTGCAACCTTCTGGTCCGTAGCCAAACGATCTATCCAATTGATCTACGGGCGCAACCTAATAAACTACTAATAAACTTATATTTGTGGTATACGGTCAAAAGTTATCCGTTTAATGCGATAGGTATTAGACTCTTTTTGAAAATTTACGGTGATTAAAACATTCTTACACTTTGTGCAAATTGCTCTGTAAACGAGTCTGGGGTAATCTGGATCTAGGGAGCTCTTCTCGGAAAGAATTTTTTTAGAGACAATATCACCAAAATTATCTTTATACACTGCAACAAACAAATTATCAAAATAGTTTTTATTTTTAAACTGGGCTAATGAATTGGAGTAATAGTTAAAAAAAGCTATGTAATCTTGATGATTATAAGCCTTTAAAGTTTTATCAGCAATTAAGTTGAGTGTATTTTTTAAGTAATCTGAGTCGGTAATTGTTTGAGCTCCTAGACCCATTGAAAACAACAGTAAGCAAACAATAGAGATCAGAGTTATTCGTTTCATTTCATTTTTCCTTCTGCCTCAATATCCCCTTTTATATTTCTAGGCTTATCTTCTCAGCTTGTCTTTTTTTAGTTTCGGCTTTTTCTTCAACTACTCCAAAAACTACATCAGATTTTGTTGGATCTAGAGTAAAGTAATTTAGAAGGGCCTCAGAAATTAGTTCCGCAGTAAGATGAGTCTCTGAATTAGAAATAACCTTAAAACTTTTTTCAACCATTATGCCTCCCTGTATCTCTATATTAACCGTGGCTATATTATCTCTTTATTTTGATGATTTTTTTAATTATAAGTTTTTCCTAAATGTTAGTCAAGAAATTATTTACGTTTACTAATTGGTGTATATTTTTCATCTAAAGGCCCAGAATAAACAGCTCTGGGTCGGAAAATGCGATTATTCTTAAGATATTCTAAAACTCTTGCGGTCCAACCCGAAGCACGACTGACCGCAAATATTGGTGTAAAAAGCTCAGTTGGTATATCTAGACAAGAGTAAACAATGCCGGAATAAAAATCAACGTTAGGGAAGATCTTTTTTTCCTTACCCAAGCTCGCGACTACCTCACCTTCTAGGTTTTTAGCAGTTTTTAATAGATCCTTAATCTTTGAGTCGTTTTTCGATTTAACTAAAAAATTAGCTAAAGGCCCTAAAACTCTTGCTCGGGGATCATATGCCTTATAAACCCGATGGCCAAAACCACTAATTTTTTCTTTTTTTTCTCTTTTTTTCTTATACCATTTTTTAACATTATCTGAACTTCCAATTTCCGCCAGCATATTTATTACACGCTCGTTAGCCCCTCCGTGCAAAGACCCGTTAAGGGCAGCAACCCCAGAACCAATTGCAAAATATAGGTCAGACAATGTAGATGCCACAACCATCGTGGCAAAAGTAGATGCATTCATTCCATGATCTGCATGAAGAATTAGTGCTATATCCATGATTCTTTCCTCTATTGCACTAGGCCTACGGCCGGTTAACATATAAATTAAATTAGCAGCATGGCTAAGCTCTGGATCAGGATTAAGCGGTAACTCTCCAGCCCTTAAACGGGCTACAGCCCCCGCAATTGTAGGAATTCCTGAGATAAGATGAAGGGCTGATTCAAAACCTACTGGCATATGCAGATCTTTACTTAAACCGCTGGGTTTTTTAATGCCTTCGGCTCTTTTTAAAGAATAAATAGCTTTTCTTTCACCCATAGGCCTAGTTTCCATAGGTATGGAATCTTCATCCGCACTAATTGTTGTTTTTACCCCTGGTTTGTATTCTTCGCGGTCAACAAATGTGCATTCTTGCCGCATCAAATTTGTTCCCAAACGTAACGCCCCCATCGCATTCATCTCTTGAACCGGGAAACTAGATAAAAGTCGGATAGTTTTTGGGATATTCCGATAATCTATTAATTTTTCCTTAAATTTATTAAATTGATTTTCACTAGGTAATTTTCCGTAAAGAAGAAGGTAAGATACTTCTTCAAAGCTGGAATGAGCACAAAGTTCAAAGATATCGTACCCCCTATAAACAAGCCAACCCTTTGAACCATTTACATATCCTACCTTGCTTTCACAGGCAATCGCACCTTCTAGGCCAGGCCCAACAACACAATCTACCGGCCATTTAATGTTTTTTACAAATTCTGATTCAGCTTTTGTGTCAACCTCAGAAGTTGCTTTCTTTTTTGCTTTTAAAATAATTTCGGTAATTTCTTTTGTTTTTTTGTGACATTTATTCATTTTTAACCTCTCTTTTAATAATTCTGACTTATTAATTAATTTTTGGCGGAGAGTCCACCGTCGAAATAATGTTTCGACGGTGAGACTTCTCCGTTAAAAATTAGAAAATTTTTAACGGAGAGGGAGGGATTCGAACCCCCGGTGGGTTTAACCCCACAACGGTTTTCAAGACCGCCGCATTCAACCGGACTCTGCCACCTCTCCGAAAAATTATGAAATAATTTTTCGGATCTCGAACCCACGTAGCGGGTGAGAGATCTTATTAATATTTCTATAGCTTAAAAATTATAACACAAGGACAAGATTAATCAATAATTCCAATACTATTTAAACCCTTTAACAAAAACATCTCTAATTAAGGCTGTACCTGCCTGTACCCCGTCAAGCAAAACCTTGCCTAGCTCAAAATTAAAATTAATCTTTAGATAAAGGCCAAAAAAGATTAGATTCAAAACGATGAGTATACTAAAGATAAAAAGATAGTTAACTAAAGTATTAAATGAATTTCCTTTGGTAGCTCTTGCCACATAAATTAAATGGATAAACAAAGAAGAACTCCCCAAAAAAACAAAAAGATTTTTATCAAAGGAAATATTAAATATTTTCGGAATAAAAAAATAACTTAAAGCAAGAATGATCAAAATTGACGGAAATAAACAGGAAAAAAACTTTGACCGAAAAAAAAATCTTTGTATTTTTTTATAGAATCCATTTAAATCGGTTAAGAATAGATAAAAAGCAAAAACAGCAACTATTGCACCTATAAATGTATTAAAATCTAAACCTGCTACACTGTGAATTTCTTTTATAAAATAATGAATGAATTTTGCCAAAAAGCAAAAAATTATTAAAAAAAGAAAAAACTTAACTAATGTAAAGACATAATTATTTTTTAATTCTCTTTCTTCCACTTAAATAAGACCTCAAAACTTTAGGGATGATCACAGAACCATCTTTTTGTTGATAATTTTCTAAAATTGCCGCAATTAATCTAGCCAGAGCAACTCCGGAACCATTTAAAGTATGTACATATTGATTTTTCTTAGTTTCAGAGTCTTTATACTTTATATTCCCTCGTCTTGCTTGAAAGGTTTCAAAATTAGAACAACTTGAAACTTCAAGCCATTTATCTAAACCTGGCGCAAAAAGCTCAATATCATAGCATTTAGCTGATGCAAAACTAATATCTTCAGTTGATAAAAGCAAAACACGGTAGGGTAGTTTAAGTAAATCTAGGACTTGGCAAGCATTAGCTACTATTGTATCTAAGGCTTTATATGATTGGTTTGGTTTTGTAATTTTAACTAGTTCAACCTTATCAAACTCATGAACTCTCATTAAGCCTTTAGTATCTTTTCCATAAGAACCGGCTTCCTTTCTGAAACAAGGTGTATATGCTGCATAAGAAATAGGTAAATCTTTTTCTTCTAAGAGCTCATTAGAACAAAGATTAGTAACCGGTACTTCGGCGGTAGGAATCAGCCAAAAATCAGTATCTTCTAATCTGTACATATCTTCTTTTAAATTAGGTAACTGGCCGGTTGTTTGCATTGAATCTTGATTGACAATTTTTGGTGGCCAAATTTCTTGATAACCATTTCTTTCGGTATGCAAATCCAACATAAAATTGATTAATGCCCGCACCAGCCTTGAACCAAACCCTTTAAAACAAACAAAATTAGAGCCGGTAATCTTTGTTGCGCGTTTAAAATCAATTATGTCCAAATTTTTAGCTATTTGAAGATGATCTTTAGGTTCAAATTTAAATTTAGGAGTTCTGCCTACCTCTTTTAAAACCTTGTTTGCGGATGCATCCCCTTTGGGCAAAGAAGAATCTGGAATATTTGGAATTTGAAGACTTTTTTCAATCCAGGCTTGATCAATATTTTTAAATTCATTTCTTAACAATTCGATTTCTGCTTTTAGTTTTTTACTGTTATTAATGGTCTCTTGAGGGTCTTTTTTGTCTTTAATCAACTCTTTAATCTTGTTACTTATTCTATTCTGTTCTGCAGCCAGACTTTCAATTTTAGTCAAAAGGCTTCTTCTGGCTTGATCAATTTTTAGAAAATCATCCAAGTCAAAATTAGAGTTTCTTTTTCGGAGAGATTCTTTTACAATTTGAGGATTTTCGCGTACAAACTTAATATCAAGCATTTAATTGTTTTTGTTTATTATGGGCCATGAAGGAATCGAAACAAATCTTCGCCGCAGGCGAAGCTAACTACTTCCTAAAAATAATTCTATTTGTTCCGATTACTTTTTTATCTCAACCAAGTTTTTATATTTGCAACCATATTTTTAAAACAAAATATATCATGGGCCATGAAGGAATCGAACCTTCAACCTTGGGCTTAAGAGGCCCCTGCTCTGCCGATTGAGCTAATGGCCCTTACTTAAACTTATGCGTTTTTTTCAGCGATATTCGCAGCAAAAGGTATTTTCACTTTTTTTCCTTGAAAAGCTGTAACCATCATCACGATCCAAAGCACAAAACCTACTAAAGCAGCAATTAAATTAACAAAAGGAATAAACATTAAAATGATCAATGCCACAGAAAGAATAATTGCCTGCATTGCATGAAAACGAACAAATTTATTTTCTTTTTCAATTAAGAAAAAAATAAATCCAGTAACCCAACCAGCAAGATAGCAAAGCAATCCCGCAACGTTCGGCTGCATGCCAATTGAAGTTTTACCTAAATCTTTTTTATCCATACTAATACCCCCTTTTGCTTTATTATTATTAGCTATAATATAACAAAAATATAAAAAAGGGCAAGGATTAAAGGCCAGAAAATAAAAAAAGTCCGGCAACTACCTACTCTCCCACCTCGTCGCCAAGGCAGTACCATCGGCCTTGAAGAGCTTAACGGCCGTATTCGGAATGGGAACGGGTGTGGCCCCTTCAGTATGGTCACCGGACAAATAATAAAGTCGATAGTCAATAGTCGGTAGTCCATAAATATTCTTTAATCTACAGACTGTGAACTATTAACTAAATAAAAGTCAATTGCTAACAGCCAGAGTCCATAGACACTCTTTGGTCTACGGACTATGGACTATTAACTAAATAAAGTTGGGCACCAAGCCGATTGGCATATTAGTAGTGCTCGGCTGAACATATTACTATGCTTGCACCTGCACCCTATCAAGGTCGTAGTCTCCAACCTGCCTTCATCCCGAAAAAACGGAAAGGGATTTCTAGTTTTGGGATAGGCTTCGCGCTTAGATGCCTTCAGCGCTTATCCAGAAAGAACATAGCTACCCAGCCATTACCCCTGGCGGGATAACTGGTACACCAGTGGTTCTCCTGTTCCGGTCCTCTCG
>JAIPHU010000015.1 GCA_021735045.1 Candidatus Omnitrophota bacterium | reverse complement strand
TTTTCTTTTTTGTTGTAGCCTAAACTTTGCAGGCAATCATCAATTAGGCTTTTGGCATCTTCTGAGTCAACTATGGAAAAGCTAGAGGAGTAGCCTAAACTCTTGGCCTCCCGGCGTAAGATAAGATTTCCGATATGGTGGAAGGTTCCCGACCAAAGGCCTTTTAAGCTGGAGTTGATAAGAGCCTCGGCTCGATGGGTCATCTCGGCTGCAGCCCGATTGGTAAAGGTGGCAACAAGTATGCTTTTTGGGTTTATCCCCTGGCTAAGAAGATAAGCGAGCCGATGGATTAAAACTCGTGTTTTCCCGCTGCCGGCCCCGGCTAAAACCAAGGCAGCTCCGTTTGCAGCGGTGACTACTTTTTTTTGTTGGGGGTTTAGGCCTTTTAGGTAATCTATATTTGCTTTGCTTTGATAGGATTTTAACTTATATTTTTTCATCGTTTTTATTTTTTTAAGGGAAGCCATCTTATCACAAAATAAGCAATTGTGAAGAGGAGCAGTCGCCTCATTCCACTGCCGCAGTGGAATGAGGCGATGAGAGTAGGGCGTCTGCTTTCGGCCATTTGAGGACACCCTATCTAAAAAAAAGAGAGTGGGAATTTCCATCAGTTGACAGAAGTCGGTTAGATGTTAAAATTCTTTTATTCTTTAACTTTTATGCAAAATAAAGACTCTAAAATATACTTTGTATTTGGGTTGCATAACCACCAGCCCATCGGCAATTTAGCCTCTGTATTTGATAAAGCTTTTGCTAGCTGTTATCTTCCTTTTTTGTCAATCCTAGAAAAATTTCCTCAGATAAAAGCAGTTATCCATAATTCCGGGGCTTTGTATAGTTATGCTCAAGCTAATGTTTCCGGTTGGATAGATAAGTTGAAGCAGTTAGTTGAATGCGGCCAGATAGAGATTGTCGGTGGAGGTTACTATGAACCAATTTTTTCTATAGTTGGCCAGGAAGATAGAGTTGGCCAGATTAAACTTATGAACCAATTTTTAGAAAAGGCTTTTGCTAAAACTCCTAAGGGTTGTTGGGTTCCGGAAAGAGTTTGGGAGCCGTCTTTGGCAAAAACTTTAAATCAAACCGGTTTTAGTTATACTTACCTGGATCAGGCAAATTTTTATCAAAAAAAACAGATTAACCAAAGCAATGAGAGTTTTTATTTAACCGAAGACCAAGGTTATCCTTTAGGCTTGTTTGTTATCGATGAGTTGCTTGCTGATAAAATTCCTTTTGTGAAGCCCAAGGAAGTTATTGATATCTTGATTAGCCGCAAGAAAAAAGAGGATGTCTTGGTTAACTTTTTCTGTGACGGGGAGAAGTTTGGGCTTTGGCCGGGCAGTTACGACTTAGTTTATAAGCAAGGTTGGTTAGAAGAATTTTTTACTTTATTGGCAAGAAACCCTGAGATTGAAACAATAACTTCCCAGCAGGCAGCTAAAAAATTTGCTAAAAAAGATCTTACCTATATTGAGGCATCAACTTATCCAAAGATGCAAAGATGGGCCTTAACTTATCAAGATTATCTAAACTATCAAAATTTAGATAATCTTTTAAAAGAAGATAAAAGTTACAAAAAGTACCGGCAGTTTATCCGGGGAGAGAGCTTTAAGAACTTTTTTATAAAGTACCCCCGGCTAAATTTTATGCACAAAAGAATGCTTAACCTGGCAAAAAAGATAAACTTATCTCTAGATTATAACAGTAAAGACAAGGATGCTTTTCTAAATTTATGGAAAGCTCAAACTAATTGCGCTTACTGGCACGGTATCTTTGGGGGGTTTTATCTGCCTCATCTGCGTAAAGCTTGCTATGACTATTTAATTAAAGCAGAAGCTATTTTGGACAAAAAGTTAGGGGTTTCTGAGTTTTTTTGCCAAGATATAGATTTTGACAGTTACAGCGAAATTGTGGCAAAAAGAGAAGATAAAACCTATGTTTTTTCTGAGCTGGGGGGAAGTTTAGACGAACTAAGCCTAAAAGATATACCGACTAATCTGATAAATACAATAAACAGAGTAAAAGAGCCCTATCATGATAAGTTTAAAAACCATGAATTATCTAGGTATTTGATCTATGATAGTTATAAAAAAGTTTGTTTGGTTGATCATCTAATAAAGAAAGAGTTAACCAGCCAAGAATTTGCTCAAGGGGCAGGGGTGTATAGTTTAGCTAATCAAGCCTATAATTTTTCAAAAGTTAAAGATAAGAGCTTTAGTTTTAGTTATCAAGAAAAAGATATAAGTTTTATAAAAAATATTTATCTAGACAAAAATAGCTTAGAGGCTAAATATAGTTTCAAAAAAAATACTTTAAATAATCTTGGTTTCGGTATAGAATTTAACTTATCCCTTTCTGGGCTTAATAGTTTATTTATTGAGTCTGGAGAAGGCATTGATTTAGCAAAACAGCAAGAGTTAGGAGAAGACAGTTCTTTTACAATAGTAGATAAAAACTATCAGCTTAAGCTCCGGTTTAGTTTCAATCCAGCCAAAGTTTATACGAATCCAATTTATACTTTGTCTTCTTCGGAGTCCGGAGAAGAAGTTCTTTTTCAGCAGCTGGCCATACTTTTTTATTTACCGGAGAAAAAAGAAGCGTTTAATCTTAAGTTAGATATAGAAAGTTTAAGAAAATAGTTTAAAAAAAGGAGGTTTTAGATGAAAGGGATAAAGTCTGCAGAAATCGTAGTAAGCCTAGAAGATCAAGCCGGTGCTTTAGGTAAGATTACTTCTTTGTTAAAACGAGATGAGATAAACATAAGAGCAGTGTCTGGCTGGATTCAGCAAAAAACAGCAGTGATAAGAATGGTAACTTCAGATAATCAAAAAGCAAAAGAAGTTTTGTCTGGGTTTGAGACAGAAGAAAAAGAAGTGGTTGTAGTTGATATGGTAAACGAGATTGGACAGCTAGATTCACTATCAGCTAAATTAGCTCAAGCCGGTATTAGCATGACTCATGTCTATGGAACTACTCCTGGCCAAGGCCAGTCAGCTACCTTGGTTTTTGCATCTGATAACAACGATAAGGCAATAGAGGTAATTTCTGAATAACTAAATAAGATTAAATAAATTAATCAGCTGCAGGTAGAATACTTGCAGCTGATTATCTTTTTATCATGAGTTTATTTGCAAGAAAAAATAATAGCTATTTTTTAAAAAGTACAGTAGCTTTTTTTATTTTAATTTTATTTTTAAGTTTGTCTTTTAATCTTTATGCAAAAGATAATCAACGGCAAAGAATGAGAGACTTAAAAAAAATTGAATATAATATTTCTTTTAATGGGATTCCTTCCGGTTATGTTATCTGGCGTTATTTGGGCAAAGAAGTAGTTGGGGCAAAAGAAGTTGATGTTTTACAGGTTGAATCTGATACCAACATCTTAAAGTTTCTTGATTTAGTAAGTTCAGAAAAAATTTATTTAGATAGTAATACTCATTTGCCGGTTAGGGTAAAAAGGAATGTAAAATTATTTGGGGATAAAGAGATAATCGAAGAAAACTACAATCAAGAACAAGGTCAAGTTGTAATAACTAGAAAAAAAGGTAAAAATATAGTTGAGGAAGAAATTTATGAACAAGCCAAGCCAATTCATAATATTTTAGATCTTCTTTATTTTTTCCCCCAAGGGATTAATTTAGGAGAAAAAAAAGGCAAATGGATGACTTTTAATCTTCCTAACCAAAAAGTTCAGATAAAATTTCATAGTAAACGAAAAGTAAAAGTTGCCGGAAAAGTAAGAGAAGCTTATTTTTTAGTGGGTAAAGGGGCCAAAAGGTTTAACCTTTGGCTTTCTTTAGATGACCGGATTCCTTTAAGGCTTGATTTTATCTCTTGGTTAGGTAAGATTATAATTAGAAGGGAAAAGCTCGATAAAAAAAAGCCGGTAGATTAAGATAGGATTACCTAAGTTATGAGTAAACCAAATATAGATAAAACTGCAAAAGTAGATAAGAATGCTTGTTTAGAAGAAGGTGTGTCCATAGGCCCTTATGCTATAGTCGAAGAAAAAGTGCATCTAGCTAAAGGGGTTTCTGTTGGGGCTCATGCCCAGATTAAAGGAAATAGCTATTTGGGTGAAAATAGTTCTGTAGGTACAGGTGCAGTTATCGGTGAAGTTCCTCAGATGCTGGGGATGCGCCAGACAAAAGGTAAACTCTATATCGGTAAAAATAATATTATCCGAGAATATGTAACAATCCATACTGCAACTAAAGAAAACTGTTCAACTACCATCGGGGACAATAATTTTTTAATGGGTTTTTCCCATGTTGCCCATGATTGTAAGTTAGCCGACAATATTGTGGTTTGTAACGGAAGCTTGCTAGCTGGTTGTGTTGAAGTAGGAAAAGGTGCTTTTATCTCTGGTTGTGTGGTTGTGCATCAGTTTGTAAGAGTTGGAAAGTTGGCTATGGTAGGAGGCTTAAGCAGAGTTAACCAGGATGTAGCTCCTTTTATGATGGTAGTGGGAGATTCACGGGTTTGGGGCATAAACTTAGTTGGCCTCAGGCGAGCTTCTTTTCCGAGAGCTGAGATAAAGAAGATTAAACAAGCTTATAAAATACTCTATAGAAAAGGCCTGTCTCTTAAAAAAGCTATTTCAGAGTTAGAATCTGTTGATTCAGAAAAAGTAAAAGAGATTTATCTTTTTATCCTCTCTTCAAAAAGAGGGATATCTGGCCCCAAAAAGAGTAGTTTGTGGGAGAAAATTTTCCTAGATTACCCTTATTTTGTCCGTTCCAAAATACTTACCTACGATCGGTTTCTTGAATCAAGAAAGAATAAAAAGTGTTTGTAGTTGTAAGTTTTTAAAAAAATCTTGCAAGCTAAAGTTGTTTGTAATAAACTCTACTTGAGATATAATTTATAAGTGTTAATAAAATAAGGATATAACATGAAGTATATAGCAGTAGTACCAGATGGAGCTGCAGATAAACCAATTGAAGAGTTAGGGGGAAAAACCCCGCTTGAAGCTGCTGATACTCCCAATATTGATGCTTTAGCTAAAGGAGGCATCTTAGGCAGGGTAAAAACTGTACCGAAAGGTTTTATTCCCGCCTCAGATATTGCTAACCTTTCTTTGTTGGGTTATGAGCCGCAAAAATATTATTCAGGCCGCGGCCCGCTTGAGGCGGCAAATATTGGGGTTGAGCTAGGTGAAGATGACTTGGCTTTTCGTTGTAATCTTGTGACTAACGCTCAAGGAAAACTTTTTGACTACAGCGCCGGCCACATCAGAGATAAAGAAGCAAAGATATTAATTGATCATCTTAATAAAGAGTTAGGTTCAGAGGAACTAGAGTTCTTTTTTGGAACAAGTTATAGGAATTTAGCTCTTTTTAAAAATAGCAAACATCTAAAGCTTGATAAAACAAAATGTTTTGCTCCTCATGATATAATCGGGAAAAATATTAGTAAACATCTTCCTAGCGGCAAAAATAGTAATATTTTAAGAGAGATTATGGAAGCTTCTGCTTCGGTTTTAGGCGAAGATGAGGTAAATAAAGTAAGGATAGATCTAGAGGAGAATCCAGCTAATATGATTTGGCTCTGGAGCGGGGGGCCAAAAGCCAAGATGCCTTTATTTAGGAGTTTGTTTGATTTAAGTGGAGCGGTAATTTCGGCGGTTGATTTAATTAAAGGAATAGGAAAAATAATCGGCTTAGATGTTTTAGAAGTGGAAGGGGCAAACGGTTACTATGATACAAATTATGCCGGTAAAGCTCAAGCTGCAATTGAGGCGCTCCAAAGCCTAGATTTTGTTTTTGTGCATATAGAAGCTACTGATGAAGCTGGGCATAATCAAGATTTACGGATGAAGATTGCTTGTCTTGAACGTATAGATAAGTTGGTTATAGGAAAGATCATCAAGGCTCTAGAAGGCCAAGATTATCGGATTTTAGTTACGCCTGATCATCCTACTCCTTTAGCTTACCGAACTCATACTAGTGAGCCGGTTCCTTTTTTGATCTCAGGTAGTGATGTTAAGCCAGGTGATTTTTCTTCTTATTCAGAAAAATCAGCCCAAACAAGCTCTTTATACTTTGATAATGGCACTGATCTAATTCGTTATTTTCTTCAGAAAAGTTAGCTATGAGCGCAATAATTTTCTTTTTGGTATTAATAGTTTTGTTGGGAGGCTATATTGTTTATGGCCGTTTAGTAAGCAGAATTTTAGGGGTTAATCATCTGCGCAAGACCCCAGCTTTTACTAAATCAGACGGCCTAGATTATATACCGGCAAAAAATTGGGCAGTTCTTTTTGGGCATCATTTTGCTTCGATTGCCGGAGCCGGCCCAATTGTAGGGCCTGTTTTTGCTTATATCTACTGGGGTTGGATTGGAGTGTTGGTTTGGATTGTCTTTGGTTCAATCTTTATGGGGGCAGTACATGATTTTGTGGCTTTATTTATTTCGGTGCGTGAAGGCGGGGCAAGCATCGGAGCTGTGGCTCAAAAGTATATTTCTAAACCGGCTAGTATTATTTTTCTTATTTTTTTATGGTGTACTTTAATTTTAGTGATTGCTGTTTTTGCTAATGCTTCAGCAAAAAGTTTTGTAGCTGAGCCAGAGGTGGTTTTACCTTCTTTAGGCCTTATTCCAATTGCAGTTTTAGTAGGTTTTTTTATCTATCGGCTTAAACGAAATATTTTTTTATCAACTCTCTTAGGATTGGTTCTTTTGTCAGGATTAATTCTTTTAGGGGATAAGGTAGCTATAGCTTTACCGCTGGCTAATCCTTATCTGGGCTGGATAGTTATTCTTTTTATCTATGCATTTTTTGCCTCGATTATACCGGTAGATATTTTACTGCAGCCTAGAGACTATATCTCGAGTTTTCTTCTTTTATTTGGAATTGCTATCGCTTTTATCGGAATTTTTGCCAGGCCTTTGCCGGTGGCTTCGGCAGATTTTTTTAAGTTTAACTCTGAAATTGGGCCGATGTTTCCGATGATGTTTATAACTGTAGCTTGTGGAGCTATATCTGGTTTTCATTCTTTGGTGGCAAGTGGAACTAGTTCAAAACAACTGCCTAGCGAATCTGATGCTAAAAAAGTAGGCTATGGGTCAATGATTACCGAAGCCGTGTTAGCAACTATTGCTTTATTTTGTGTAGCCTTTGGCTTAAAAAATATGCCTGCGACTAACAATCCAATTGAGATTTTTGCGCAAGGATTTGGCCGGATAGTTTTTTTCTTTGGGGATTATGCGAAGTTTATAGCCCTGGTTATTCTTAATGCATTTATCTTAACTACCTTAGATACAGCAACTCGGATTACTCGTTTTTTGTCCCAGGAACTTTTTGGGATAGATAATAAATATTTTGCTACCTTTTTGGTAGTTTTTGTAGCAGGAGTTTTTTGTTTAAGTGGAACTTTTGAAACTCTTTGGCCGATGTTTGGAGCATCAAATCAGCTTGTAGCCGGGCTAGCTTTAATAGTAGCAACTGCTTATTTAATCGATAAAAAGAAAAACTATAAAATTACTTTAATTCCTGCGATAATTATGTTTATAATAACTATTGCGGCTTTAGGCATTAAGTTAAAAGATTTTTTTCAGGTTAGAAACTATCTGAATTTAACCTTAACTATTATTTTAATATTTTTAGGAATATTTATTGTAGTTGAGTTTATCAAAACTAACTTAAGCAAAGGGAAAAAATGATTTCAAAGAAAAAAAATAAAAATGTAGTCGTACAAAAATACGGTGGCAGTTCAGTGGCTGACCAAGCTAGTATTGAAAAAGTTGCCGAAAGGGTTATCGCTTCTGCTAAATCAGGCAAAAAGGTGGTTGTGGTAATTTCGGCAATGGGTAAAAGCACAGATAGCTTAATTGAGTTAGCTAAAAAGATAAACCCTGAACCTTCGGAAAGAGAGATGGATATGTTAGTTTCAACCGGCGAACAGGTTAGCTCGTCTCTTTTAGCTATGGCAATTCACAAAAGGGGTTTTGAAGCGCTTTCGTTTACCGGGCCCCAGGTAGGTATTATTACCGATACCTATCATACTCAAGCTAAAATCTTAAAGATTGAAGCAAAGAGAATTAAAAAACAGCTAAAGAAAGGAAAAATTGTTATTGTAGCTGGTTTTCAAGGGGTTAGCACTGCTTTAGAAATAACTACTTTAGGTAGAGGCGGTTCTGACTTAAGCGCAGTTGCCCTAGCGGTTTCTTTGGGTGCAGAAGTTTGTGAGATATATACAGATGTAGAGGGAATCTATACTGCTGACCCTAGAAAGCTAGAAGATGCAAGAAAACTTCCCTTTATTACTTTTGATGAGATGTTGGAATTAGCTTCATCAGGGGCTCAAGTGATGCATACCAGAGCAATTGAAGTTGCAAAAAAGTTCAATTTACGGCTGCATGTAAGAAGTAGCTTTTCTAAAAAGGAGGGAACTATAATTATGGAAAAACCACCGCTTATTGAAGAAGTTATTGTAAGGGGGGTGACTTTAACAAAAGATGAAGCAAAAATTACTGTTTGTGATGTTCCAGATAAGCCTGGTATTGCAGCTTTTGTCTTTGATAAATTAGCTCAATCCGGAGTAAATATTGATATGATTGTTCAAAATGTCAGCCGCAAGAAGATGACTGATATTTCTTTTACAGTTGATAGTAACGGATTAAAAAAAACTATAACTAAAACTAAAGAAGTTGCTAAAGAAATAGGAGCCGGTAATGTTATCAGCAATAAAAATATTGCTAAAATTTCTGTAGCCGGAATTGGAATGAGAAGCCATTCTGGAGTTGCAGCAAGATGTTTTTCAGCTTTAGCTAAAAATAAGATAAATATTGATATGATCTCTACTTCAGAGATCAGTATATCTTGTTTGGTTAAAAAAGAGTCTGGGTTAAAAGCTTTAAAAATATTACATAAAGAATTTGAGTTAAATAAGAAAAAAAAGAGAGGAAAAAAATGAGTCTAAAGAAAAAAATATCTATCTACGATACTACTTTACGCGATGGGGCCCAAACCGAAGGTATATCTTTATCTTTAGAAGATAAGATTGCCATTGCGAAAAGATTAGATAGTTTTGGGATTGATTTTATCGAAGGCGGCTGGCCATACTCAAATCCAAAAGATACTGATTTTTTTGCTTATTTTAAAAAACATAAACTAAAAAGGTCCAAAGTAGTTCCTTTTGGTTCAACTGCTCACCCAGCTAAAATCCCGAGTAAAGATAAAAATCTTCTAAGCCTAGTTAAAGCTGGTACAGAATATGTTACTATTTTTGGAAAAAGCTGGGATTTGCATGTAGAAGAAGTATTAAGGATTAGTTTAGCCAAAAATGTAAAGTTGATCAGCAAAAGTGTAGAATTTTTAAAGAAAAAAAAGAAGAAAGTTTTTTATGATGCTGAGCATTTTTTTGATAGTTATAAAAATAATCCCAAATATGCAATTAAAACTATAAAGGCGGCTCAACAAGCCGGAGCAGATTTAATTATTTTTTGTGATACCAACGGAGGGACTTTACCTTGGGAAATTAAAACTATTAGCCAAGAGGTAAAAGAAAAGTTAGGGTTAAAAAGTTACGGTATTCACTGCCATAATGACCTAGGAACAGCTGTGGCTAATTCTTTGATTGTAGCTGATCAAGATTGCAGCCAGATTCAGGGGTCAATCAACGGTTATGGAGAAAGATGCGGTAATGCTAATCTAACTACGATAGTTCCAATCTTAAAGACAAAGATGAATAAGGCAATCAGTTGTTCAAGGAAAATTAATGACCTTCAGCATCTTTCTTACTATGTCAGTGAAGTTTGTAATATGGTCCACAGAGACAACTATCCTTTTGTAGGAAGAAGTGCTTTTGCGCATAAAGGAGGAGTTCATATTGATGCAGTAATTAAAAACCCTTTAGCCTATGAGCACATCGAGCCTAAGTTAGTGGGAAACAAGCGTAGATTTGTTGTTTCAGAACTAGCCGGAAAGTCTACTTTAGTTACCAAGGCTAAAGAGTTAGAAGTTGATTTAGATAAAAAATCAAAGAAAGCAAAAGATATTCATAAGTTAGTTCAGAGGCTGGAAAAGGAAGGTTATCAATTTGAAGCAGCCGAAGGGTCTTTTAAGCTTTTGCTCCAGAAAAAGTTGAAAAAGATAAAGAAATTTTTTACGCTTTTGGGTTTTAAGGTAATCATCGAAAAGCGGGAAGATAATCAGTTAATCTCTGAAGCAACTATAAAGTTAAAGATTGGCAAAAAGCTAGAGCATACTGCTGCCGAAGGAGATGGCCCGGTAAATGCCTTAGACAAAGCTTTAAGGAAAGCTTTAGTAGGTTCTTATCCTCAACTTTTTCAGATGCATCTTACTGACTTTAAGGTAAGAGTTCTTGATGCAACAGAAGGCACGGCTGCTAAAGTAAGGGTGCTTATCCAGTCTCAAGACAGCCAGGAGAAATGGACCACGATTGGGGTTTCTGAAAATATAATAGAGGCTTCTTGGCAAGCTTTAGTTGACTCGGTTGAATACAAACTGCTTAAAAGCAGCCGATAGCTTTTTGTTCGACGTTCAACGTGCGATATTCAATGTTAAAAATTATTAAACGTAGAACGTAGAACGAATTAGTGTTGTTTTTTTAGAAGCCGGTGATATAATCGTAAGATATTAAAGACAAATAAAAAAGTAAAAAAAAGTAAAAAATTATGAATAAAAAATTAAAAGGTTCACAGATTATAATTGAAAGTTTAAAAAAAGAAGGGGTCAAAGTAATTTTTGGTTATCCCGGAGGCTCGGTTATTCCCTTATTTGACAGCCTTTATGGAGAGTCAATTAAGTTTTATTTGGCCAGGCATGAACAGGGTGCAGCCCATATGGCTGATGGTTATGCACGTTCAACTGGAGAGGTTGGAGTCTGCGTTGCTACCTCTGGACCGGGCGCAACCAACCTTACTACCGGTATTGCTACAGCTTATATGGATTCAATTCCTATGGTTGCAATAACCGGGCAAGTTAAAACTTCTTTGATTGGAAATGATGCTTTTCAAGAAGCTGATGTAACCGGAATCACCCGTTCAATCTCAAAACACAACTATTTAGTAAAAGATATAAAAGAGTTGGCCAAAACTATAAAAGAAGCTTTCTATATAGCTTCAACCGGAAGGCCTGGGCCGGTTGTTATTGATTTACCGGTAGATATTCAGATGCAGGAAGCCGAATTTAGCTATCCGGAAAAAGTAGAGTTACGCAGCTATAATCCAACTCTTTTTGGCCATCCCGGACAAATTAAAAAAGCTTTACGGACCATCTATAAAGCAAAAAAACCAGTGGTTATAGCTGGCGGAGGGGTAGTCTCATCTTCTGCTAACAAAGAAACTGTTGATTTTGCTAAAAAGATTAAGGCTCCGGTTACGGCTACTCTTATGGGCTTAGGTGGATTTCCGGCTAAAGAGGATATGTTTTTAGGGATGCCGGGGATGCACGGTACCGTTTATGCAAATATGGCGATTACTGATTCGGATCTTTTAATCTCGATTGGCTGCCGTTTTGATGACCGGATTACCGGTAAGGTTGATGCTTTTGCTCCGGATGCAAAGATTATTCATATTGATATTGATCCTACTTCAATTAGTAAAAATATAAAAGTTGATGTGCCTATTGTAGGTGATGCTAAAAATATATTGGGCCAGTTGACTCAAGAGATAGATGAGAAAAAATTGCCTGATTTAACTTCTTGGCATAAAAAGATAAAGGAGTGGAAGAGTAAATATCCTTTAACTTATGATCAAAAAAAGAGAGTTAGGCTTATGCCTCAATATATAATTGAAGAAATTTACAAACAAACTAAAGGTAAGGCAATAGTTTCTACAGAAGTTGGGCAAAACCAGATGTGGTCAGCTCAATTTTATAAGTTTAACTATCCCCATAAATTTTTATCCAGCGGGGGGTTAGGCACAATGGGTTATGGTTTTCCGGCTGCAATTGGGGCTAAGGTCGCTAATCCTAAGAAAGAAGTTATAGTTGTTGCTGGAGACGGATCTTTTCAGATGAATATCCAAGAGTTAGCTACATTGGCTACCTATGGGATAGCAGTTAAAGTTATTATCTTAAATAATAATTGCCTAGGAATGGTGCGGCAATGGCAGGAGATCTTTTATGAAAAAAGGTATTCTGCTACTCCATTGAAAAATCCTGATTTTGTCAAGATAGCCCAAGGCTATGGGGTTAAGGGTTTAAGAATAAAGAAAAAAACTGAAGTTAAAAAAGCGATTAAAGAGATTCTTGAGTCAAAAGAAGCAGTTGTAGCTGATTTTTGGATTGAAGAAGAAGAAAATGTATTTCCCATGGTTCCGGCTGGTGAAGCGATTAATCGGATGATTGGAGGCATGGCTTAAATAAGGTTAAAGGTTAAAGGTTAAAGTAAAATGAAACACACAATACAAGCATTAGTTGAGAATAAGTTTGGAGTGTTAGCCAGGATCGCTTCATTATTTAGCGCTCGAGGTTATAATATTGCCTCTTTGGCGGTAGGTGAAACTCAAGATCCTACAGTGTCTTGCATGACTATTGTGGTAAACGCTCAAGACGAAGGAATACTCGAGCAGATAAAAAAACAGCTGCATAAGCTGATTGATGTAGTTACGGTTATTGATTTTACTCGGCGTGAATATATTGATAGAGAGTTAATATTGGTAAAGTTAAAAAAAGATAAAAAACAATTAGACCTTGGCAAACTAGCCAAAAATAAGTCAGTAAGAGTTATCGAAGATAAAAAAGATTACAAGATTATTGAGATTTGTGCAGATAGAAGCCAAATCGAAGATATTTTCAAGAATTTAAAAAAGTTTAAGATTAAAGAGCTGGTGCGAACCGGCAAGATTGCAATGGGTAAATAAAGGAGGGCAAGAATGGCGAAAGTATATTATGATAAAGATTTAAAATCTAATGCATTAACAAAAAAAACAGTTGCAGTTATTGGATATGGGGCACAAGGAAGAGCCCAGGCTTTAAACTTAAAAGATTCAAAAGTTAAAGTAGTGGTATCAGAGCTCAAAGGTACAGATAACTACAAACAAGCCAAAAAGGACGGGTTTGAACCAATGGATGCAGCAGTTGCCGCAAAAAAGGCCGATCTTATCCATATTTTGACCCCGGATACAGTACAGGCTAAAGTTTATAAAGAACAAATTGAACCTAACTTAAAAAAAGGTAATGCTTTAGGTTTTTCCCATGGTTTTAATATCCATTTTCACCAAATAGTTCCGCCGAAGGGAGTAGATGTGTATATGGTTGCTCCTAAAGGGCCGGGAACATTGGTTAGGGAGATGTATGAAGCAAAGCAGGGTGTTCCTTGTTTGATTGCAGTTTATCAAGATGCCACCAAAAAAGCTAAAAAGATAGCTCTTTCTTATGCTAAGGCTATCGGAGGAATGAGAGCCGGTGTTTTAGAAACTACTTTCTCTGAAGAAACAGAAACTGATTTATTTGGTGAGCAAGTTGTTTTATGTGGGGGAGTTACTAAGTTAATCCAGAAAGGTTTTGAAACTTTAGTTGAAGCAGGATATCAACCAGAGATTGCTTATTTTGAATGTTTGCATGAACTAAAGCTAATTACTGATTTAGTTTATAAAAAAGGTATTGGCGGGATGAGAAAGGTCGTTTCTGATACTGCTGAATACGGTGATCTTACCCGTGGCCGTCGAGTTATAGATGACAGGGTCAAAGACCAGATGAAAAAAATATTGGGCGAGATTCAGTCAGGAGAGTTTTCTCGTGAATGGATCTTAGAAAATCAAGCTAAACGTCCGGTATATAAGGCTTTAAAGATTAAAGAAGAAAAACATCTAATTGAAAAGATAGGGCAAAAGTTAAGAAAGATGATGCCTTGGATTAAATAAGGATAAAGGTTAAAGTAGAGATGAGTAAAAAAAAAGAAAAAATATTTATATTTGATACTACCTTGCGCGATGGAGAGCAAGCTCCCGGTGCCTCTCTAACTTCTATCCAAAAACTTGAAATTGCCTACCAATTAGAAAATTTGGGAGTAGATGTAATTGAAGCTGGTTTTCCGGTTGCAAGCCCGGATGATTTTAAAGCGGTTAGCAATATATCCAGTAAAATAAAAAAAAGTTCTGTTTGTGGGTTAGCTCGCTGTACGAAAAAAGATATAGAAGCAGCTGCAAAATCTCTAAAAAAAGCTAAAAAACCCCGGATTCATATTTTTCTTGCTACTTCAGGGATACATCTTAAATATAAGTTTAGAAAAGCTAAAGAAGAAATTTTAACTCTAACTAAAAAATATACCAAGCTAGCTAGAAGTAAGTGCGGGGATATTGAGTTTTCACCTGAAGATGCAACCCGAAGTTCAAAGGAGTTTCTTTATCAGGTGATTGAAGCTGCTATTAACTGTGGTGCTAAAACTATTAATATTCCCGATACAGTAGGTTACAGTTATCCTCAAGAGATAAGTTCCTTGATTTCAGATATAAAAAACAATGTTCCCAACATCAATAAAGCTGTTATCTCTATCCATTGCCATGATGATTTGGGTATGGCTACAGCTAACTCTTTGGCGGCACTTTCAGCCGGAGCTAGACAAGCTCATTGCACTATAAATGGAATCGGTGAACGGGCCGGAAATGCCTCTTTAGAAGAAGTGGTCATGGCAATTAAGACTAGAAAAGATGTATTTTCTAACTTTAAGTTAGATGTTAACTCTCAAGAAATAGCTAGAATTTCTCGCCTAGTGAGCAATCTTACTGGTTTTACAGTTGCTCCTAATAAATCTATAGTCGGCCGGAACGCCTTTGCCCATGAAGCAGGCATTCATCAAGATGCAGTGCTTAAGAAAAGAAGCACTTATGAGATAATGGATCCTAAAGATGTAGGTTTGGATAAAAGCCAGCTTGTTTTAGGAAAACATTCTGGCCGTCATGCTTTGGCTAAAAGGCTAAAAAAGTTAGGATTTACATTTGAGAAGAAAAAAAATGATTTATTATTTAAGAAGTTTAAAAACTTAGCGGATAAAAAGAAAGAAGTTTTTGATGATGATTTGATCGCCTTAGCAGAAGAAGAGACAAAACCAAGGACTCAGGCTTATAAGTTGGTTTTTGTAGCAATTAATACCGGGACAGATGTTTCACCTCAAGCTTCAGTTAAGATTAGGCACAAGAGAAAAGTTTTAGAAGCTAAAGCTTACGGGGATGGCCCGGTTGATTCATGTTATAAAGCAATCGATAAGCTTACCGGTGTTAAAGCCAAGCTCCTTAACTATAAATTAGATGCAGTAACTAAAGGTAAAGACGCCCAAGGCCGGGCTAAAGTAGAGCTAAAAGCTAAAGGTAGGCTAATAGTTGGCCGAGGTTCAAGTACAGATATTCTAGAAGCTTCAGTAAAGGCTTATCTAGATGCAATTAATCGAGTTGCATGAGGTATCTAGGCACTATAATTTTTATTGCAGTTATTGCCTTGTTAGTCTTTGGTGCTATTGCGTTTAAGGATAGTCCTTTTTATCAAACTTACCGAAACAAAGCAGAAAATCTTATCCAATACATAAAACGGTGGAGTCAAGTAAAAAAACATAATATCAAAATGGACTATGATATCCCTGTTCCTAAAGAAGAGTGGATGACCGGTAAAAAAGAAGTCATTCATCCCAGAAAACCGCCGATGTCTTTACTGGTTGCAAAAACAAAACTAGAAAATTTTTTCCCCGACCAATTTGTAAAAACATTGAATCAAGATGATTGGGACTACATATTTAACCTAATCTATGAACCAATATCTGATAAACAAGGAGATTTTACAGTAAAAAGATATCTAACTAAAGCTGAGATAGAACAAGAGTTAGTTTATCAATATAAGTTTCCTTTTTCTTATTTTAGAGATCAGCATTGGGACTATTTTTGGAAGATAGTATTAAAAAATGGATAATGAAACTACAATAAAATGTGGCTTGGTCGGTTACCCGATAGGGCACTCTCTTTCACCTAAGATGCATAATGCGGCCTTTAAGGAGTTTGATCTATCTTATCGCTATCATCTTTATCCAGTGGAACTTAAAAATTTAGGCAGTTTTATCAGTTCTTTAAGAGAAGATAATATCAAAGGTTTAAATGTTACGGTTCCTTATAAAGAAAAGATATTACCTTATCTAGATCAGAAATCCGATGCTGTAGAAAAAATTGGGGCTGCTAATACTTTAGTAGTAGAAGATGGAAAGTTAAAAGGGTTTAATACTGACTTTTTAGGATTCTCAAAACATCTCCAAGAATTAGTGGATCCTTATCAGTTTAAAGTTGCCTTGTTAGGAGCTGGTGGGGCAGCAAAGGCGGTAGTTTACTCCTTGTTAAAAGATAAAGTTAAAACTATATCTATATTTGATATCGATAAAAAAAAGGCAAAAGAGCTGGTAAAAAGAGCTAAAGGCTGGTCCGATTACCTAGGGGCTGATACTAAAATCAATCAAGCCGAAAGTGTTAAAGCTTTAGATATATTCAAAAAAAACCTGCTTATAAATGCAACTCCAGTAGGGTTAAAAGAGAGTGATCCGTTAATTGTTCCAGAAGAGCTTTTCTGCAAAGATTTAGTTGTTTATGATCTTATTTATAATCCGGCTATGACTAAAATTTTAGCTGCAGCTAAAGATAAAGGCTTAAAATTTTCTAATGGATTGGGGATGCTTGTTTATCAGGGTGCAGAGTCCTTTCTTCATTTTACCGGAATTAATTTGGAATTAGATAATGTTGCGGCTATAATGAAAGAGGCTTTAACTAAAGAAGGTAGGCGATGATAGAATCAATAGCTATATTTGTTTTTGGTTTATGTGTGGGAAGTTTTTTAAATGTATGTATTGCTAGATTCCCTCAGGACCAATCGATAATAAAACCTCGGTCATATTGTCCGCATTGCAAGAAAACTATTAATTGGTATGATAATATTCCTGTATTGAGTTATATTTTATTAAGGGGAAGATGCCGATTTTGCCGAAGAAGAATATCTCTTATCTACCCGACCGTTGAGCTGATTACTGCTTTTATTTTTTTCTGGCTTTACAATCAGTTTGGGCTTAATCCAGATTTGCTTAAATATAGTATATTGTTTTTTTTATTAATAGTTGTTTCCTTTATTGATATAAAATATCACGCTATACCGGCTTATTTATGCATCTTAGGAATAGTTGTGGCTTTGATTTTTTCAGGGGTCAATACCTTGCTAGTGTTTAAGGAAGGTAATTTCAATCTTGGTTCAATGCCGTTGTTTAAGAGCCTAAAAGGGTTGATTTTTGGTTTAGGTTTTGCTTATTTTTTTAAGCTTTTTGGAGATTTTTTTATAGGGATTTATTTATCTATTTGTAAAAAAGAGTCTATCGAAGGAGAAACTGAGTCTTTAGGCTTAGGTGATGTAGATTTTATGGGGTTGATTGGTGTTTTTTTAGGGATAAAGGCTGTTATTTTAGTATTTTTTTTAGCGCCTTTTGTCGCTTTAGCTTACACTGTTTTTGCTTTGATTTTTAAGAAGTCACATCTTATTCCCTATTTACCGTATTTGTCTATTGCGACTTTTATAGTTTTTGTTTGGGGCAATAATATATGGAACTTTATAGTGTAAAAAAAAATAAATTAAGGAGATGAAAATGAGGTTTTTAACTGCTGGAGAAAGCCATGGTAAAGCCTTAACTGTTATTTTAGAAGGTTTTCCTAAAGGAGTAAGGATTACAGATACTGCTATTAATTCTGAATTAGAAAAAAGAATGCAGGGCCCAGGCCGGGGTGGCCGAATGCAGATTGAAAAAGATAAAGTAGAAATTTTATCTGGCCTGCGGAATAAAATTACTCTTGGTTCTCCGATTGCTATGGTTATTAAAAATAAAGATGCAAAAATTAATCCCCAAAATAAAGATAGCTTAGAAGAAAAAAATGTAGCTAGGCCGGCTCATGCTGATTTAGCCGGGTCATTAAAATATAATGAAAAAGATATTAATAATATTTTAGAAAGAGCTTCAGCCCGGGAAACTGCGGCTCGGGTTTGCGTTGGTTCAGTTTGTAAGCAGTTTCTTGCTACTTTTAAAACAAGGGTTGTAAGCTATATCAAGCAAATTGGTAGTTATCAAACTAACAAAACTCCAAAGGATATAGATTTTATCTTCAAAAAGACAAAAAAGTCTAAGGTGAAAACATTGGATAAAAAAGACCAGCAGGAAATGCTTAAGCAGATTGAGCAAGCAAAAGAGAAAAAAGATAGTTTAGGCGGAATAATTGAGATTTGGGCTGCACCTGTTCCAGTTGGTTTGGGAACTTTTATGCAGTTTGATCAAAGAGTTGATGCTAAGCTAGCTCAGTATTTGATGAGTATCCCAGCTGTAAAAGGCGTAGAAATCGGAGCTGGTTTTAGCTATGCTGACAAAAGAGGTTCCCAGTCTCATGATGCTATCTATTATTCAAAAGATAAAGGATATTATCATAAAACCAATAACTCCGGGGGGATAGAAGCAGGTATTTCAAACGGGGAGCCGATAGTGATTCGTATTGCTATGAAGCCAATAGCAACTTTAGCAAAACCTTTGGACTCAGTTAATCTTAAAACCAAAAGAAAACAAAAAGCTTCCCTGATTCGTTCAGATACCTCTGCGGTAGTAGCTTGCTCTGTAGTAGCTGAAACTATGTGTGCGATAGCCTTGACAGAAAGTTTTTTGGATAAGTTCGGAAGTGATTCGCTGGCTCAAATTATCAGTAACTATAAAAATTATATAAAAACTATATATTGATAAGTATAAATAATCAACGAATGTACGAATCTGTTGCGAATTTACGAATAGGCTTTTTATTATTCGTATATTCGTAGAGATTAGTAAATTCGTAGATGATAATTGATTAACTAATTAGAGGAGGATTTGCATGTTTGATTTTAACAAACTCGGTGATATGACTAAAATGGCATCTCAGGCAAAGAAGTTACAAGCAAAACAAGAAGAGTTTCAGCAGAAACAGTTAAAAGAGCTTAAAGATATTTCTTTAAAGTTAGATAAAGTGATTAGTTTATTGGAAAAATAAGAGATAAGATAATTTTTTTAAAAAAAAGTAAACGTTTACTTGTAAAACTAAAAAAAATATGTTATGTTTTCTTTGGAACCTGGAATTGTTGCTAGGGAGGCGACAGTACCAGGTTTTTCTATTTTAAGGCCAATAACTTAGTTAATTGGAGGGGCGATGGAAGAAAAAAGAGAATATTTTAGGTATAAGTTATCTTTTCCGGCTGAATATCAGCCAATGAATTCATCCCAGCACTCATACACTGTGACTAAAGATTTAAGTTTGGGTGGAGTAAAAATTGTCAGTGATGACTTTGTTGCCAAAGGGCAAACTTTAAAGTTAAAAATAAATCTCATAAAACAGATCTTTAACTTTAAAACTAAAGTTGCTTGGTGCAATCGGAAAAGATTTTCTGATCGCTATCATCTCGGTTGTGAATTTGTTGAAGTACCTCAATTTCATAAGATCAAATACCGTAAGTTTTTAAATACTATAGCAACTAATTAATAAATATGAAAAATTCTAAAGAACGAAGAAAATGTGTTAGATTTGAAGCGCCGTTTTGTATTGATTGCAAGAATCCAGATAACCAGCAGATTTTATCTGGAGCAATAAAAGATATTAGTATGAGTGGCGCATGTGTTTTAGTCGATTCTGATACAGATTTGCCTGCAGACAAAACCGTTCCTTTGTCTTTAATATTTCCCGAAACTACTTTAAACGTTAAAGCTAAGATAATTTGGCAGAAAAGAATAGCAAGAAAAAATAAGGTTGGATTAGTTTTTTCTAACTTGCCAGATTCTTTTAAAAATGGAATCTATGATTCTATATTTAAATACCACCGGGATAAAATCACCAGCAAATGGTGGGACTTCTAATTTAAGATATATCCCATTAAAATGAAAACAAAAATAATATTTTCTCTACTAGTTTTAGTCTTTGTATTTAGCTGTTCTAGTGCTATCTCCGCAAATCTTGAAAGCCCGCAAGGCATATTTGAGAGCCCGGACGGAGAGTTTGAAAGCCCGGACGGTACATTTGAGAGCCCGGACGGAGAGTTTGAAAGCCCGGACGGTGCATTTGAGAGCCCGGACGGAGAGTTTGAAAGCCCGGACGGTGCATTTGAGAGCCCGGACGGAGAGTTTGAAAGCCCGCAAGGTACATTTGAGAGCCCGGACGGAGAGTTTGAAAGCCCGCAAGGTACATTTGAGAGCCCGGACGGAAAGTTTGATCAACCGGAAGGAGATTTTGATAGCTCCAAGGGGGAGTTTGATAGCCCGGATGGTGATCCCGAGCAACCAGAATAAAAATATTAAAATTTACACCTAATCAAAACAGTGGTATAATTAAACAAAACGGCAGAGAGTAGTGTATGAAAAAAATTGGTGCTATTATTTTAGCCTTAAATTTAGTTTGTTTAACCTTGCAAGCTGATAAAAAGGAAGCACCACCGGGGATGGAGATAATCACTATTGGAAGTGTTGATTATGTAGTTCCTAGAGGGACAAAAGTAAAAAAGAAAGACGGTATTGTAAGTTTAGAAGGACGCCACGAATATACAGCAAGAAGATTTAGTGAAATAGAGAAGGAAATTTCTGAATTAAGGGAAAAAAATAAAGCACTTGAAGATAAAGTCAAGGCTTTAAAGAAGTTGGTTGATAAAAAAAGTGTAGGTAAAACTGAGAAAGAAGTTAAAAAGGATCAAGAGGAGTAAAGGTTATTAAATATTAGGTGGATAAAAATGGCTAAAAAAATATTAGTAATTGATGACGAAGAAGATTTATGTTGGTTTGTTAAGTTAAACTTAGAAGAAGACAAACAATACGAAGTAGTAGTTGCTAACAGCGGTAGTGAGGGAATTGAAAAAGCAAAAAAAGAATCTCCGGACTTAATTCTTTTAGACATTTTAATGCCGGATATGGAAGGATCAGAAGTTGCAGAAAAGTTAGCCAGTTACTACCAAACAAAAAATATTCCCATAATATTTCTGACAGCTATTGTTCGGAAAGAAGAGGCAGAAAGAACTATTGGGGGTAAACATTTCATAGCTAAACCAGTCGAAACTAAAAAATTAAAAGCTTCTATAGAAGAAGTTTTAAGTATGCAGGGATAACTAACTAACCGGCAACCCAGACTTACCATTTCCCACCTTCGAGGTGGGAATTTTTAATTGTTGTTTTGTTCAAAAATCCTTGCCTAATAACTTTTCTATGCTATAATTTTTCATTAATTGATGAGAAGCGTTCTTTACATTAACTATGGTCTACGGACTATTGACTATCGACTTTATTGGCGAGGTAGCTCCCCGACAAAATAGTCGGGATTAATTCGACTAATGATTTTTTTCGCTTTTAGCTTAAAAAATCAAAGTCTCATTGAACAGGCGGTTCCCGCCTTCACATAGCGTTCTTTACATTAACTATGGTCTACGGACTATTGACTATCGACTTTATTGGCGAGGTAGCTCAGGCGGTAGAGCGAGGGACTGAAAATCCCTGCGTCAGGGGTTCGATTCCCTTCCTCGCCACTTTTAATATCCTTATGCAACATTTTTGTTTGAACCTGTTTTGTTGCATAAGGAGGGAAAAAAGAGAAAAGTTCAATAATTGGACGATTCAAAAATGAACTATTTATCAAGATGAGTGGACAGTTATATAATTTAGTTTTCTATAGATTTTAAGATCATAAACAGTTTTCTGATAGGCTTGCCTTTTATAATTGCCAATTTTTTTAAAATTGGAGGAAGTCGATGAAAAGATTACTTTTTTCCTTTCTTTTTATCTTTCTTTTAGTGTATCCTGCTTTTTCCGCTTTTCAACTAGCAACTGGTATAAATGACTCTAACATCAAGGATGTAGCTATATCGCCGTTTTTTCCTGATTTAATCTATGTAGCTTCTTTTAATTCTCTTTATAAAAGCAAAGATAAAGGGAAAACGTATCAAGAAATTTATTCATTTGTTGACGAGGAAATCCAGCAGATTTTTTTCAGCCAAAAAGCAACAAATCTTTTTTATATTGTTTGTTCTAATAATTTTTATCGGTTAACTGATAAAAGGGAAAAACTTTTTAGCGCGGATGATGAAGAAAGAATATTATCGGCAGCTGAAGGCAATGGCTTCCTTTATCTGGGGACAACAAAAGGTCTTTATATTTCAAATCAGGATTTTATCCGGTGGAGAAAAGTTAGTGGAATAGGAAAAACATCTGTATACTCGATAGAGCCTGGTGATGACTATACATATGTTGCTGCTTCTTCCGGGGTGTATGTTTTATCTTCTGATAATAAAGCAAAGCGGACATTTGTTTTGCGGGGGATTGAAGAAGAAGATGCTACAGGATTAATACCTAATCGGATAAAAATTGATATATTTGATAAAGAAAAAATTTGG
>JAIPHU010000003.1 GCA_021735045.1 Candidatus Omnitrophota bacterium | reverse complement strand
TCTAAATTTTTTTTAGTTAAATAACCCTTCTTAACCAAATAGTCTGTAATTTTTGTTTTTGCCATATTCTATTAGTTAAAAATAATATATTCCTTTTACTCAACTACCTTCTTTATTTTCTGAAAGTTTTTTTATTCCTTGCCTAATATCAGAAGGCGTGGAAACAAAAACTTGAATATCACAGCCAGTTGCATCTTCTAGATCTTCTATAGCCTGAGAGTTTAGGGGATTAGCCATAGCAATGGTTAAAGAATTTTCTACTTTATCAATAGGAATAAGGCAATAATGGCTACATACATGCTTAGAGATCAATTTTGAAACTTCTCTTGATACTTCATAGTTTTCTAAAGGCAAGTAAGGATAACCGAATTGTAAAGAAAGGCAATGAGCAATATCTTCTTCTTTAGCAAATCCTGCATCTACAATTATTTCGCCAATTAATCCACCTTGCTGTTGCTGCAAGATAAGAGATCTTTCAAGTTGAGAACTTGTAATTATTCCTCGTTCTACTAAAATCTGGCCTAAAGGCTTCTGTTTATTTTTTTTTGGCTTCATGGGCTTATTTGAACTTAGAGTGGACAAATGATAGGATCTCTTCAGCAGTTACACCATTTATTGGGCTTTCCGCAACACAAAAATCTAATTTTACCTTATCACTACAATTTTTTTCTAAATTTTCTTTTAGGAGATCAGAAACTTGTTGTGATTGTCGTCTGTTTTTTTCAATTAAGATAACTGCTAATGCATCAGAGGAGATCCTACCTCCAGCATCAATTGGCCTTATAGTTGATTTAATAGTTTTAGCAACTTTTTTTATTGCTTTTTCAGCCTCAATAGTGCCAAACTCTTTTTGAAAATCTTCATAATTTTTAATTTTTACTGCTACTAAACCACAAGGCCTTTGATAAACTACTCCTCTTCTTATCTCCTCATTAAGTCTTTTTTTAACCATTTTTATATTATAAAGGCCGGTTAAATCATCAAACATTTCAAGTTCTTCTACTTTAGAAGACACTCTTTCATATTCCCAAATGAGAGTAACATTCTGAGAAAAAAGGTTTAATACATCTGTGTCATCTTTTTGAAAAGCAAAATCTTCTCGATTATTTCCTATTCCTACCAGCCCAATAGTTATCCCTTTGGAGACAACCGGAAAAAGCATAAGATTTTTAATATCTAAATCTTGGGCCCATTTAAGATGAAGTGGCGCTCTATTTTGTTTATCCACAATTACCATCTTTTTTATATTTTCAATAGTATTTTCCCTTTCAGTTAGAGCGTCTTCTATCTTTTTATAATCTATTCCTAAAGCTGAAACCACCCTTAAATTATCTGAATAATGGGAATATAAAAGACAGAAAGCAATCCTCATCACCAATAAATTTTTAAGATGGTAGGTAAGAAATTGAACAACTTCCTCGGCGGGAGTATCTTTAGAATAAAGATCGTTTGCTTGTAGTATTGTAGATAAAATAAGGACTTTTTTTGATACTTCTCGGTTTAACTGTTCTGTTTTATGACCAAACTCTCTTAGTTCTTCAAAACCAGTCTTTACTTTACTAGATAAAAGATTAATAATCTCTTCTAAGCTTTGTACTTCATCGGGCATAGTGGGAGCATCTTCACCGATAGTTCTTAAGGTTCTCCGAGACTGATTATGAATTTTATGAATGGATCTAGAAATTTCTATAATAACCCACCAACCTAAGATTATAATAAAAATTAAGATTAAAGTGGCAATTGAAGAAACATAATAGCCAAAAAAATAATTAAGGATTACAACGGCAGGAATTATTGAAACTAAAGATACAGCGATCCAAATTCTCCGCCTCAAGCTAAGGTGAGTTGCAGAAAAATTAATCTTCATTGCTTATAAGATTACCACTATTTTTAATCTGTGTCAATAAACTATAGTTATGAGTTATAAATTTGGTGAAATACTTAAAGCATTTGCTGCCAAGCAACCACCGCTTTAGATGAATAGCCTAAACTACTCAACGCTTCTTCTATAGCAGTTTGATCATAACTTACGGTAGGATTTCCTTTTAGCTCTGTATCTATATTCGTTTCGCTTCCAGATAAAACTGACCCATTTATATCAACTGTACCAGTTATAGTAAGACCTCCAATGACATAAATAATGCCTTCAAAGTTTTCAGTTCCTGACATATGACAATCCCCATTAACAATCAAAATGCCTGTTCCTTGTAAATTTCCGGCAGTTTTTAATTCTCCTCCTGAAGATACTTCAACCCAAGTTATCCCATCTACTGGTTCGGAAAAATTATTTTCATCATAAAGATGATCAGCAGATTCTTTTATTTGCTCTTGAGTCGCAGTAAAAAAACTTGAAAAGTTCAGTTCTGCATATGGATTTTCGCTACCGTCAATATCAACGCTTCCTTTTGTGGTAATATCACCGTTGCTTTCAATCGCGTGCTGAAAATTAGAAGCATCCGGAGATTCAGTTTGTACAGTTATCAATAAATCACTTTCTAAAGGAAGGCCTCCCGGTAAAGTAACTTGACCATTTGCATTTATTGTATAATATTTGTGGTCAGGATCAGAGCTTGGAATCAAATCAACTGTCGCCTGATAAGAACATGTTGCTTCAGGAGGACAGCCCTGTTCTTGACCAATAGTGGTTGGTGATACTGAATTAGGAAAATTAGCAAAACTTTCCGATACCGCTGCTTCTGCAAGCCAAAAAGACTTTATGGTATTTATATGTCTTTTGACTAGATTTCTTTCATTTGTAACTTTCATAAAAAGTGAAGCAATAATGATTGCTAAAACCGCAACAGCCCATAAAGCAATCGCTAAAGCAATAGTTTTTTTAGTAGTCATTTCTTATTTTTACCCTTTGTGTTAAAGAAGAACTTACCAGATTGGTAGCAGCGCCTTGTTCTTCTACTCCAATAGCAACAATAATGAAATTATCTAAATCTGCTTCATTAAGGCAAACTTGGCTACCTCCTGAATTTAAAACGTAGAAAACCCCTTCGCTAATATTTTTATATTCAACTGTTGATTCTGAGAGTATATCTCCGTTTTCATTGTTAATGACTTGACTCAGGCGAGTGAGTTTATCCGCATCTGAGTCATAAGAGTACTCAAGATAGTCACTACAATCACTGTATTCAACCCCTCCTAAATTTAAATTCCGCGAAAGATTATAGTAATGACCTGCTGTATCTGTCTTTACTCCTTGAACCTTACGGAATTTGATATGAGAGCATGAAGGCGCATTGTCTTTAATATCCTGAAGATATGCACCTCTTAGGTCGTTGGCTATTCTGTTGATAATTATTCTAGCTTTAGTAGTTACATCAACTCGAGCTAAATCTAGAGGAGAGGATGACTCTCCAAAATCAAGAACTAAAAATATCCCAGTTAAAGCAACAATTAATATCGAAAACGAAACCATAATTTCAACTAAAGTAAAAGATTTTTTTTTATTCATCTTCATGAAAAACGGTAAAAAGTTTAAAGTTATGATCCCTATTCCTTTCTGTCCAACCTACCTCAACTAAAACTTCTTTTTTGTTGGCTATTTCTGTAACATCAACTGCTATAGCTTCATCTTTTAGATTACCAAAACTAGGGTAAGTCTGAGTTGTAATGCTGCTATAAGAACTAGAAGCTAACTCTTCTAACACAAACTGAGCATTATTTGCTGCTTTGGCTAAATTTAGATTTGATAGATTTAAAAAAACACACGCAGTATAAGCTGTCAATAAACCAGTAGCCAAAAGAGCTAATATTGAAATAGCTACCATCAACTCAATTAAAGTAAAGGCTTTAGTTTTTTTATTTTTCATAGATAAATTCAATCCTTCTACTTAAAATATACCACCTTTAAAGATAAGTTGCAATCGCGTTGTCTCCTGCTCAAAAGGAGACGTTTCCCTCTGTTATAAGTTATTGCAAATAAGACAGTTATAAAGCAGCGTTTTCCAAAAATAAACGGAAAATGCCAGTTTATAACCCATTGGCCGGCAAAGGATTATAAATGAGAGAAACGTCCCCTAATAGCTTTTTACTATTTTGATCATATCATCAGCAAAACTTTCTTCAGCATTTAAAAGATTCAAATGATGCCTAAGAAGCATCCTTTGGTGGGGAGGGAACTCTTGGGAAAGCTCTAGATTATCTGCAAGCCATCCTTTTACTTTTTCTAAAAACCTTTTGCGCAATCTTAATCTAGATAAAACTTCTTTTTTTTCTAAAAGAGGCAAAAAATATAAAGGAATGTCTATATCTATAAAAGGGCGTTTTTGGGAGATAAGCGTATCTAGGGCTAGCCTGGAAAACTCCTTTCTCCCTTTTTGAGTTATTGAATAAATATAACGAGCTGGGCCCTCTTGGCCTTTATCTTCTCTTTTGACTATCAGCCCTTTCTCCTCCATAATTTTAAGAGGATAATAAAATGATTTATTTTCAAGAGAACTAAAGACACCCAGCTTTTCTTTTGCTATTTTTTTGATTTCATAGCCATGACAAGGTGCTTTCTTTAGTAATCCTAATATTATTATTTTTTGTGTCTGCATCTGGCTGGTTATTTATTCGATGAATTTCCCAATCTTTCTAAAACGTTGGTATCTTTTCTCTAGCAGTTGGTCAAGACTTGATCCTTCTAGCTGTAAAAGGTTTTCTAATAAGGCCTTTTTAAGATTTTGCGCTGATTTGTTTAGATCCCAATGGGCCCCTCCTTCTGATTCCGGAATAACTTGATCAACAATTTCTAATTTCATAAGTTCAGGAGCTGTTAGTTTTAATACTTTAGCTGCTTCTTCCCGCTTAGCTGCATCTTTCCAAAGAATAGCAGCACAACCTTCAGGAGATATCACCGAATAATATCCATATTGGCTAATCAGAACTCTGTCTCCAACGCCTATCCCTAAGGCCCCGCCACTTCCTCCTTCACCAATTACTGTAACTACAATTGGCGTTTTTATGTTAAACATATCTCTGATATTTTCTGCTATAGCCTGGGCCTGTCCTCTTTCTTCAGCTCCAATCCCTGGATATGCCCCTGGTGTATCAATAAAACAAACAATGGGTAGCCCAAAGCGTTCGGCTAGATTCATAATTCGCATCGCTTTTCGATAACCTTCTGGATGGGCACAACCAAAATTGCGTCTTATATTTTCATGAGTGTCTTTACCCTTTTGATGTCCAGCAAAAGCAATTTTTTTTCCTTCTATAGTGGCAAAACCACAAACTAAAGCCTGATCTTCACCAAAACCTCTATCACCGGACAAAAGAACATAGTCCTCAGCTATACTTTTTAAATAATCTAAGGTAGTAGGACGTTTGGGATGGCGAGAGATTTGCACTTTCTGCCAAGGAGTAAGGTTTGAGTAAATTTCTTTTTTTAAACTTTTTAACTTATTTTCTAAGTTTTTAATTTCCGAAGACATTTCTACTTTTTCATCTGTAGAAAAACTCCTTAACTCTCCTATTTTCTGTTCCAGTTCAATTATTGGTTTTTCAAAATCCCAACCCTGCATCGTGCTCTCCTGGTTAGCTTTGCTTATGATCAACGAATATACGAATCAATTACGAATTTACAAATAAGAAAAAACAAATGTTCGTATATTCGTAGAGATTAGTAAATTCGTTGATATATCAAATTTATTCGACTATGACCACTTCGGTGCCTACCGGAACAATATCATAAATTTCTTCTACTTCCTTATTAGACATCCGAATACATCCTAAAGTCACCTGTTGCCCCAAACTTTCTGGCTTGGTGGTACCATGAATACCATAACCTTGCTTATCAATTCCCATCCAACGAGACCCTAATATATTATCTGGATTATCAGGCAAGACTACTGCTCCTGTTTTATACCAAGTTGGTTTAACTAATTTGTTTATTATTTTAAAATCTCCTTCCGGAGTTCTTCCATTTTTTCCAGTCGCAACAAGATAAGTTTTAAATATTTTTCCATCTCTTTTTAATAAAAGTAAATTCTGAGATTTATCCACCACTATAGAAAATTTACATGTATTAACTTTTAACTCTTGTCCGGGGATAATTTTATCTGAGTCCAAATTATTTGATTTTTTAATTAGGTCAACGGTGGTATTAAATTTTTTTGCAATTTTTGCCAAAGCATCTCCACGTTTTACCGTATAAATTGTGCTACATTTAGTTTCTTTATTAGGCGAGAATAATAGTTGTATATTAATATCTTGAATTTTATCTTGGATTTTTTTAATAACTGAAGGGTCAGCCATACTATTCTTTTTCTCTTCTAAGGTTTTTTTAGCTTGGTTATATTTATTTTTTTCTAACATCTTATCTATTTTTTTAAAAGATACAGAGCTTTCTTCCTTTGGTTGTTCTTTAGTTCCAGAACTAAAAATTAAACCAAAACCTCCTCCTAAAATAACCAATCCAACTATAGCAAAAATAATTTTTTTATTCATATTTTCTCCTTATCATACATAAAAAACTACGGCCGTAACAACACCGATTAAACCTCCTGCAAAAATTTCTACTGGAGTATGGCCGACTAGCTCTTTCATCCTTTTTTCTTTTAGTTTTTTCCCTTCATGAAAATCTTCCATAATCTTATTTAATATTCTGGCTTGAACGCCGATTGAACGACGCCAAGTTTGAGCATCGAACATTGTAATTAAAGCAAAGATAGCCGAAAGAGCAAAAAATGGTGTTTGAAAACCTACTTCTTGCCCCAAGGCTGTAGCCAAAGCTACAACTGCGGCACTATGTGCAGAAGGCAAGCCGCCGGTCCTTAAAATCCAATAAAAGTTAAACTTCTTCCCTTGAGCTAACCCGATTATAATTTTTATTCCTTGGGCAATAGCCCAACTTAATAAAGTTATCCATAAAACTTGGTTGGCAAAAATCTCTTCCCAAAAATTACCCATATTTATTATGACGAAATGCTATCTAGAAAGAATTACTTATTCGTTTTTGCTTTTTTTGCAATATTTCTATCTCTCTAGCTAAGTTAAGTTCTTTTTTAAGCCCCTTGATAGCTCGTTTTATACTGTTATATTCTTTTTTTAATTTAACCACTTTTTCTTTTGCTTTTAATAAACGCTTCGTCTCTGCGTTGGTTCTACCAAACCCAAAAAAGCCGGTTCTAGCAATATTTTTAAGTTCTTTTTTTGCTTGGATATATTCTTTCCTTTTTTGTTTTAATTTATTTCTATTTTTTTCTAAAAGATCTTGGATTTTTTTTACATCTTTTAGCTTTTTATAATCTTTATCAGATTTTTTGGTTAAGCTTTTTTTAGAATCATTTTTTTTATTTAGATATTTTTTTGAAAAAGTTGAATCTTTTTCTGCACTTATGGATTTTATTTGATCAAGGCTATAAGTAGACTCAGCACCTCTAAGATTAACCTTGATATCGTCTCGGGTCAGCTCTATTATATCTGCCTCTATTATCTTCCCTGAATTAAATACAATGGTCTCAGCAAAAACACCCCCTACAAAAGATGGCATAAAAACTATTAAGAAAAATATTACTGTAACTATTTTTTTCATAACTTTTCTTAAACAATCATATATGGCGGCGAGTGGACTTGAACCACTGACATAACGGGTATGAGCCGTTTGCTCTGCCAGACTGAGCTACGCCGCCGAATCAGCTAATAACTAACTGCTTTTAGCGGGAATGTTTTTGTTTAAAGCAGCTCCAATAATTTTTGTATTTTTATTTAAAATCTTTTTGCTTTTTAGCAATAAACTTAATTTGGATTCTTTGCCTAAAACAACTAAAATTATCCCCTCACATTTATCTTCTATAAAAGAAATATCAGAACAAGTTAAAACCGGAGGAAGATTTATAATTATTTTTTCGAATTTTTTCTTAGCTTCTTTGATTAAATTATTAAAATTTTCTGATTTAAGCAGCTGTTGAGGTTCAGGAGAAAGTGCCCCTCGAGGCATAAAAAAAAGATGATCCAAATCAATAGAAACTATTGCTTCCTGAAAAGAAGATTGCCCAGATAAAACATCGCTTAACCCCTTATGTGTTTTTGTTTTCGAAAAAAAACTCAAAAACTCTTGTCTTAAGTTAGCATTGATAAGAAGAGTGTCTTTTTTATCTTCTGCATAAGAAGCCGCTAGATTAACTGAATAAAAACTTTTTCCTTCTCGAGAAGATGCACTAGTGACCCCTAAAACTTTAAAGGGTTTATTTTCCGGCGAAAATACAGAAAGGGTTTCTTTAAATTTTACAAAAGAACTTTTTAATTCTTTCTTTTTATTCCTTAGCTCAAATATAGTTTGGCATTTATCCTTACCTTTTACATAAGGAATATAGCCTAAAAAAGGAAGATTTAAATGAGATTTTATGTCTTGAGCATTAACTACAATCCTGCTTCTGCGTTTTAAAAAATAAGTTAAAAACATTCCAATAATAAAAATACCCGATAAAGAATAAAGAATATTATCAAAGGAAGGAGGCAAGATTTGATAAACAACGAAAAAAATTATAATTACCGCTATGAGGAGAAAAAAATAAAGACCTTTTCTTAACATGATTTTAACCACAAATAAATTTACGGGGCCGATGGGATTCGAACCCACGATCACCTGATCGACAGTCAGGGGACTTAAGCCATGCTAATCGACGGCCCCGATTTAACTACTAGCATCTTGCTTATAGCTAATGGTTTAATTAGGTATTAATTTTATATAATTATAAAAAAAAGTCAATTATAACTTTTAACCTTATTAATATGGGCGCAAGAGGATTCGAACCTCTGACCTCTACGATGTCAACGTAGCACTCTAACCAACTGAGCTATGCGCCCAAAAACACTCAGTGCTTAGCGCCTAGCGCTATGCAAAAATATGCCGGGGGCGGGACTTGAACCCGCACGTCCCTTTCGGAACACCGGATTTTAAGTCCGAGTTGTCTGCCAATTCCAACACCCCGGCAATAAGTTTATCCTTAATTTATTAGTTTTCAAATTAGCAATAGTTTTGTTTTATCTCCAAAATCTTTGGGAAGAACTGTACACGTATAAGCAAACTAGCTTGCCTTCGGCAAGAAGTTCTTGCCAACACCCCGGCAATAAGTTTTACTTTTGACCTATTAACTTAGAGCATAGTGCATAGCGCTAAGCGCTTTGCGCTATGCAGAAAGAACTATGAACCAACAAAGGCGCGGACCGGATTTGAACCGGTGAATAATGGTTTTGCAAACCACCGCCTTGCCACTTGGCTACCGCGCCGATTTGACTCATTACTTTTTAGAAGATCCTTCTTTTTTGGCTTTTTTTGTATCTTCTTTTTCTTCTTTTGGTTTTTTATCAGTTTTAGCTGTTTTTGTTTCTTTCTTCTTTTTCCCTTTAAACTCCTCTATTTTCTTGTCTTTGATTTCTTCTAAAGCTATATCTAATAACTTTTCGGTTCTTTTCTCAACTAAAGGCTTCTCTCCCCCTGCAAGTATCATGGCTCGTTTTGCAGCTAAAACCGCTAATTTATAAATAGATCCTCTTGTGGCTCCCAATAATTTTTCTCTCGGTATATAATCTCCGGACATCTTGCCTCCTCTTAATTTTATTTCTGATGCTTTAATATCACATCTTTTATTTTTCTAGCTGTTGTATTTATATTTTTGTTTTGTATTAAATAATCATATTTTTTAGAAAATTGCAACTCTTTTTTTGCAAGTTTAATTCTTTTATCAATAACATCTTTTGTTTCTTCCCTTTTTTTCATTCGATTATATAACTCCCGTTTTTTAGCAACACTGATAAAGATACTAGTTGCTCTACTTTTATACCGCTTTTTTAAAACCATTCCTCCTTTAACGTCTATACATAAAAGAAGGTCTTTATTTTTAACTTTAGCCATTTTTAGATAAAGCTTAGGTGTCCCATAATAATTATCTAATACTTTTTCGTTTTCTAAAAAAAACTTTCTTTTTTTTAGGTACAAGAACTCTTCTTTGCTTACAAAAAAATAGTCTTTACCGTCTCTTTCTTGGGGCCTTTTGTCCCTAGTTGTAACGGTTATAGATTTTAGCAAAACATTTTTTATTGCCTTTTTACGGAAAAGGTGTTTAACTAACGTGGTTTTGCCTACCCCACCGGGTCCAGATAAAATAAAAATTTTTGGTTTTTTCATTCTATATTTTGTGCTTGTTCACGAATACGGCCTAAATAATTTTTCGCCTCTACTATTAAAGTTGCTATTTTTTTCTGTCTAGTTTTACTAGACGCTGCGTTTAATTCCCGCAAAATTTCTTGGGTCAAAAAATCAATTGCCTTACCTTTACGTATTTGCTTTTTCTTAGCTATTATCTTTTTTACCTTTTGAGAATAAAATCCAATCAAAGAAAGTTCTTCGTCTATATCCTCTTTTCCATCTGTTTCTTTTGAGGGCCTTCTTTTAGTTTTCCCAATTTTAGTAATATTGCTCTCAAGCAAAGAAAGATTTTTAGCTATTTCCTTTTCTATTACTTTACCTTTTTCTTTTTTAAAGCTAATCAATTTATTCAAAGATTTTTTAACTGCCGACGATAGTTGCGTCTTTGAAATATTTCCCTTTTTCCCACCAGAAACTACGCCCGGTAAGTTTAATATCTCTAACGGGGATAACTTTTTTTCTAAGTCAAATTGCTTAGCTAAAGATTTAATTTGTTTTACATAATTACTGAACTTTTCCTTATTTATAGAAAATCTTTCTTTGCTTTTACTGCTTTGATAAAAATAAACTTCGACTTTTCCTCTGGTTATACTTCTTTTTATTTGTTCTTTTATTTTTTCTTCTAGAACCAAAAGTTGCTGAGGAAGATTGTAAACAGAAATATCAAGATATTTATAATTTAGGGATCTTAGAATAATTTTTGTTTTTGTATTCTTCGTTTTTTCTTGGGCTTCAGAATAAGCTGTCATTGACCTCATTGCCAAACTCTCCGGTTTTGATTGTTGCTTTTTTCTTCTTTAGCAGGATACAGATCATAAACTATCTCCTCCGGGTTAAACCAAAGCTTGATCTCGCGTTCAGCTTCGTCGGGATCGCTTGATGCATGAACTACATTTTCATAAAGGCCGGTGGTAAGTATCCTTCCGTAAGCCCCTCTTATTGAAATCGGATCGGCTTCCTCCGGATTTGTAGCTCCAGCAATACGGCGGACTTTTCCAATTGCTGCCTGCCCCCAATAAACCAAAGGCATAACCCTGTTTTCTCCGTGCAGCTTGCCACTGATATATTTAATTAGTTCTTTAAAAAATGGTTTATCTTTTAGGTGTCGATAATGGGTATTAGCTAAGTCATTGCCAACTTTTACAACTTTTGCCCCAATAATTTTTAGCTTTGCTTCCGAAAGCCGCGTCAATATATTTCCGGTTAAAGACTTTTTTAAACCATCTGGTTTTATAATTACTAAAGTTGCCTCTTGGTCCATAATTCCCCCTCTGTGCCTTATTGTTTTTAGCTAATTCTTTTTATGATTCTTTCAAAATCATTTAAATTATAATAATGAAGAATAATCTTGCCTTTTTTATTTTTTGAACTAATGATTCTTACCTTTGTCCCAAGGCTTTTTTGTAACTGCTGCTCAGCTTCTTCAACAAAAGGATCAACTTTTGTTTTTTTGTTTTTCCTGACAGCTTGTTTCTCCACATCTCTTACTGTAAGCCCTTTGTGAAGAATCTTATAAAATATTTTTTCTTGCTGAATCTTGCTTTTAAAAGAAAGTATTGTCCTGGCCTGGCTCCGGTTAATAAGATTCTCTTCTAAAGCCGATTTAATCTTTTTTGGAAGTTTAAGCAAACGAATTGTATTTACCACTGTTGTCTTGTCTTTACTGATAAATTTGGCAATTTCATCTAAAGAAAAATTAAACTCATCCCTAAGGCGGGTAAGAGCTTGGGCTTCTTCAATTGGATTAAGATTTTTTCTTTGTAGATTTTCGACTATTGCGGCGATAAAGGAATCTTTATTGTCTAGGTCTCTGACTACTGCGGGTATCTCCTTGATGCCCAACAACTTAGCGGCTTCTAACCTTCTTCCTCCAGCCACAACTTCATACTTTCCTCCCTTAATATCCCGCGCTAATATTGGCTGAATAAAACCTTTTTCTTTAACTGATTGGGTTAGTTCAGCTAAGTCCTTCTGGTTCATGCCTTTACGCGGCTGAAATTTATTAGGCTCGACTTGTTCCACGGGAAGATAAACAAATTGGTCCCCCCCAGAATTTTTCTTTTTGGGAATAAGAGCGTCTAATCCTTTTCCTAATACTTTTTTACCCATAATCAACCTCTCTGCTTAACAAAGTTATTTATTTCTTGAACTTGCCCTACAACTTCATTAGTCAACTCTAAGTAAGCTTTCGCCCCCACACAACCGGATTCATAAAAATAGATAGGTTTGCCAAAACTAGGAGCTTCAGCTAACTTCACGTTTCTGGGAACAATAATGCTAAAAGCTTTATTTTTAAAATAGTTTCTTACTTCTTCTATTACTTGTAAAGTAAGCCGGGTTCGAAAATCTGCCATAGTCAACAAAACCCCTTCAATTTCTAAGCCTGGATTAAGCCTTTCTTTTATTAACTCAATCGTGCCGATCAATTTCGAAACTCCTTCTAGTGCATAATACTCACATTGAACTGGTATAATTAAACTGTCAGCGGCAGACAACACATTAACAGTAAGTACTCCTAAAGAAGGAGGGGCGTCAATAACTATATAGGAATACTCGTCTTTAATCTTCTCAAGACTTTGCCGCAGCAGTAGTTCCCGCTGGTTCAAAGAAACCAACTCAACTTCTCCACCAGTAAGAGATATATCTGAGGGCATAACAGATAAATTAGGCCAATCTGTAGAATAAATAGCTTCCTCTACCTGGGCATCTCCTGAAATTACCTCATAAGCTGATTTTTTACCTTGAGGATCTATGCCAACTCCAGAAGAAGCATTGCCCTGGGGATCCATGTCCACAAGAAGAGTCTTTTCCCCTGCCAGCCCTAAAAAAGAACTAAAGTTAATGGCAGTTGTTGTTTTGCCGGTCCCACCTTTTTGATTACAAATACCAATTATTTTACCCATATCTTTTGTTATCAATAATATATAAATATTTCAATTTTCTTTATTTTAATACTATTTGATGAGAATTGCAACCATTTTTATTTAATTACTCAAAAAAAATAACAACCAAAATGAGAATTGTTAATAAAATCAAGGGGTTCTAGCGTTTTCACGTGTATATTCTCCACCACCTAAAGAAAAGGAGAATATCCACGTGGAAATTTTCATATATCTAGAAGCAAGAAAATTTTCACGTGAAAACGCCTCCTTCTTTCTAGTTGTGTAGAGGTTCCCACATGGATCTTTCAGCCCTCTTTAATAGCTGGAAAGATACACGTAAAAATAGAAAATGTTAATAGAATCAAGGGGTTGCAGCGTTTTCACGTGAAAACGTAAATACCTCTTGCCAAATAAGCGTTTTTTGATTTTAAGTGATCTTTTTTAGGTGGTGCGGGCTTTTTTCAAACGGACTTGGTAGATAAGAGTGAGTAGATTTTGCACAAACCAATACAAAACTAATGCAGAAGGAAACTTATAAAATATTATTCCAATAAATACTCCCATAAATAAACCTATCTTTTTTTGTTGAGGATTTGACGAAGAAGCTGTTATGTGTTGTTGAACAATTCCTAAAATCATTACTAGAATAGGAAGAAGATTAAAATATTCAACACCTACAACAGGAATCGTAAAAGGCAAATGGAACAACCGATCCGGCAAGGATAGATCCTGAATCCAAAGAAAAGAAGCTCCTTGAAGCCGGCTAAACCTAAAGACTACTTGATAAAAAGCAATAATTATCGGGAATTGAAACAAAAGAGGAAGACACCCGCCCAAAGGGTTTACTTTATGCTTTTTATAAAGCTCAACAGTCTCTTTTTGCATCTTTTGAGGATTATCTTTATGTTTTTCTTTTAACTCTTGCATTAAGGGCTGAATCTCTTGCATCTTTTTCATTGCTTTGGTACTTTTTGAAGTAAAAGGAAACAGCACAGCATAAGTAGAAAAAGAAAGAAAGATTATACTAAGCCCCCAATTATGCAGAAAACTATAGAAAAAATATAGTATTTTTATAATTGCTACCGCCAAAAAATGCCAAAACCCATAATAAACTATACCCGCCAACCCATATGTTTCCATATTGTCGGTAATTTGCGGCCCAAGATAAAGCAATATGGTGGAGGAAGGATTATTTAGGTAAAGATTTGTTCTTTCTTTAGTTTTGCTCCATTCAATATTATAAAGATCGGGTAATAAACTAATTGCATAATACCTACTCCTAGCCCCGGCAAATTCTACTCTTTTTTCAACTTCTTGTTTAACTTTTTTAGGATGGGTTCTTTGGATAGATTTATCTTTACTATAAAATGATTCAAAATACCTTTTACTTATATGTGAAGTTCCTGAATTTAAAGAAAATGAAAACAATAAAATGGGGGAGCCGGCAACATTTTCTATCTTTATGGTATCCTCACTAAAAACATATTTTTTGGGAGGGGAACTGCCCTCAACAAAAGAAATGCTGTCTTGCCCAACATTAACTTTATAGTTTATGTCCTTTTTCGCTGATTGGTACCCTAAGTTCTGAAAAGGAAGAATATTAGTTGGTTTATTTAAAGCAATGGACTGAATATATCCACCCTGAGGAGAATAGGTAATATAGTAGTTATTTATTTTTATTTCTTTGAGGGCGACACCTTCTGCAGGAAGGCTTTTTTCTCCGGCTTCCGATATTTTCGGCTGAGGCTCTTGGGGGGTCGTTTGCACGCTTTCGCTTACAACTTCTTGTCCTTCAAGCGTTTGTGGAACCTTCTTTGGAGCAAACTGAGACCAAACCAAAAAAAAGCCAATCAACAATAAAAAAGCAAAAACTGTTCTTTTTTCCATTGTTACCTCACAGGGTCAAACCCACCTCGTGAAAAAGGATTACAACGTAAGATGCGAAATACAGTCAACCCCAAAGCCTTTAAAAAGAAATGCTTCTCAAAAGCTTGCTTAGCATATTCAGAACAAGTTGGGATATATATGCAAGAAGTAGGCAAGAATTGGGGAAGTTTTTGATATATCTGGATTAAAAAGATAGCAGCCCTTCTCATACAGATATTTTTTTACGCCCTTTTCTTCGCCGTTGATTTACTATTTTTTTCCCGTTTTTCGAGCTCATCCTCTTACGAAAACCGTGTTTTCTTTTCCCTTTTAAATTACTAGGTGTTTTTAGATTTTTTTTCATGTTTTTTCACCTTTTAGTTATCTTTTTATCAAAAATTAACTATACTTATATAGCTCATCACTGTTTGTGAGTCTAATACATTACATGGATGCGTTATATTCTCTTAGGCAATAGCTAGAGAATGTTTGCCTGCGGCAAAAAACGCATACATTTTGCACCTTTTAGTTATCTTTTTATCAAAAATTAACTATACTTATATAGCTCATCGCCTTTTTTAAATTCAATATACTATCAGGTAAGTTGAAATTGTAGCATAAAATAATTAGGTGTCAACTACAAAAAAGTTGCAAAGATATTTTATTGAGGTATAATTGGTTATTCAAAATCAATAGGTTACTTCTGGTACCGCGCAGGAAATAATCATTCCTTAAAAATGTGAATAAGTTGTTAACTTTGTTAAATCGTCAATGAAACAAGATATTTGGGAAAATTGTAAAAAAAAGCTTAAAGAACGTTTAGGAGAAACTTCTTTTGATACTTGGATATCTCCTTTACAGCTCAAAGAAGCTTCTAAAGGAAATCTGGTTTTAGAGGCTCCTGACAGTTTTTTTAAAAACTGGGTAGAAAGCAACTATCTTTCTTCTATAGAAGAGATTTCCCAAGAAGTTGAGGGAAAGAAAATAAATATAGAGTTCCGGGTAAATCCTGGTATCCTTAAAAGTAAAACTACAAAAATCTTTCGTTCTTTTAATAAAAGCTTTGGAGAAAAAACCCAAACATCCTTGCGGCTCAACCCCCGCTTTACTTTTGATAATTTCGTAGTTGGCTCTTCAAACCGAATGGCGCATGCTGCATCTTTAGCTGTTGCCCGAGCCCCAGGAAAGTCGTACAACCCGATCTTTATATATGGAGGAGTTGGTTTAGGTAAAACTCACCTGATGCAAGCAATTTCTAATTATGTGCTTTCTTTAAACCCACAAACAAAAGTTAAGTATATTTCTTCAGAAAGCTTCGCTAACGACCTTATTCTTTCTATTCGGCAAAGAAACACGGATAAGTTTAGAAAAAAATATCGAGACATAGATATTCTTTTAATCGATGATATCCAATTTCTTTCGGGGAAAGAGGCTTCCCAGGAAGAGTTTTTTCATACGTTTAATGTCTTATACGACCACCATAAACAAATCGTTGTCTCTTCGGATCGCCCCCCGAAAGAAATTCCAGATTTAGAAGAAAGATTGGTTTCCCGCTTTAACTGGGGCTTGGTTGTTGACATCCAAACTCCGGATTATGAAACCAGAGTCGCAATTTTAGAGAAAAAACTAGAAAACGAAGCAGTAAAGGTTGACCCCCAAGTTATCCGCTTTATTGCTGAAAATATCTCTTCAAATATCCGCGAACTAGAGGGGGCTTTAGTTAGAATTATAGCTTATTCCTTAATAGAAAATAAAACAATCACTGTTGATCTAGCTAAAGGAATCTTAAAAGATATGGTTCGCGAAATCAGCGCAAGAGTTACTCCGGAAATTATTTTGGATAAAGTTAGTTGTTTTTATGGAGTTGACAAGGAAGATTTAAAAAAAGCTAAAAGAAGTAAAACTTTGGTCTTGCCTCGTCAGGTTGCAATGTATTTAACAAGAGAGTTGACCGAGAGTTCTCTCCCTGAAATTGGGGGTTTTTTTGGGGGTAAACATCACACTAATATTCTTTATGCTTGTAAAAAAATAAGAAAGGCTTTAACTAAAGATGAGAAGTTAAAAACAACAGTTAACAGCCTTGCACAGGAAATTAAAAACTTATAATAATGTTTTTTTTATTGAATTGTTTCTTTTTCTTAAATAATTGTTATAATATTTCAAAAGTTAACAATTTTAACAACAACTACTTATACTAAGACTATGAATATTACTATTAATAGAAGAGAATTAGTAGAGAAACTAAAAAGTGTTACCGGACCCACTACAACCAAACAAGATTTTCTTGCTTTGGGAAGTGTTTTGATTGAAGCAAAGAAAGATATTATTAAGTTTGTAACAACAGACCTTGATATCACTATAACTACATATATAAAAAACAAAGTAAAAAGCCCGGGTAAAGCGCTGGTTCCTATGCGAAGGTTTATCTCTATCGCCAGAGAGCTTCCAGAAGGGGATGTAACCTTAGAAAAACTTAAGAATATCCTCTTAATAAAGTGTGGAAAAGTTGAGTTTAAAATAAACACCTTAAAAGAAGAAGAGTTTCCCAAAATCCAAGAAAAAAAAGAAGCTGTAACTATAAAAATATTACCAGAAGTTTTAGAGGAAATGATCCGGCTAACTTCTTTTTGTGTTGGCTATGAAGATGTAAATTATATTTTAAGCGGGGTTTTGTTTGAACTAGAAAAAAACAAAATAAAACTTGTGGCCACCGACGGGAAGAGACTCTCTTTTGTAACCAGAGATTTCTCTAAAAACCAAGCAGGGGTCGAAGAGAAAATATCTTTTATTCTTCCCAGTAAAGCGGTGGGAGAAGTTGCCAGAATAACCAAAGAAAGGCAAGAACCTCTTTATCTGTCTTTTTCAGAAAAAAACATAGAGTTTGATCTTCAAGAAACCAAAATTATAGCCAGGCCTATAGAAGGGGATTTCCCTAACTACTCACAGTATCTACCAAAAAAAACAGGGGATCAGTTAACTATAAACAGAGAAGCTTTTATGGCTTCTTTAAAAAGAATCGGTTTGTTAACAACAACAGAGTATCAAGGGGTTAAACTAAACCTGAAAAAAAACAAGATGATGGTTTATAAAACAACACCGCAACTAGGAGAAGCAAAAGAAGAGATAGAGGTAAATTATCAAGGGCAAACAATGGAAATAGAGTTTAACCCGAACTATTTTATAGATATCTTAAAACAAATAAACGAGCCAGAAGTTACAATCGATTTCTTCGGCACAGAAAAACCAGCGGTAGTAAAAAGAGAAAACCATATTTATCTTCTTCTACCCATGAAAACTTAATAATGGCAGAACACATTAAAACAATAATTGATAAGTATTTACAAAAAAACAAACAGAAACAAAAAGAACACGAAAAAATAAAAAAAATATTAAAAGAAACCTTAAAAGCCGAAACAGTAAAACATTTGCGGATAGAGCCCAAACCAAACAAAAAAATAGTGTTTTTTCTCCGGTCATCCAGCGCTGTTTATGAGCTTAGGCTACAAAAGGGAAAAATAGAAAAAAAAATAAAACAAAACTTCCCCGCCATTAAAGGGGTAGATATAGAGGTTGAATAAATGAGCCCAAAAAAACAAAAATATGATGCGACAACCATACAGGTATTAGGAGGAATAGAGGCGGTTAGAAAGAGGCCCGCCATGTATATTGGCGATACCAGTATCCGAGGGCTGCACCATCTTATTTATGAGGTAGTAGACAACGCGGTTGATGAAGCTACAGCCGGACACTGTAATCAGATCAATGTTGTTATTCATCCGGAAGGGAGCGTGTCTATCGAAGATAACGGAAGAGGGATACCTACCGATACACACAAAAAACTAAAAAAACCAGCTCTTGAAGTTGTGCTCACCACTCTTCATGCTGGCGGTAAATTTGACCACAAAGCTTATAAGGTTAGTGGCGGCCTGCATGGGGTAGGAGTTAGTTGTGTTAATGCCTTAAGTGAATGGCTTGAAGCCGAGGTAAAAAGAGAGGGAAAGATTTTTCATCAAACCTTCGAAAGGGGCCATCCTAAAACAAAAATAAAAAAAATCGGTAAAACTAAAAAAAGCGGTACAAAAATAACCTTTAAACCAGACCCAGAAATATTTTCAGAGAGTGAGTTTTCTTTTGATATTCTTTCAAAAAGATTAAGAGAATTAGCATTTTTAAATAAAAATGTAAAAATACTTTTAAAAGATGAAACCAGCGCCAAAGAAGCAACTTTTAAGTTTGGCGGAGGAATTGTTTCTTTTGTGGACTACCTTAACCGGAATAAAAACTCAATCCATAAAAAAATAATTTATTTTAACAGCAAAAAAGGAGATGTTGAGGTAGAAGGAGCTTTGCAATATAACGAAGGGTATAAACAAAATATATTTTCATTTGCAAATAACATAAATACCCTAGAAGGAGGGACTCATCTTACTGGGTTTAAAACAGCTTTAACCCGGGCCATTAATCTATCTGCTAAAGGAAGAAGAGCATCTAAAAATATAAATAATATTTCCGGAGATGATGCGCGAGAAGGGTTGTGTGCGGTAATTAGCGTAAAGGTATCTAACCCCCAGTTTGAAGGGCAAACTAAGACCAAATTAGGGAATTCAGAAGTTGAAGGCTTGGTAAACTCTATAGCCTTTGAAGCATTATCTTCTTTTTTTGAGCAAAATCCATCAGTTGTAAACAAGATACTTAAAAAAGCAATGCTTGCTGCACAAGCAAGAGCTGCTGCTAAAAAAGCAAGAGAAATTACCCGAAGAAAAGGGGCGCTAGATAGTGCTAATCTTCCTGGGAAGTTAGCTGATTGTGCTGAAAAAGATCCCAGCTTTGCTGAAATTTATATTGTGGAAGGAGAGTCGGCCGGAGGTTCGGCAAAACAAGCGCGAGACAGAAACTTTCAAGCAATACTGCCGATAAAAGGAAAGATTTTAAATGTTGGGAAGGCAAGGCTGGATAGAGTTTTATCTAGCCAAGAAGTAAAAACCATAATCTCTGCCTTAGGCAGTGGTATTGGGGATGAGTTTAATTTAGAAAAACTTCGTTATCATAAAATAATAATTATGGCTGATGCTGATGTAGATGGTTCTCATATTAGAACTTTGATTCTAACTCTTTTTTATCGTCACATGCTACCACTTATAGAAGAGGGAAGAATCTATATTGCTCAGCCTCCACTTTACAGGATAAAGAAAAAAAGCCACCAGGAATATATTCATACCGAAAAAGAAATGAACCAGATGATACTTTCCTTAGGTACAGAGTCGGCCGAATTAGAAATCATGGGGGCAAAAAAGAAAAAGATGACCACTAAGGAGTTAGAAGAAACAATCCAAAGCTTGATAGCCATTGAACAGCTAGAACTTTCTTTGGAAAGAAAAAGTATTCCCTTTGGTGAATATCTGGAAGCGATTGATCAGAAAAAAAAGAAATACCCAGCTTATAAAGTAAGCTTAGATAATAAATCTATTTTTGTTACTGATCAGAAAAAACTTTCTTCTTTTGGTGAAATAGAGGAACTAGATTATGTAGAAATTTTTGAGTCACACCAAATTCAAAAAATAGATCAACAGTTGTTGAAAAAAGGAATATCTTTAAAAGATTATCTTCCCGGGAAAAAAGAAAAATTTGTGGTAACAGATAAAGATACAAGTAAAAAACAAAAATGCAAGGGGCTTAAGGAAGTATTAGAATTGGTGAGGACACTGGCTACCAAAGGGATGCAGTTACAGCGCTATAAAGGTTTAGGAGAAATGAACCCAGAGCAGCTTTGGGATAGTACTATGGATCCGGAAAAAAGGACTTTGGTTAAGGTTGTTTTAGAAGACGCTGTGGAAGCAGATAGAATTTTTACTATTTTAATGGGTTCTCAAGCTCAACCCCGGAAAGAATTTATCCAGGCTAACGCACACCAAGTTAGAAATATTGACGTATAAAAAAGCGATTTAAAAATGAAACAAAATTTTAAAGAAAACATCATTAACAGATTCCTCGAAGAAGAAATGAAGGAATCTTATCTGTCTTATGCGATGAGTGTTATTGTAGGAAGGGCTTTGCCAGATATTAGAGATGGGTTGAAACCAGTCCAAAGGAGGATCCTTTATGCGATGGAAGGCATCCATCTTCGCTACAATCAATCTTATAAAAAAAGTGCCAGAGTTGTCGGAGAAGTTTTAGGAAAGTACCATCCCCATGGAGATTCAGCAGTTTATGATGCTTTAGTTAGGATGGCTCAGGATTTTTCCTTGCGTTATCCGGTAGTTGACGGGCAAGGAAATTTTGGTTCAATCGATGGCGACCCAGCAGCAGCGATGCGTTACTCGGAATGCCGGATGGCAAAAATATCAGATTATATGCTCCAAGATATAGACAAAGACACGGTAAACTTCTTTCCTAATTTTGACAATTCTCTTACAGAACCGGAAGTGCTACCTTCAGTTTTACCTAATCTTTTGTGTAATGGAGCAAGTGGAATTGCAGTGGGGATGTCTACTAATATTCCACCCCATAACTTAGGGGAAGTTTGTGATGCACTTGCTTATCTAATTGATAACCCAAAAGCGACGGTTAAAAAACTTCATAAATATATAAAAGGGCCAGATTTTCCTACCGGTGGAATTATTTGTGGCAAAACAGATATATTAGATATGTATAAAACAGGAAGGGGTAAGCTTACGATCAAAGCTAGAGCTACTATTGAAAAAGAAAAAAATAAAAATTACATCGTAGTTACCGAAATTCCCTATCAGTTGAATAAAACCACTCTTTTAGAACAAATAGCTAATATTGTAAATAAAGGAAAAATAGAAGGAGTTTCTGATCTTCGCGATGAATCAGATCGAGACGGGATAAGAATAGTTATTGAACTAAAAAGAGGCGCCCAAGCAGAAATAATTTTAAACCAATTGTATAAGCATACTAGTATGAAGACAACCTTTGGAGCCATATTTTTGGCTTTGGTTAACAGGACCCCTCAAAGGCTTGGTTTAAAAGATATACTATCACATCATATAAATTTTAGAAGAGAAGTTATTATTCGGCGGACCAAATTTCAACTTAGTAAAGCCGAAAAAAGAGCTCATATTCTCGAAGGGTTAAAAATAGCATTAAAAAATTTAGATAGAATAATAAAAATAATAAAACAGGCTAAAGACCCTAAAGATGCAGAAAAAACTTTAATTAAAGAATTTAAGTTATCTCAAGTTCAAGCTCAGGCGATTTTACAAATGCAGTTACAAAGGCTTTGTGCTCTGGAAAGAAAAAAGATAGATCAAGAGTACAAGGAGCTCCTGAAAAGAATCCAATATTTGAATAATATCCTTTCTTCTGGCAAGAAACAAGAAGAGTTAATAAAAGAAGAACTAAAAGAGATTAAAGATAAATTTTCTGACAAGCGAAGAACTGATATTGTTGCAGAAAATGAAGAAATAGAAGTAGAAGATTTAATTGTTGAAGAAGATATGGTGGTGGCGATAAGTAGGTTAGGGTATATAAAAAGGATGCCAATTACTACCTACCGGCACCAGAAAAGAGGCGGCAGGGGGGTAACTGCCATGGCGACCTCAGATACAGACTTTGTTCAGCATCTTTTTGTTGCTTCAAGCAAAGATACTCTTTTAATTTTTACTAACGAAGGGAAAGCTTATCCGCTTAAAACTTATGAAGTTCCCCAAGGCTCTCGTACCTCAAAAGGAAGAGCCATTGTTAATGTTTTGAATCTAAAGAACGAAGTTCAAATTACCGCCGTTCTTTCGGTAAAAGAATTTGATTCCAACTCTTTTCTGCTTATGGCTACCCAAAAAGGTATGGTTAAAAGATGTTCTCTAGAATTATTTGCCAACGCACGTAAAACCGGGATTATTGCTATAAGCCTAAAAAAAGGAGACAGGCTTATTGGGGTTCAGCTCTCTACAGAAAAAGATGATTTGGTGCTTGCGACTAAAAAAGGATTATCGATTCGTTTTGCGGTTAAGCAAGCTAGAGCTACCGGCCGACAGTCACAAGGAGTCCGCGGAATCAAACTAACTAAATCAGATATAGTTTTGGGCATGGGAATTATAGAACCCAGCCTTAAGACCGAGGATTTATTCCTTTTAACCGCAACTGAAAAAGGGTTTGCTAAAAGAACTAAGATTAAAGAGTATAGAAGTCAATCAAGAGGCGGGAAGGGGATAATTAATATAAAACTTTCTTCTAAATTGGGAGAAGTAAAAGGAATACTTTTGGTTAAAGCTGAAGATCAAGTAATGTATATTACGCAAAAAGGGATACTGATTAGAACCAAAGTAGGCGATATTCGTATTTCTGGGCGATCAACCCAGGGAGTTAAAGTCATAAACTTGGGCAAACAAGATAAGTTGGCTGCTATTGCTCACGTTGTACCGGGTAGTTAGCTATAAAATTAGGAAAATTCATTGACATTTTAGAAATAAAACTTAAAATTATGAAATCGTCCCCATCGTCTAGCCTGGTCTAGGACACGGGCCTTTCGAGCCTGCGGCGCCGGTTCAAATCCGGCTGGGGACGTTGTTTTTATTTGTATTAAAAATGTTATTTGTAAATCAAAAACGGAGATAATTCTTCAGCCAACGTCTTCAGCTTTTACTTATGATAGACTATAGGTTTTTTTAAAAACTAGTAGGTAATAGTAAAAGCAAGAGTTAGCATTAAAGTGTTGCTGGATGCAAAAAAGGCCTTCGGCCTAGCTTCGGCTTACGCCGAAGTTTGCATAATTTGGATGTGCTATTATTTTCTTAAACAACTTTACTCCTTCCCATGCAAAACAAAGAACAACTAAAAAATCCTAAAGGAGTCTTGATCTTAGGTGTATTAATTGTTATCTTTGGACTGCTTTCTCTAGTTAACTATTTTACTTTAGATCATAATAGCTATAGAGATTCTTTAAAAAGAATTGGGCAAAATGAAATTAGCTCCCAAATAAAAAAAGATCAAATAAAAATAGCTAATCAAATATCTTTAATTATTTCAGCGTTTCTTTTATCTTCAGGTATAGGTATCCTTTATCGCAAAGAGCTAGCTAGAAAAGTTATGGTTTGGTTCTCTGTTTTTGTTGTTATTCTTTTTATCTTAGCAGCTGTAATTCAGCCAGCTTCTATAATTTTTGCTTTCCCCCAATTTTTATTTTTTTCTATAGTTATTTTGTATTTTACTAACAAGAATATAAAAGATTTCTTTTTAAGAAAAAAAGTTAATAATCAAAAAATATAATGTGCGGTATTTTTGGATATAAAGGAAAAGAGGTTAAGCTTTCTTGTCTTATAGAGGGGCTGAAAAGGTTAGAGTATCGCGGGTATGACTCTTGTGGGGTAGTCTCTTATAATCTGGAGAAATTTCTCTGTCAAAAAAATTCTGGGAAAATCCAAAAACTTAAAAAAGATTTAGGAGCTAAACTAAATGACAAATACTCATCTGCCTTACTCCATACTCGCTGGGCTACACACGGCAAGCCGGTAAAGTTGAACGCTCATCCGCATAAAAGTTTTAAGAAAAATATATATGTTGTTCATAATGGAATTATAGAAAACCATCTTGACCTAAAAAAGAAATTAAAGAAGAAAGGCTATAAGTTTAAAACCGATACAGATTCAGAAGTGGTGGCAAACTTAATCGCAAGTTTTTATAAAAACTCTATTGAAAAAGCTGTAGCTTCTGCAGTTAAAAAACTTAAAGGGGCTTTTGCTTTAGGTGTTTTGTCAGAATCTGAACCAGATAAGATTGTAGCGGTTCGTCACAGAAGCCCGCTTTTAATTGGGGTTGCGGATAAAGGGTTTTTTTTAGCCTCAGACTTACCGGCTGTAATTCCTTTAGCTAAAGAAGTTATCTATTTAAAAGAAAAACAAATAGCTGTGTTAGAAGAAAATAAAATAAAACTTTATAGCTTTGAGGGTAAAAAGCTAAGGGTAAAAAAAGAAAAAATAGAAATAAAAACTGAGGAGGCTAAGAAAAAAGGCTTTAAGCACTTTATGCTCAAAGAAATTTATGAGCAACCCAAAGTCTTGCAAGATAGTTTAGATATATATCTAAAAGATAGTAAAATTAACTTTGACCAGCTAAAACTGACCAAAAAATACTTAAAAGGAATAAAAAATATTTTTATTACCGCTTGCGGTACGGCCTTTCATGCTGCTTATGTAGCTAAATATTTTCTAGAACGACACACCAAAATTAAAGTTGAGGTCGACACATCTTCTGAGTTTCGTTATCGAGATTTTAACGTGAGCAAAGGAGATTTATTTATTGCTATCTCTCAATCAGGAGAAACAGCAGATACTTTAGCTGCTTTAAAAAAAGCAAAACAGCAGAAAGCAAAAGTACTATCAATTTGTAATGTTATTGGTTCAAGCTTGGTTAGAGAAAGCGATAGCTTTATCTATACACCGGCTGGTCCAGAAATCGGCGTTGCATCGACTAAAGCTTATACAACTCAGTTGATTTGTCTCTATCTGTTTTGCTTGCATCTAGCTACCATAAAAAATACTGTACCTAAAGAAGAAAGAAAAAAGATATTAAAAGAGTTATCTAAGATACCTTTTTATCAGAGAAAAATCTTAAAACAAAACAAAAAAATAGCGGCTATTGCCAAAAAATTTTCAAAGATGGGTTGCTTTCTTTTTCTAGGAAGAGGGATAAATTTTCCTTCAGCCCTAGAAGGAGCTCTTAAATTAAAAGAGATATCTTATATCCCAGCAGAAGGTTATCCGGCCGGGGAGATGAAACATGGCCCGATTGCCTTAATTGATGAGTATCGAGCCGTAGTCTGCATTGCCCCTAAGGATCATCTTTATGAGAAGATGGCTTCTAATTTGCAGGAGATAAAAGCTCGAAAAGGAAAGATTCTGGCAATAATTAATCCAGCCGACAAAGAAATTCTTCCTTTTGCAGACCAAGCTATTTATATTCCCAGATTAAACTATCAAGAACTCTCACCTTTACTTGTGGCTGTAGCCCTACAACTACTTGCTTATTCGGTAGCAAGAAACTTAGGGGCAGAGATAGACCAGCCGCGTAATCTGGCTAAGTCGGTCACGGTTGAGTAAGGGGGTCTACCCCTATTGAAAACACCATGCTTTATATAATCGCAACTCCAATAGGAAATCGGGAAGATATAACCTTAAGAGCCTTGCGCGTTTTAGAGGAGGTTAATTGTATATTAGCTGAAGATACTCGTAAAACAGGGGCTTTGTTAAACCATTTTAATATAAAAAATAAGCTAATAAGTTTTTATGAACATAATGAAAATAGAAAAAAATCTCAAATTATAAATGAGCTAGAAAGAGGAAAAAATATCGCCTTGGTATCAAGTGCAGGCACTCCTACTATATCTGACCCAGGGTTTAAACTAATAAGGGAAGCTAGAGAAAAGAATATTGAAGTTACTTCTTTACCGGGCCCCTCTAGTATAATTACAGCAATTTCTAGTAGCAGTATAAGTTCAAATGAGTTTACTTTTTTTGGTTATTTGCCGCGCAAAAAAACTGCCCGCCTAAGGTTTTTTTCCCGTATCTTAAACTGGCCGACAGCCTGTGTTTTTTTTGAGTCTCCTTACCGTATTATTCGTACCCTAGGAGAGTTAGAAGAAGTTTTAGGAGATAGAAAAATAACGGTATGCCGTGAATTAACTAAAAAGTTTGAAGAAGTTTTTGAATCTAACTTGAAAGAAGCGGTAGAGCATTTTAGCAAAAAAAAGCCAAAAGGAGAAATTACTTTAGTATTGGCCCCAGCTTGATAAGGCTTAGGAAGCATCGGTTTTTGTCCTTGACATAAAAAGGTAAATATAATAATATTATGCTAGCCTTTAAGTTGGTCCAGTGAGGCCAGTAAGGAATACCATGGAAGATAAAAATAAAGAAAAGATAATTTTAACTGGCCAAGATATAGAAAAAGCTCTGGTTAGGCTTTCTCACCAGATTTTAGAAAAAAATCCCAACCCAAACGAAATAGCTTTAGTAGGAATTCAAACTCGCGGAGTTCCTTTAGCCAAAAGAATAAAAAATATAGTTGAGGATATAAGCAAAACAAGCTTACCGTTAGGAGAACTTGATATTACTCTCTACCGGGATGATTTAACTACTATTGGGCCAAACCCTGTGGTTAAAAAAACTGTTATTGGTTTTGATATTTACGAAAAAATAATAATTTTAGTTGATGATGTTTTGTTTAGCGGCAGAACAGTGCGGGCTGCTCTAGATCAAATTATGGACTTTGGCCGTCCGGAAAAAATTCAACTTCTGACCTTGATCGATAGAGGCCACAGGGAGCTTCCTTTTAGGGCTGATTTTGTAGGGAAGAATATTCCTACAGCAAAAGAACAGATTGTTGAGGTAAAGCTAAAAGAAATAGATTCTGAAGATAAAGCTGTTTTACGGGGAAAGAGATGAGCAAAAAAAGAAAAGAGGCTATAAACTGGTACAAGAAAGATTTGCTGGGATTGGGGGATTTAAAAAAAGAAGAGATTGAGATCTTGCTCCAGACGGCCGCATCTTTTAAAGAAGTTACTACGCGCCAAATTAAAAAAGTTCCGGCCTTACGGGGTAAAACCATAGTCAATCTTTTTTATGAACCTTCTACCAGAACAAGAGTCTCTTTTGAGGTAGCGGCAAAAAGGCTTTCAGCAGACGTAATAAATATAGCAGCTGAATATTCAAGCGTACGGAAAAATGAGACCCTTAATGACACAGGTAGAAATATTGAAGCCTTAAAAGCAGATATAATCGTAGTAAGGCATAATGCAGCTGGTGCAGCAGCGATGCTTTCCCGGCATCTAAATATAGGTGTGGTTAATGCTGGAGACGGTTGGCATGAGCACCCTACTCAAGCCTTGCTTGATCTTTTTACTTTAGTTGAAAAAAGGGGTAAAATTGAGGGGCTGACTGTGACTATTGTTGGAGATATTGCTCATTCTCGGGTTGCCCGTTCAAATATTTGGGGCTTAACTAAATTAGGAGCAAAAGTTATAGTCTGTGCCCCGGCCATGCTTATTCCAGCTGAAATTGAAAAAATGGGTGTTTCTGTAACTTCAAATATAGATAAAGCTTTATCTCAATCTGATGCAGTAAATGTATTAAGAATGCAGTTTGAAAGGGATGAAAATACAGCGTTTCCTCAAAAGCTAGACTATTTTAAAAATTATGGCATTACCCAAGAACGTATCGAAAAAACAAATAAAAATATAATAGTTATGCATCCGGGGCCGATCAATCGAGGTATTGAGATATCTTCTGAAGTTGCTGATGGGCCAAACTCTGTTATTTTAGACCAAGTTACCAACGGAATCGCGGTTCGAATGGCTGTTTTATATCTTGTATCAGGAGCAAGAAAAAGATGAAAACTTTGATTAAAAATGCAAAAGTAGTTAGGGCCGGTACCGGCCGATCTAGGAAAGAAGATATTTTAATCGAGGCGGGCAAGATAATTGATATCGCAACAGCTATTAATCCAGAAGGGATTGATAAAATTATAGATGCGGCAGGAAAGATAGTATTGCCGATGCTTATAGATATGCATGTTCACTTACGTGAACCAGGCAGGGAAGATAAAGAAGAGATTAAAACTGGTACCAGAGCTGCTTTAGCCGGCGGAATAGGTTCGGTTTTAGCTATGCCAAATACAGAACCAGCGATAGATTCCAGAGAAACAGTAAAATACCTAAAAAGAAAGATTAAACAAGAAGCTTTTGTTGATGTTTTTCTTTCTGCAGCCATAACCAAAGGCAGAAAAGGCAAAGAGCTTGGTGATATAGAAAGATTAGCTAAAGAAGGGATAAAAGCTATAACCGATGATGGTGATTCAGTGGATAATAGCCAACTGATGCTAGAAGCTTTAAAGCAAGCTAAGAAAAACAATATTACTGTAATCTGCCACAGCGAGGATAAAACTTTATCAAAAAGAGGAGTGCTCAATCTAGGCTTTAGTTCGACTTGTCTTGGTTTGCGGGGAATACCAAAGTCAGCCGAGTTTATGAGAGTAGCTAGAGACATAAAGTTAGCAAAAAAAGCTGATGCAAAAATACACATTGCTCACGTAAGCTGTAAGGAATCCATAGAGATTATTGCGAAAGCTAAAAAGAAAGGAGTTCAGGTTACCGCAGAAACTGCTCCCCACTATTTTTCATTATCGGAAAAAGATCTTTGGAGTTTTGATACCAACAAAAAAATCAATCCACCCTTACGCAACCAAGAGGATATTTTAGCAATCAAACAAGCTTTAGCTGATGGCGTAATTGATGTAATTGCTTCTGATCATGCTCCTCATACAGAGAATGAAAAAGATATTGAATTTCAAAGAGCTGAGTTCGGGACAATTGGGCTGGAAACAGAGCTTTCGGTGGCATTTACAGAACTTATTAAAAAGAAATTTTTAAGCTGGCAGAGTTTGCTAGATAAGTTTATAACCAACCCTGCTGAAATTTTAGAAATAAAGAAAAAATCAATTAAAGTTGGAGCCGATGCAGATTTAATTATTTTTAATCCGGATAAAGAGTGGGTAGTCTCTAAAGAAAACTTTTATTCTAAATCCAAAAATTCTTGTTTTCTCGGCCGAAAACTGCAAGGAAAAATCGAAAAAGTTTTTCATAAAGGAAAACAATTTTAGCAGATAAATTTACAAAATACCCTAATTGCGGTAAGATTTAGTAGTTGCTAAGTTTATTTCAACTTAGTCCCTGTAGCTCAATGGATATCTTGCCCCTTTAGCTTAATGGATAAAGCGCAGGCCTCCGGAGCCTGAGATAGGAGTTCGACTCTCCTAAGGGGTAGATAAATGTAAAAAGGGGAGGATGGAGCCAGAAATGTAGGCCGAATCTCCCGACCGAACACGGAGTGCGAGCGTCGGGGCTGCCAGGGACACTATCAAGGATAAAGGATAAAGGATAAAAGTTAAAACTCATGTTAAATATAGCAGTAATCGGTGGTTCAAAGTGTTCAGAAAAAGCTTACAAAACAGCAAAAGTTGTTGGGGAGCTTATTGCTCAAGAAAACTGGGTTCTAGTTTGTGGTGGAGGCCCAGGGGTTATGGAAGCAGCTTGTTGTGGGGCAAAACAGTCAGGAGGAGTTACTGTGGGGCTTTTGCCTTCTTATGACGGCAAAGAAGCAAACAATTATCTAGATATTAAAATACCTACGGGCCTTGGCTTTGTGCGTAATACCTTGGTAGTTAGGTCGGCAGATTATATAGTAGCAGTTGATGGGAAATATGGTACTCTTTCAGAAATAGGCTTTGCTTTATCGGAAGGTAAAATTGTGGTAGGAATAGATAGCTGGGATATAGAAGGAATAATAAAAAAAGAAACACCTAAAGATGCAATAGAGGAGATAAAATATCATGTTAAACAAAAAAGAAATCAGAGATTTAATTGAAGGAAAAGATCTAATCGAAAACTATATAAACCTAGAAAAACAGCTTACTCCAAACGGAGTTGATTTAACTGTAGCTAAATTGTCAACTTTCCTAAAGGCTGGGTCATTGGATTTTTCTAATGATGAAAGAATAATTCCGGAAGGAGAGGAAGTTGTTCTTGAGAAAAAAAATCCAGAAGATAAATATGGTTGGTGGAGCCTTGTTCCGGGTTCTTATAAAATTAAAACTAACGAGATAATAAATTTACCTAATAATTTAACGGCATTGGCTTTTAGCCGTACCTCTATTTTGCGCATGGGGTGCTTTAGTTCTCATGGGGTCTGGGATGCAGGTTTTTCAGGTAAGGGGGAGTTTCTTTTATCTGTGCAAAATCCAGCTGGGGTTAAGATAAAAGAAAATGCGCGCATAGCTCAACTTGTATTTTTTAGAGTAGAAAAAACCACAGAATACAAGGGTATCCATAAGCATTTAACCTAAAAAATAAACTAAGCTGATTGATAAAGATGCCGGAAGATTTTTTTGACTATAAACAAATAACTGAACAAAAAGAGGGCCTAGATTACAATCAACTAGTAGAGTGTCCCTACTGCCATAAACCAATCCCAAAAGATGCTATCAACTGTTACTACTGTGGCAAGCCGGTAGATTTTGGGAAAAGATCCAGTTGGGTCTATTGGACGGTTTTTATATTAATTATAGTTTTGTTGAGTTATTTTATCTTTTTTAACTAGATATACCAAGGGGGTTTTTTATGGAAACAATAAATATTAGTTCAAAAAAAAGGAATGAACTTATTGATATCAGTTCAGAAACAAAACAGATAATAAAAAAATCTCAGATAAAGAAAGGAATCTGTCTTTTGTCTTGTGCTCATACTACTGCGGCTTTAACTATAAATGAAAATGCGGACCCGGCAGTTTGTGAGGATATCATAAATTATCTAAATCAGCTTGTTCCTGCCGATAAAGGTTATCGGCATGCAGAAGGCAACTCTGATTCTCATATAAAAAGCTCACTTTTGGGGCCTACCCTAGAGTTGATTATAGAAAACAATGAGATTGTTTTAGGAACTTGGCAGGGAATATATTTCTGTGAGTTTGATGGCCCGCGGGACAGGAAAGTCTATCTGAAGATAATTAATTAGGAGAAGAATTAATCAACGAATTTACCAATCTCCTACGAATATACGAATATTTATTTCTATTTGTAAATTCGTAATTGATTCGTATATTCGTTGATAATAAATTGAGTTAACCTGGAGAGTATAATGCCAGAATTACCAGAAGTCGCATCCAATTTTTGCGAAGCAAAACTTAATCAATAATAATATTGGATCCGACGTTATCTATATAAAAAAGAAAATAATTTGATACAAAGAATAAAATAAAGGATAAAAAGCTATGCCAGAATTACCAGAAGTCGAGACAATCAAAAGAGAATTAGCCGAAAATGTTCTCGGGGAAGAAATTACTGCAGTAAAAATTAACAGAGTTGAAGTGATAAAAGAACCATCCTGGCCCCAATTTAAAAAAGAAATTATTGGTCAAGAAGTTGAAAAGGTGATCAGGCGGGGCAAGCTTTTGATTCTTAAATTAAAAAAAGAAAAATTTTTAGTAATTCATTTAAGAATGACCGGCTGGCTTCATTATGGAGAAAGCCAAGAACGGGCTAGAGTAATTTTCAATTTCTCCAATGGCAAAGCACTTAATTACATGGATTCACGCTTGCTTGGGCACCTGCGATTGCGAAAAAATTACAAAGATTTAGATTTTTTAAAAAAATTGGGCCCAGAAATTTTTCAGTTAACCGCTGAGCAATTTAGACAGATGGTGGAGCCTAAAAAAGGAAATATCAAGGCTTTAATCATGAATCAAAATTTTATTGCCGGAGTTGGAAATATCTATGCTCAAGAAGCTCTGTTTTTGGCAAAAATTGACCCGCGCCGCAGAGCAAACAGTTTATCTGGCTCAGAAATCAAAAAGCTTTACCAAAATTTAAAAGCGGTTTTAACCGAAGCTGTAAAATACAGGGGATCATCGGTTGATTCTTATCGTGATTTAAGCGGAGAAGCCGGGGGAATGGAAAAAAGGCTGAAAGTTTATGGGAAAAAGAATGAACCTTGTCCAGTTTGTAAAACTTTTCTTAAAAAGGTGGTTGTAGCCGGGAGAGGAACCTGCTTTTGTCCCCGCTGTCAAAAATAAATGGCTATTTCTTTATTAACTCAGAAAAAATTGTTGCGGTTAAAACCTCCCTACCTACTTTTAGATACAATCCGAAAGGATGGAGAAAATAAAAAATCTTTTCTTTTTTCGGATGTAGTTGAAACATTAATTTTTAGGCCCAAAGATTCGGTAGACTCTTTTTTTAAAAAAATAGACAATCGGCTAAAAAAAGGATTTTGGCTAACGGGGTATTTTTGTTATGAGTTTGGTTACTTTCTAGAAGATAGCCTAAAAAGCCTACAAGATAAAAAAGACACGCCTCTTGTCTGGTTACTAGTAACAAAAGCCCCTCAAGAAATTAAGATAAAAAATGATCAGAATCAATATAGAGAAGATTTTTTAATAAAAAATGTAAAGCCAAATATTACCAAACAAGAGTATAAAAATAAAATTAAAAAAATTAAATATTTTTTAAAAGAAGGTTTTAGCTATCAAACTAATTTTACCTTTAAGATTAATTTTGATTTCAAAGGAAATCCCTTAAATCTTTATAATCATTTGCGGATCAGCCAGCCGACTTCTTATGCAGCTTTGATTAAGCCAGACGATACAAATACATTTCTTTCTTTTTCCCCAGAATTATTTATTAGAATAAAGAAAAATAAAGTTATAACCAGGCCGATGAAAGGAACTCTTTCTCGAGGTAAAAGTATTCCCAAAGACAAAAATAAAGTACGTCAATTTGCTAAAAGCAGAAAGATTAAAGCAGAAAACCTGATGATCACAGATCTTCTGCGCAATGATTTAGGGAGAATTTCTGAAAAAGTGGAAGTACCGAGGCTCTTTGATATTGAAAAATACCGTACTCTTTATCAAATGACCTCCACCATTGAAGCTAAACTAAAAAAAAGAAAAAAAATAAAGGAGATATTTTCGGCTCTTTTTCCCTGTGGGTCAGTAACTGGGGCGCCAAAGATAAAAACAATGGAAATAATAAGAGATTTAGAAAAAGAACCACGAAGAATATATACTGGAGCTATAGGCTATATTTCTCCAAAAAGAAATGCTTGTTTTAATGTTGCGATAAGAACATTAGAAATTAAAAAAGAAAAAGGGCAGCTGGGGGTAGGAGGAGGTATTCTTTATGATTCAAACAAAGAAGCTGAATATAAAGAAGCGTTACTGAAGGCAGACTTTTTTACAAAATTACAAAAGCCACCTCAATTGATCGAGACAATACTCTGGTCTAAGGACCAGGGGTTTTGGTTGCTGGAGCTACACTTAAGACGGCTTAAAGAATCCTGTCAATTTTTTTCTTTTTCTTTTTATCCAAAAAAAATAAAAAAAAAGTTAAAAGAAGAAGTAACCAAAAGAAACCAGGATACCAAACTAAGGCTTTTGCTTGATCAATCAGGACAAATAATGGTTTCTGCAAAAAAGGTACAAAAAATTAAATCACCGGTTAAAGTTAAAATTCATAAAAAAAGAATAGATTCGTCTAGCATTTATCTTTACCATAAAACAACAAAGAGAGATTTTTACAATCAAGCCAGAAAAAAAGCTCAAAAAGAAGGGTTTTTTGAAACAATCTTTCTCAATCAAAAAAATGAATTAACCGAAGGAACAATTACAAATATTTTTCTGGCAAAAAAAGGCAACTTATACACCCCAATACTATCTTCGGGGCTTTTGCCAGGAGTTTTCCGGCAGCATCTATTGCAAAGCAAGAAAGCCAAAGCCAAAAAACTCTATTTAAGAGATTTAAAAAAAGCAGATAAAATTTATTTGGGCAATTCAGTTCGAGGGCTACTTGAAGCTAAGTTTATAGATATCTTGTAGGGTGTACCCAAATAGGCAAATATAGGACGTCTGCAAGGCGGGGCAAGAAGAAATTGAGAAACTATTGATTTCTGATAAAATAAGGCAATGAAAAAAGAAGCAAAACAATTAACTGTAAAGATAGACCAAGTTAAGAAAGTAAGAAATGATATTTTTTTACTCAGTTTCAGATCTGCTTATATTGCTCAAACTGCTAAACCGGGTAACTTTCTTCATCTAAAAGTAAATACAACAATCCTACGCAGGCCTTTAAGCATCCACAGAGTAAAAGATGATCTAATATATATCTTGTTTAAGCAAAGAGGTAGGGGAACAAAAGCTTTAGCTGAAAAGAAAAAAAACGATCAGCTAGATCTTATTGGGCCGTTAGGAAATGGGTTTAAGGTAAAAAGAAGAGAAAATTCAATTTTGGTTGCGGGTGGAATTGGGGTTGCTCCTTTACTGTTTTTGGCACAGAAGTTGGCAAAACGTCCAATGTCTAAAGTCCCTGCCTCGCCGGCAGGCGGGCAACGTTCAACGCCAGATAATATAATATTAATGGGGGCAAAAGATAAGAAAGAATTAGTGTGTGAGGAAGAATTTAAAAAATTAGGTTTTCAGGTAAAAATTGCTAGTGAGGATGGCTCAAAAGGATATAAGGGTTTTGTAACTGACTTACTAAAAAAAAGACTTCGGACTTCGGACTTTGGGCTTCGGGCTAATATTTATGCTTGCGGCCCTAAAGATATGTTTGACCAAATAAATAAAATTTTAAAAAATTATAAAAATATAAATACTCAACTTTCTTTTGAACAGTTTATGGGTTGTGGTTTAGGTGTTTGCTCTGCCTGTGTTATTCCTACTAAGACGGGGTATAAAAAAGTGTGTCAGGACGGGCCAGTATTTAATCTAAAAGAAATATACTAAGATTTAAGGAGGAAAATATGTGGTATTTATATATAGCTTTAGGATTGGGTGCAGGGGTTTTTAGTGGTTTTTTAGGGCTAGGAGGAGGAGCTGTAATGATTCCTGCTTTGGTTTATTTGGTTGGGTTTAGCCAGCATCAAGCTCAAGGCACAACTTTAGCGATGATGATTCCCCCCATTGGCTTATTGGCTGCAATCAAGTATTATCAGGCCGGCAATGTAAAGATAAAAGTAGCAGCACTAATGTGTCTAGGTTTTTTTGTCGGTGGTTATTTAGGGGCAAAATTTGTTCATAAAATACCAGATTTAGTTCTAAAAAGATTTTTCGGTGCGTTTTTATTAGTTGTTTCTTTAAAAATGATCTTAGGTAAGTAACTTTTATTATTTGAAAATTAAGTGGTTATAGAATAGAATAAGAAGATGGATTTAGCAGTCAATATTGGTAAATTAACGTTAAAAAACCCAATTATATGTGCTTCTGGTACATTTGGTTTTGGTGATGAGTTAAAGGGGCTAGTTGATTTTTCCTCAATTGGGGCGGTAGTTTCAAAAACTATTACGCTAGAGCCCAGGGAAGGCAATATTCCTCCCCGTATTTATGAAACAAATTGTGGAGTGATCAACTCAATAGGGCTGGCTAATCCCGGTGTTGATTCATTTATTAAAGAAAAACTTCCAGCGTTAGGAAAGTTAAAAACCAAACATATTGTAAGTTTAGGGGGGTCTTTTAAAAAAGAATATAAGCAACTAGTAGAGAAACTAGACAAAGAAGACAAGGTTGATGCTTTTGAACTTAATCTATCTTGTCCTAATTTGGGTAAGAAGAAATTAATTTCACAGAGCCAAAAATTAAGTTCTGACTTGATAAAAAACTTAAGAAAGTTAACTAAAAAAACTTTAATCGCAAAACTTACCCCAGAAGTTACTGATATTGTAAAGATAGCTAAAGCTGTTTCCGATGCTGGTGCAGATGCAGTTTCGATGGTAAATACTTATTTTTCTTTAGCTATCGACATAGAAAAGAAAAAATCGTATTTAGGAAATATAACTGGCGGTTATTCAGGGCCGGCGATAAAGCCGATGAGTTTGTATAGGGTCTGGCAGGTGGCAAATTCTGTTAAGCTTCCGGTAATTGGCGGAGGCGGGATCATAAACTATAAAGATGCTATAGAATTTTTTCTTGCCGGGTCAGCTGCAGTGAGCCTAGGGACTATAAATTTGACCGACCCTAATAGTGCAAAAGATATATTAAAGGAAGTTAAAAAATATATGAAAAAAAATAAAATGAAAAATTTAGGAGATTTAAGGAGAAGTTTTAATGCCTGATTTATGGCCTAATTTAGTTGTTGCTCTTGATCTAGATTCGGAGCAAAAGATAAAAAATATAGTCGCAAAACTTACCCCTAAAGTAAAAAAATTTAAAATAGGCCCGGTAGCCTATACTAGATTTGGCCCGGAGGCTATTAGTTGGGTTCATAAAAAAAGTGCGGAGGTTTTTTTAGATTTTAAACTTTATGATATTCCAAATACGATGGCCGAAACTGCTAAAGCTTTTGTCGATTTGGGTATCTGGGCTTTTACTGTGCACCTAAAAGCAGGCAGAGAAAGCATTTCAACATTAACTAATAAAATTTCAAAATATGCTAAAGAAAAAAACAAAAGAACTCCTTTAGTTTTTGGAGTTACAGAGTTAACTTCAAAAGAAGCTTCCTTAGAGCAAATTTTAAGCTTGGCTAAAGAAGGAAAAGAAGCAGGAGTCCAAGGTGTTGTTTGCAGTGTCTGGGAAGCAAAGGCGATTAAAGAAACAACGGGTTTGCTTGCTGTAACTCCCGGGATAAGGCCCTCCTACGCTAAAGCTTTGGAGAGTAAGCAGGAATCATCTGCTGATGATCAGAAAAGAACTGCTAGTCTAGCCGATGCAGTAAAATCCGGTTCGGACTATTTTGTTGTGGGCCGCCCTATTGTCAAAAGCGACAATCCCTATAAAGCTGCGGAAAATTTAATAGAAAGTGCTTTTTAAATTAGTTTAAAAAGCAAGTTTTAAAATAATTTGCATTTTTAACTGAAAGCCTTATAATTTCATTCTAAATAAAAATTCGGAGGGAAAATATGGATGTTAAATTAGAAAGTTTAATCGAGAAAATTAAAAAAGAAGGCCTAGATCAAGCCCAGCAAGAATCAGATCAGATAATAAAACAAGCTCACAACAAAGAAAAAAAGATAGTACAAGAGGCAAAGGATAAAGCTGAAAAAATTAAAGAAGAAGCAAAAAAAGAAGCTCAAAAATTTCAAGAAAACGCGCAAAGCTCCATAAAACAAGCCGCGCGTAATGTGATTCTTTCAGTTAGAGAAAAACTCACTTCTATTTTTGACAGTATTTTAAAACAAGAATTAAAAGAATCATTAAGCCCTGATACTCTGGCAAAAATGTTAGAGAGCATAATTGATAAATGGAGTAAACAAAAAGACAAAGAGTTTGAAATTTTAGTAAACGATAAAGATAAAAAAGAGCTAGAAAAGTTAATATTTTCAAAGTTTGGCCAAAAAGCTAAAGATAATATTGAAATAAAAAGCTCTAGTACAATAGAAAAAGGTTTTCAGGTTGGGGTAAAAGGAGAAGACACCTACTATGATTTCTCCGATGAAGGCATAACTGAAAGTTTATCGGTTTTTTTAAATTCTACTCTAGCAGATCTAATTTCAGATAAAAAGAATGGATAAATACTACTATCTTATTGCTCAACTTCCTCTGCTTAAATTTAGGGAACAAAACTATTTAGATAAGAATTCTTTTCTAGAGGAAGCAAAAAAATGGTTAACTAAAGAAGATTTTATTAAGCTGCAAGAAGCGGATCTGGATGATTTAGAAAAAAAAGGTAAAAACCGGTTTTTACAAGAATATAAAGAGTTTGAGCTAAGTTTAAGAAAAGAGTTGGCAGCTTACAGACAGAGTAAAAAAAGTAAACAAGAATATGGGCCCCGATTGATTTTAGAAAAGAAACTTCTTGAGGGTAATCCGCTGGAAGTTGAGAATAAACTATTTTTTTACAGGTGGCAAGAGCTCAGCGAGCGGTCTAAAGAATATGTTTTTAACTTAGAGGCGGTAATAGCTTATTTTCTAAAATTGCAAATATTAGAAAAAGTATTGAGTTTTGATAAAAAAGAAGGAACTAAAAAATTTGATTCATTAACAGAGGTAGAAAATGAAACCAATCTTTTGCGATAGCAAAAGCTACCTGTCGTAAAGAGAGAAAATATTGGTTCCATCAATTGCTGATTAAGGGGAAAAACTAACGATTGAAGTTAAGCTTTGAAAGGAAGAAAAAAGTAATGAGGTTAAAAGATGAAAAAATCCGGTAAAATAACCGCAATTAGCGGGAATATGATTACAGTTGAATTTGCTGAAAGTGTTTCTCAGAATGAAGTGGGTTATGTTGTGGCCAACCAGCAGCGCCTTAAATCAGAAGTTATCCGTATAAACCAAAATACTGTTTCTATGCAGGTTTTTGAAGACACAAAAGGTATAAAAGTAGGCGATAAGGTTGAGTTTTCAGGCGAAATGATTTCAGTTGAGCTTGGCCCGGGCCTTCTTGGACAGGTTTATGATGGGTTGCAAAATCCTCTTCATGATTTGGCCAAAGAGTTTGGGGTCTTTTTGCCCAGGGGTAAACAACTTGAAGCTGTAGACAGCAAAAAAAAGTGGCATTTTAGGCCTAAAGAAAACATTAAAGGTAAAAAGGTTTCAGCGGGACAACCTCTGGGTTATGTTGAAGAAGGAATTTTTAAGCATTTTATTTTTGTTCCTTTTTCTGCAAAAGGAGATTTAACTGTTGAAGAAATATCTTCAGAAGGTGACTATAAAGTTAAGGATAAAATAGCAGTTTTGGGAAACCAATCCGGGAATAAGATAAAAGTAACTATGGTAGCTAATTGGCCGGTTAAGGTTCCTATTTCAGCTTATACTCAAAAGTTTACACCGCAAGAATCATTAGTTACCAAGATGAGAATTTTAGATACTTTTTTTCCAGTGGCTAAAGGAGGAACTTATTGTATACCCGGTCCGTTTGGATCAGGCAAAACAGTCTTGCAGCAACTTATAAGCCGTTATGCAGATGTAGATGTTGTGGTGCTTGCTGCTTGTGGGGAAAGAGCCGGAGAAGTTGTTGAAACTTTAAAAGAATTTCCCAAATTAAAAGATCCGCGTACAGGGCGTTCGCTTATGGAAAGAACTATTGTTATTTGCAACACAAGTTCGATGCCGGTTGCAGCCAGGGATGCATCGGTTTATACTGCCGCAACTTTAGGTGAGTATTACCGACAGATGGGGTTAAATGTTTTACTTTTAGCAGATTCAACTTCGCGTTGGGCTCAAGCAATGCGCGAAATTTCAGGAAGGTTGGAAGAAATTCCAGGAGAAGAAGCTTATCCTGCTTATCTTGAATCTCGCATTGCTGAATTCTACGAAAGAGCCGGCCAGGTTCAGCTTCCCTTTGATAAAAAAGGAAGTCTTACCATTGGCGGGACTGTCTCTCCGGCCGGGGGAAATTTTGATGAACCAGTTACCCAATCCACTCTTAAAGTTGTGGGGGCTTTCCACGGCTTGTCCCGAGACAGAGCTAATGCCCGCAAATATCCTTCAGTGGATCCGTTGCAAAGCTGGTCACGCTACCAAACGCCTTTAGATAAAAATAAAGTACAAAAAGCTAAAGATGTTTTAACTAAGGGGGATGAAGTCGACCAGATGATGAAAGTTGTAGGTGAAGAAGGTACTTCAATAGATGATTATCAAGTATATCTGAAGGCTGAATTTTTAGATGCGGTTTATCTTCAACAGAACGGGTTTAATCCAGTAGATGCAGCCACAGGAATCAAGCGGCAAACCTATGTTTTTGATAAAATATTTTCTATTCTTGATGTTAAGTTTAGTTTTTCTGATAAAGATCAGGCAAGAAAGATGTTTTATAAACTAAGATCGCTTTTTATTGATTGGAACTATACAGAGCAAGGTTCAGATAAATATGAAAACTTAGAAAAAGAGATTGATCAATTTTTAAGTTCACAAAAACAAAAAGAGGAAGGAGAATGAGAAAAGTTCATAGTAAAATTTTAAGCATTATCGGAAATGTAATCACAGTTAAAGCAAAAGATGTTTCTTACCAAGAGCTGGCTGAAGTTAGAAGCAGTAGGGGTAAATCTTTAGCTCAGGTTATAAAAGTTGATGGCGATTTAGTATCTTTGCAGGTCTTTGCAGGAAGCCGGGGAATTTCAACTAATGACCAAGTAATATTTTTAGGCTATCCGATGAAAGTTTCATTTTCCGAGGATATGTTAGGTAGAGTATTTGACGGAAGCGGAAGGCCTAGAGATAAAGGGCCCAGTTTAACAGAAAATACAATTGAGATATCAGGCCCGACAGTTAATCCAGTTAAAAGAACTATCCCCGAGAGGATGATTAGGACAAATATACCAATGATCGATGTTTTTAACTCTTTAGTTGTTTCTCAAAAGCTGCCCATATTTTCTATATCCGGTGAGCCTTATAATGAGTTGTTAGCTAGAATTGCTTTACAAGCTGAGGCTGATATGATAATTTTGGGCGGAATTGGCCTAAAGCATGATCAATATTTATTTTTTAAGAATAAATTAGAAGAAGGTGGGGCTCTTTCTCGTTCGGTGTTTTTTGTTCATACCGCATCTGACCCCGTAGTTGAAGGGTTGATGATTCCTGATCTTTGTCTGGCGGTTGCAGAAAAATTCGCACTTGAGAATAAAGATGTTTTAGTTTTACTTTCAGATATGACCAATTTTGCTGATGCTTTAAAAGAGATTGCGATTACTATGGAGCAAGTTCCTTCCAACAGAGGTTATCCGGGCGATCTTTACAGTCAGTTAGCGAAAAGATATGAAAAAGCAGTTGAGTTTGAAGATGCAGGTTCGATTACTGTTTTATCAGTAACTACCATGCCCGGCGATGATGTAACTCATCCGGTTCCTGACAATACAGGCTATATTACCGAAGGCCAATTTTACCTGCGGGGAGGCTCAATAGCACCTTTTGGGTCACTAAGCCGCCTTAAGCAGCAGGTAAACGATAAGACGAGAAAAGATCATCGGGCGATTATGGATGGGATGATCCAACTTTATGCTCAATACAGGGATACTGAAGAAAAGCGTTCAATGGGTTTTAGAATGAGTTCTTGGGATAAAAAGCTTCTTAAATACGGCAAGCTTTTTGAATCAGAGATGATGGATTTAGCAGTAAATATTCCTCTCGAGAAGGCCTTAGATAATGGCTGGCAGATTCTTTCGGATTGTTTTGAGCCGGAAGAAACTAGCTTTAGAAGTGACTTGATAAAAGAGTTTTGGCCTAATGGCAAAAGTTAGAATAACCAAACAAGAGTTACGCAAGCAAAAAGATTCTTTAGCAAGATTCAGGCGATATCTTCCTACCTTACAGCTAAAGAAAAAACAGCTGCAGAGGCAAATCCTAAAAGTTCATAAGCAGATAGATGAGGTGTCAGGCCAAGAAGAGGGTTTCAGAAATCAAGTTATTGAATGGGTTGATGTGTTTGCTCAACAAAATCCTATAGGAGAACTGTTAAATGTTAAAGCTATAAAGACCAAAGAAGGTAATGTAGCTGGTGTTGATCTACCTATTTTTGATAAGGTTGAATTTAGCCAAGATGGTTATGATTTTTTGATAACTCCGTTTTGGGTTGATTCCGGAATTGAAGCGGTTAAAGAAATGATCAGCTATAAAGCGCAGTTAATCGTGCTACATAAACAACTAGATGCCTTAAAGGAAGAGTTAAGGATTACTAATCAAAGGGTAAATTTATTTGAGAAAGTTAAAATTCCTGAGACAGAAGATAATATTCGAATAATTCAAATTTATTTAGGGGAAAGAAGAACAGCGGCTGTAGTCAGGGGTAAAATTGCTAAAGCAAAAATTGAACAAAAAAAGGCTATAAATCAATAAATGGTTAAAGGATGATAAGCAAGAGGTAATAAATGATTGTAAAGATGAGCAAAGTTACAATTTTAGTTTCAAAAACAAGCATTGATTCAGCTTTACATGATTTGCGCGAGCTAGGAGTGGTCCATGTGTCTCATCTAAAAAAACCGCATGCAGACTATATAGATACAGTAAAAAAAAGAGTATCCAGGATAGATAAAGTTTTAACATTTTTAGGTGAATCGAAAAAACAAAAAAAACTTAGCAAAGAAGAACTAGTAGCTATTCCTAAAGAAATTATAGGATTATTAGAAGAAAAAAATAAAATAAAAGAAAATTTAGTAGAGCTTAAAGCTAAAACTGTTTGGTTTAGCCAATGGGGAGATATCTCAAAAAAAGATATTCAAAGACTAGCCGATAAAGGTGTTTTTATAAATTTATACAGCTGCAGTCAAAAGGAGTTTAAAAAAGTTAAAGAAAATAATTTAATTTTTGTTCTAGGCCAGATGGGGCCTAATCTGCAGGTAGTAGATATCGCCAGAGATAAGAATAAGGATCTAGGGTTTAAAAGGGTCGAAGTTCCTAAGGAAAGCCTCCAGTCACTTAAAGAAAAAATTAACTATCTAGAAGAAAGCAAAAACGAGATAGAAGAACAGATAAGATCATACTCTGTCTACAAACATTGTTTTAAAGAGTATAAAAATAAATTAATCAATAAGTTTGAGTTTATAAAAGTAAAATTTGGAATGGCAGAGTCAAAGAATTTGTCTTGGCTTTTAGGGTTTTGCCCCAAAGCTTCAGTAGAAAACCTAAAAGAGATGGCTAAAGAAAAGGGCTGGGGGATAGTTGTTCAAAAACCGGATAATCCACAGAAAGTACCCACATTACTTAAAAATCCAAAATGGGTTGAAATCATAAAGCCTATTTTTAATTTTATGGGAACTTTGCCGGGCTATAAAGAATATGATATAAGCTTCTGGTTTTTAATGTTTTTTAGTTTATTTTTTGCGATGTTGATTGGCGATGCCGGCTACGGTTTTATTTTTTTGATCTTAACTTATTTAGCAAGAAAGAAATTTAAAAAAGCTCCTGCGGCTCCGTTTTTTTTGATCTATGTTTTAGCAATTTCTACAATTATTTGGGGAGCGTTATCTGGTACTTGGTTTGGTGCAGAAAATATTGCTCAGTTACCGGTATTTAAACTTTTAGTTATTAACAAAATTAACAGTTTTGTTCAGGCAAATCAAAGCTTTATGATCTATTTTTGTTTTATAATTGGGGTAGTTCATCTATCGGTAGCACATCTTATAAAAGCTTTTCGCTACCTTAATTCTCTGAAAGCCTTAGCAGAGATTGGCTGGGTTTGTATACTTTGGGCGGCTTTTTTTGTGGCCGGGAAACTAGTTTTAAATAATCCTATTCCAGATTTTAGTTTAATCTTAGGGACTGTAGGAATAACAGCAGTTATTTTATTTTCTAATTGGCAAAAAAATATACTAAAAGGAGCATTATCTAGTTTAGGAACTTTACCTTTGGATATTATTAGTTCGTTTTCAGATATCGTCTCTTATTTGCGGCTTTTTGCTGTAGGTTATGCTACAGTGGCGGTTGCTTCTACCTTTAATACTATGGCGCTTGGCGCCGGTTCAGGGATTTTAGGAGGTTTTTTAGCTGCAATTATTCTTTTTTTTGGCCATGGTTTAAATATTTTGTTAGGGCTGATGTCAGTTATTGTACACGGAGTAAGGCTTAATATGTTAGAGTTTTCCGGTCAACTAGGTATGGAGTGGTCTGGTAAGAAATACCAGCCATTTAAATAAAGAAGAAGATAGAAAAGAGAAGATAGAAATTAGAGAATATAAAAAAATAATAAGTAAAATATTTTTCTAGCTTCTAATTTCTATTATCTATTTTCTAATAAAAAGGAGGTAAAAATGGTAGAAGGATTAGGTGATCTTAATTTTTCTTTGGCTATTGCAGCAGTTGGTTCTGCTTTAGGTACAGGTGTTGCTGGGATGGCGGCGGTTGGAGCTTGGAAAAAAGCTTTTTCACAAAACAAAACAGCTCCGTTTACCATGGTTGCTTTTGTAGGGGCGCCTTTAACTCAAACTATTTATGGGATGATTTTACGAAATCAAATACAAAATGCAAATATACCAGCGGGTACCCAAAACTATATTTACTTAATGATTCTAGGTTTTATTGCTGGTTTAGCCATGGCAGCTTCTGCTTATATGCAGGGTAAGGCTGCGGCTCGCGCTTGTGATGCTTTAGCTGAAACAGGTAAAGGTTTTGGCCAATACATAACGGTATTGGGGGTAATTGAGACAGTCGCTTTGTTTGTAATGGTATTTTGCATGATGGCACTTCCTTCAGCTTAATCAAAAAGCCTTATGCAACAAAACAGGTTCAAACAGAAATGTTGCATAAGAGGGAAAGCTAAAGGGGTTGATTTTTTTGCTAATTCTTGTTATTATTGCGGTATAATTTATTAGGGATAAGGCACTGTGCTAAAGGATTCGGCTTAGTGCCATAAATAAAGGTATTCGCTAAATAGTTGCATTTTTAATGGGCGGTTAGCTCAGCTGGTTTAGAGCGTCTCGTTTACACCGAGAGGGTCGTGGGTTCGAATCCTACACCGCCCATTTACCTTAAAATCAAAATCCAAATGTCAAATATCAAATAAATGACAAACAAAAACTATAAATGCTAAACCAGCCAAACTTAGAAAGAGCACTTTTAACGGTGGATTTCTTCCCAATAATAATAAAAAGAAAAACAAAATTTGGTATTGGGGATTTGGAATTAATTTGTCATTTGTAATTTGATATTTATAATTGGGCTGAATTTAGGATTTTAATCAAGATGGATTTAGAACGCCTACGACATTCATGTTCGCATGTATTAGCTTCGGCAGTTAAGAAGTTATATCCGGATGCAAAGTTGGGTATAGGGCCTGCTATTGAAGAGGGCTTTTACTATGACTTTGATCTCCCGGGGGGATTAAGCCAAGAGGATTTGCCCAAAATTGAAAAATTGATGGAAGAAGAGATTAAAGCAAAACTTCCCTTTATCCAAAAAAATTTGACTAAGTCAGAAGCTATTGATCTATTCAAGAAAAAAGGGGAAAGCTATAAGCTAGAATTAATTAAGGACCTTGGCCTAGATCAAGTTTCAACCTTTGAGCATAATGATTTTATAGATTTATGTAAGGGGCCGCATCTAAAAGATACGGGGGCCTTAAAAAACTTTAAATTACTTTCGGTATCAGGAGCTTATTGGCGGGGCGATCAGAAAAATGCCCAACTAAGCCGGATCTATGGGACAGTTTTTCCGGATCGAAAGAGTTTAAGAAAATATTTAAACCGGCTAGAAGAGGCTAAAAAAAGAGATCATCGGAAATTAGGCAAAGAACTAGGCTTGTTTGATATATACCCTGAGCAAGCCGGGGCAGGATTAGTTTTTTATCTGCCTCAAGGGGCGATTTTGCGTAAGATTATTACAGATTGGGAGATAGATCAGCATCTAAAGAGAGGCTATCAGATGATTAATACGCCTCATATTCTGAATAAAAATCTTTGGGAGCAAAGTGGCCATCTTAACTATTATCAAGAATATATGTATCCGATTAAAAAAGAAGAACAAGAATTTGTTCTAAAGCCTATGAACTGCCCGGGGCATATTCTGGTTTATAAATCAAAACTGCATAGTTTTAGGGATCTTCCTCTTCGTTTGTTTGAGCTAGGTACGGTTTATCGTTTTGAAAAAAGTGGAGTGTTGCACGGTTTGCTTCGCCTGAGAGGTTTTACCCAAGATGATGCTCATATTTTTTGTAAAAAAGAAGATCTTTATTCTGAAATTGAAGGGGTTATTGAATTTGTTAAGTTTACTATGGATAAGTTTGGCTTTAGTGACTACAGTGCTGAGCTAAGCACCCGTCCTGACCAGTTTATTGGTAAAGAAAAAGACTGGCAACAGGCAGAAGATGTCTTAGAAGAGGTTTTAAAAAAGAAAAAACTTAACTATAAACTTAATCCTGGTGACGGAGCTTTCTATGGGCCTAAAATAGACATTATTTTAAAAGACGCTATAGGAAGAAGCTGGCAGTGTGCTACTATTCAGCTTGATTATAATATTCCGGAAAGGTTCGATTTGACTTATCGTTCCAAGGAAGATAATGATCAAAGAGTAGTGATGATTCATCGGGTGATCCTGGGAAGTTTAGAGAGATTTGTAGCTACTTTGGTAGAACATTTTGCAGGTGCTTTGCCTTTTTGGCTTGCTCCTACTCAAATTAGTGTCTTAAATATCAACAAAGATGTAGCTGATTATGCAAAAGAAGTAAAAATAGATCTAGAAAAAGAAGGTTTTAGAGTCGAAAGTGATCTAGGGGAAGAAACTTTACAAAAGAAGATTAGAAAAAAGGAACTATTGAAGATACCTTATATGGTGATTGTAGGAAGAAGAGAAAAAGAGACTAAAACAATTTCATTACGACAAAGAGGGATGAAAAACTTAGGGTCAAAAAAAATAGAACCGTTGATAGAATTTTTAAAAAAGGAGGCTAAATAGGTGAAGAAAAGAGTAAGAGTAAATTTGAGAGTTGTTGCAGAAAAGTTAAGACTAATCAGCCCCGACGGGCAACAGTTAGGAGTTGTAACCCGCAAGGAGGCTTTAGATAAAGCAAGGGAGCATGGCCTTGATTTAGTTGAGATTGCTCCTTCTGCAAAACCGCCGGTTTGCCGGATAATGGATTTTACAAAATATAAGTATGAGCAGAGCAAAAGAGAAAAAGAGCTAAAAAAACATCAAAAGCATTCTCAACTTAAAGAAGTAAGGATTACTCCACGGACGGAAGAACATGATTATCAAGTTAAACTAAAAAGAATAAAAAAGTTTTTAGAAAAAAGACATAAAGTAAGAATAAGAATGCGTTACAAAGGAAGGGAGATCACACATAAAGAAATTGGAAGAAGAATTGTAGACAATATCATAAAAGACACAGAGCCTATAGCTCAAATAGATAAAGAGCCTAAGATGAGGGGCAAAACTATGATATTTACTTTAAGCCCGAAATAGCTATAATAGACAACATACTGAGGAGGAAGATGTGCCAAAATTAAAAACAAGAAAATCAATTGCCAAAAGAATTAAGATTACAAAAAAGAAGAAGGCATTAAGAGCTAAAGCTGGCAGAAGGCATTTGTTGAGCGGAAAAGGGCGTAAAAGAAAAAGAAATTTACGCAAAAAGGATCTGGTGCCGAAAGAACTTAAAAAAGTGGTAAAAAGAGCTTTACCTTATTCTGCCTAGATTAGGTAATCACACATTAATTATCACCAACTAAGGGGGGAAGATTATGAGAGTAAGAAGTCCTGTAGCTTCTCGAAAAAGAAAAAAGAAAGTATTAAAGCAGGCCAAAGGGTATTGGGGTAGGCGGTCTAAGAACTATCGCAGGGCCGTTGAAACTTTACGACGAGCCTATGTTTATGCTTATAATCACAGAAGGCTGAAAAAAAGAGAGTTTCGTTCTTTATGGATTACTCGTCTTAACGCAGCTGCTAGAGAAAGAGGAACATCTTATCGGGAACTAATTAATGATTTAAAAAAGAACAATATAGTTCTTTCTCGAAATGTTTTGGCCTTGATTGCTTCAGAAAATCCAGAGGTCTTTAGTCAAATCGTTGATAAAGTAAAGAATTAAAGAAGTTTTTAAAAATATTATGAAATATATAATTATTGTTGGCTGTAGCCGAACGGGAAGGGCTTTAGCAGAGGAGTTGTCTGGCAAAGAAAATGTAGTTATTATTGATAAGAGCTTAAAAAATCTTGATTTTTTAAGAGAAGATTTCAATGGTAAAAAAATATGGGCCGATGCCTTGGATGTAGCTACTTTGGAAAAAGCTGGGATAAAAGAGGCAGATGCCCTTTTTTTACTTACTGGCAATGATAATCTTAATTTGGTTGTAGGCAAAGTTGCTAAAAGGAAATATCAGACAAAAAAAGTAGTTTTGCAAGTAAATGATGCAATGAAGAAAAAGATATTTGGAGAGGAAGGCTTAACTATAATTAATAAAACGTATCTTTTAGGCGAGGTATTGAAAAAGTGTATATAGTAATTGCTGGAGCAGGCCGTCTAGGTTTAATTTTAGCAAAAAGGCTTAAAGAAGATAAGCATCAAGTTTGCCTTATAGACAAAGACCGAGAGCTATGTAATTCTCTAGCCAGAAAATTAGACAAAATAATGATTATTTGCGGTGATGCAACTTATCCAGATGTATTGCGGGAAGCGCAAATAGAAAAAGTCGATGTTTCGGTTGCTGCAACTTCCGGTGATGAAGATAATATAATTATTTCGTATCTAGCTAAGGAACTTTTTGGAATAAAAAGAACAGTATCTAGAGTTAATGATCCAAAGCACACCCCTTTGTATAAGTATATGAAAGTGGATAACCCAGTGGATTCAACTTCTATTATTGCTAGAGTTGTTGAAGAAGAAGCTTCTTTTTCTGATGTGATGAATCTTTTGAGTATTAAAAAAGGAAGGCTTTCTATCGTTCGGGTTGATATTCCGGAAGATTCTCCTGTAGCTAACAAGTCTTTAAAAGATATTAAGCTTCCCCCTAACTCAGTTTTGATTTCTGTGTTACGGGGACCGGAAATAGTTATTCCTTCCGGGTCAACTACTATTCTTCCTGGAGATGAAATAATCGCTGCTACCTTAATTGATAGCGAAACAGATTTAACTAAGTCTCTTATTGGAAAAGTATGATAAAATCATTTTTCGGTATTGTTCTAGAAATTTGTTGCTGTTTAGCTATTATCTTAACAGGATATTTATTAGCATTAGGGGTAAACTTCTTTTTCTCTTTTAAAATTTAGTTATGATAATTTCACCTACCAAAAAAGATTTATCCACAATCTTAAATTTACTAGGAAGGTTGATCTTAGGCCTAAGCTTTTTTATGCTAGTGCCACTTTTGGTGGCAGTGGTTATGAGCGAAAATTCTCCCTTTTTTGATTTTCTTATCGGAACTACCCTCAGTGGGGCCTTAGGTTTTATCTTATTAATTTTATTTCCAATCAAAAAGGAAATTTCTTGGGTCCATACTTTTTTTACAGTTAGTTTAGGTTGGTTGTCTTTTTCACTTTTAGGGGCTATCCCTCTTTTTTTGTCTGGGCATTTTGGTTCTTTCCTGGATGCTTGGTTTGAAGCAATGAGTGGATTTGCTACGACTGGGCTAATTTTAGTGCAAGATCTAGATCACATGTCTTTTTCTCATAATACCTGGCGCCATCTTACCATGTTTATCGGAGGTCAAGGAATAATCCTAGCGAGCCTTTCAATTTTAGCCCAGGCAAGGTCTGTGGCAATAGGTTTTTATATTGGTGAAGGTAGACAAGAAAAAATTTTACCAAATGTTATTGGCACAGCTCGCTTTATCTGGAAGGTTAGTTTCATCTATTTGGTTTTAGGGGTTGCTGCTTATTTTCTGATATTAAATAGAATTGGTTTATCTTCAGTTAAATCAATATTCCAGGCATTTTGGTTATTTTTTGCTGCTTTTGATACAGGAGGGTTTACCCCCTATAAACAAAGTATTGCTTATTACCATAGTTTTTATCTAGAGGTAGCTACGATTATTTTTATGATCTTGGGAGCTTTTAATTTCAATTTACATTTTTGGCTTTGGCACAAAGACAAAAAAGAAATTTTTAAAAACTTTGAAACCAGAACTTTTATTTTCACTTTTTTCTCATTACTTTTACTTCTTTATCTACCTTTTTTGGGTGCTAATTTTTCCGGTTTATTTAGAAATGGATTTTATCAACTTATATCTGCACACACCGGATGTGGCTTTACTAACTTAGAACAAGGTGTTTTAGGAGGATTTCCTTTGCTTTCTCTTTTGGCGGTAATTTTTGCGATGATGATTGGTGGCGGGGTTTGTTCTACTACCGGGGGAATTAAACTGATGAGGATTGGAATCATCTTTAAAACAATTTTAATTGAGATTAAACGCTGGATTATGCCAGCGGGGGCAGTATTTCGAGAAAAATTTCATCATTTAAATAATTTACTGGTAACTAATAAACGAATAAAGGAAGCTTTTATTATCTTTATTTTATTTATAATTACCTATGTAGCCGGAGCTTTGGTAGCGATAGGGTTTGGTTATCCGGGCATAGCTTCTTTATTTGAATCTGTTTCGGCAACTGCAAATGTAGGGTTGTCGATGGGGATAACTGACCCCAGCATGCCTTCTGCCTTAAAGGTGGTTTATATATTACAGATGTGGGCCGGCCGGTTGGAGTTTATCGCAATTGTGGTAATGATTGGTTCGTTGTTATCATTTTTTAAAAAGTAGGAATAGAGATGAACACAGTCCCAAACCAGAGATTTTGTTTTACAAAATCACGGTTCAGGGCAGATAAGAAAAAGGGGGATACAGACTTTGAAAAGTAAGGGTGCGTTATCATTTTTTATTTTGATCTTAACTCTTTTATTTTCTTTAACTGCTTATAGTCAAGCTCCAACTATAAGTTTAAAAGCTTTAGTAGATAATCCCGAAAAATATGACCAAAAAAGAGTTTCTTTAAAGGCAGAATTAATTGGGGAGCCGCTTACCACCGATACAGGAATTTGGTTAAATCTTGGTGCAAATGACTATAATATGGGTGTCTATCTAGCAGAAAAAGAAATGCTAGAAAAGGCCCATTATTGGGGTAGTTACAAAGAAAAAGGCGATATTGTTGAGATAGAAGGCATTTTTTATAAAAATTGCCCCATCCATAATCAAAGGGGGTTACATTTAACCGCCTTAGAGGTAGTAACTCAAGGGAAAGAACTCAGTTACTTAGTTTCAGATAAAAAAAAGAAGTTTGCTTTGGTTAGCATGGTAATCTTCTTGACAATAGGAGTCATTTACCTTATAAAAATAAGCCTATGGCAGAAGAAATAAAAAACATAAAAGAATCATTTAAGAAAGATTTAGAAAAAGCAGAAAATAAAGATTCTCTAGAGAATCTAAAGGTAAAATATTTGGGCAGAAAGTCTAAAATTTCTCAGCTTTTTTCTAATATCCCAAATTTAGCTAAACAAGAAAGAGGCCACTGGGGTAAAGAACTGAATATTTTAAAAAATAAAATAAGTTCGGCTATCAAAGAAAAGTTGTCAAAGGAAGTCCAGAAGGAAGAAAAAATAGATTTAACTTATCCAGCTAAGTATCCTCAAAAAGGATCAATACATATTTTAAGTTCAGTAACAAAAGAAATATGTTTGATCTTTAAAGAGTTAGGGTTTAATGTTATTGAAGGTAATGAGGTCGAGGATGAGTGGCATAATTTTTCTGCTTTAAATATTCCGCTTGACCATCCTTCCCGGGATGCTTTTGATACTTTTTACCTAGATTTAGACAAAAAAGATAAAAAAAGTGGGAGCTGGTTATTAAGAAGCCATACTTCTCCTTCCCAAATTAGAATTATGCAGCAGGTTGACCCTCCCTTAGCTGTTATTTCTCCGGGAAGGGTTTATCGGCCTGATGTAGTGGATGCAACTCATTCTTTTATGTTTTATCAAATAGAAGGGTTTGTAGTTGGCCAAGATATAAGCTTTTCGCACCTAAAGGGAGTTCTTCTTTATTTTGCCAGGCAGTTTTTTTCTCAGGAGGTTCAACTGCGGTTCCGGCCTCATTTTTTTCCTTTTACTGAACCTTCTGCCGAAGTCGATGTTTCATGTGTCATTTGTTCGCAGAAAAATAAACAAAAAAACAAAGAGAGATGCCCGGTTTGTAAAGGCAAAGGCTGGCTTGAGATATTAGGCTGCGGGATGATTCATCCGAATGTATTAGAAGCTTGCAATATAGATAGTAAAAAATATCAAGGCTTTGCTTTTGGGATGGGTGTGGATAGAATTATTATGCAAAAATATCAAATAAATGATATTAGGCTTTTTTATGAAAACGATAAAAATTTTCTAAAACAATTTCCTCTTTAAAATTATGGATTTTAGCTTAAATTTTATAAAACAATTTGTAGATATAAAAAGTTCGGCGCAAGAGCTTGCCAAGCTGCTTACTTCAGCTGGCCTAGAAATAGAAAATTTAGAAAAAACTGCTGATGATTGGGTATTTTCTGCCGAAGTTACCACCAACCGGTATGATTGGCTTTCAATCATAGGGATTGCACAAGAAGTTGCTGCGGTATCAGGTAAAAAAATAAACCTAAAATATCCTCGGACAAAAACTACCCCCAAGATAGAAAAAAAGAAAATTATAATAAATAATTTAGAAGATTGCCCTTACTATTTAGGTAGAACAATAAAAAAGACAAAAGTAGGGCAATCACCAGAGTGGCTGAAAAAACTTCTTATAAATTGTAAAATAGCGTCGGTAAATAATATTGTCGATGCTACAAACTACTGTATGCTTAAATGGGGCAATCCTCTTCATGCTTTTGATTTAGATAAAATAGAAGGAGATATTTGTATAAGGAGGGCAAAAGATAAAGAAAATTTTATCGGCATTGATCAAAAGCAAAGAACCTTAACGCCAGAGAACTTAGTAGTTGCCGACAGCAAGAAAGTTATCGCTTTAGCAGGTGTTATGGGAGCAAAAAACACCGAAGTTACCGCAGATACTAAAAATATATTTTTAGAGGCGGCAAAGTTTTCCCCAACTACTGTCCGCCGGTCGCGGCGAGGAGTTGGCCTTGATACTGAATCTTCTTATCGTTTTGAAAGAAGAGTATCAGAACTTTGTCTAGAATATGCATCTGGCGAAGCAGTAGATTTAATTCTAAAATTAGCAAAAGGTGAATTTGGCGGCTACAAAAAAGTGGGTAGGAAAACCGAAGAAAAGCCAAAGCAAATAACTATAAGTTTAACTAAAATGAAAAATTATCTGGGTACAGATTTTAGGCTACCAGAGGTCAAAAAAATATTAAACTCTCTTAATTGTAAAGTAAAAAAAGTTTCAGCTGATAAAATAAAAGTCAAACCAGCCTTATCTCGTTTTGATTTAGCTAGAGAAGTTGATGTTTATGAGGAGTTTGCAAGAATTTATGGGTATAATAAAATTAAAGCGAAGCTACCTTTTGTGATAAAAGATTTGAAAAAAAATCCGGTTTTAGACAAAGAAGAAAATAGCTGGAAATTTAAGAATAAAATAAGAGATTTTGTTGCTTTATTAGGATTTTCAGAAATAATTACCTACAGCATGGAAAATAGAAAAGAGCTAGCAATAATTACAAAAGAACGAGGCCTTAGCCTAAGGAATCCTCTGCGTAGCCAAGAAAATAGCTTAAGGCCCAGGTTATCTTTAGGGATGATAAAAAGCATAAAACATAATTTAAATCGGGGCAAAGAAGATCTAACTTTTTTTGAAATTGCTGATATATACAAGAAGAAGAGCAAGAATAAAGTTAAAGAGAGTTCTTTTTTATCTTTAGGAGTAACTGGGGATAAAGAAAGGTTTTTTCAGTTAAAAGGGGCAGTTTGGGAAGTTCTCAGTTATTTAAATATAAAACCGGCAGTTTCAGAAAATACAATGGCAAGCTTCAGTAATTCCTTAGAGCTTAAAGCCGAAGGTAAAATTATCGGGTTTATGGCTAAACTGGATCAAAAAGTGAAAAACAAGTTTGGCTTAAAAGAAGATTTGTTTATTTCCGAACTTGATTTAGATTTGTTGGAGCAATTAAAAAAAGGTAAAAAGTTTAGGTCTTTTTCTAAATTTCCTGCTGTGTGGAGAGATATAAGTTTAGCTATCGATAAAAATATAAAGTTTAGGAAAATAAGCAAAATAATAGAAGAAGGAAGCCAGTATTTATCTGATCTTAAAATAGTTGATACTTACCAAGGTAAAAATTTACCCAAAGATCATTTTGGTTTTACTTTGCGCCTTTTTTATCAATCTAGTCAGAAAACTTTAAACTCTGATCAGGTAGATATTTATCATAATCAAATTCGAGAAAAGCTTCATGATAAAAAAGGTATTATTTTAAGATAGGCAGAAAAGCGGCTATAAAAGCTACCCCTACTTGAAACTAAAAAGAGAGAGTGTTATAATTGATAAGTACCCTGCCTGTCTCGTTTGGGGGTATTAGCGCTACAGCCAACATTAATTTTAAGGGAGCCAATATTTTTTAGACAAAAGTTTAAAATGCGGTGCCCACTTGTGTGAGAAAAGGACTGATAGCGCCACCTCTAGCGGACCTATGGTGGGGTTTTATTTTAATAGATTATAATAGAAAACATGAAGAATTTAAAAATGATTAAACAGTTATCTAATCCAAAACTAAAAAAACCAATCTTTATTGCCGCTTGGCCTGGTATGGGCGAGGTGGCTTATCGAAGCGCGTTATTTTTAAAAGAGGCCATGAACTTTAAAATGTTTGCAAAGCTTCGTGCCGAGTTCTTTTTTAAGCCAGCAGCAGTAAGTGTTAAGGCGGGAATCGCAAATATACCTAAGCCGCCGGCAGGGTTATTTTATTATTATAAAGGTAAGGAAGGCCCGGATATAATTCTTTTTTTGGGACAAGCTCAACCTCCTCTTGAGCATGCAGAAGAACTTTCAAAAATTATAATTAAGTTCATAAAAAGATACAGCCCAAAACTGACTATTACTTTTGCTGCTAAACCAGAATCGATTGATCATAAGCACGATTTATCATTATGGTTAGCCGCAACCCATCCTTCTGTTATTAAACAGTTTGAAAAAGCTAAAACAAAAGTGTTAAAAAAAGGCCAAATTAGTGGATTAAATGGAATACTTTTAGGTGTAGCCAAAGACGAAGGGCTTAAAGGAGCTTGTGTTTTAGCTGAAATTCCTTTTTATACAGCCCAAATTGAAAATCCTAGAGCTACAGCTATTATTTTGGATTTACTTGTCAATTTTTTACGGATTAAACTTGATATTTCTTCTGTCTGGAAAAGGGCTAAATTTATCGAAAAGGAAATAGATAAGCTTATCAGCTATTTAAAGGGAGAAGCAAAACAAGAAGGCCCTAGCCCTTTGAGCGAAGAAGATGTAAAAAGTATTAAAAAAGATTTAGCAGCATACACCAAAGTGCCTCAATCAGCTAGAGGTAAAATTGAAGAGCTTTTTAAAAAAGCAAAAAAAGATATAACAGCTGCAAGTGAATTAAAAAAAGAACTTGATGACTGGAATGCCTACAAAGAATACGAAGATAGATTTCTCGATTTATTCCGAGATAAAGGTAAAGGCAAAGGCACTCATTAACTTACCGTTATTTTTATTATTTTTACAAAATTAGATTTTAAAAGATTAAAATTAGATTTTATGCGAGGGTGGCGGAATGGCAGACGCGCTAGCTTGAGGGGCTAGTGGTAGAGATACCGTAGGGGTTCAAGTCCCCTCTCTCGCATTAACTTGTGCGGCGATCGAAGATATATTTGCTTTCGGGGAATTTTTTAGCTAGATTTTTTAACTCTGCACCACGAGAACCTATCTGAGCTACATGATCAAATTTTTTGTTTTCATTGGTGATTATGCCTATTGAAATAGTAGGAAACCCAAATTTAGCTGTTTGCCCATCTCTACTTTTTGCTTCAATATAGCCTTTTTTTCTATCTTCTGAAGCAAAAAAGTTTGGAGAAAAATTATCAAATTTCGAAAGTATACCTTGCGATATTATTTCTGCTTTTTTTATAGAAGTTATTACCACAAAGTCATCTCCTCCGATATGGCCAATAAAGTCTTTGGTTTGGCCTTTTTCTTGGATAGCTTCGACAAGTATTTGGGAAGTTTTTTTAATTACTTCATCTCCTTTACCAAAACCATAATAATCATTTAATACTTTAAAGTTATCTATGTCAATATAAAGAACAGCAAAGTTTTCTTCAAGCTTTAATTTACTTTCTAGTTCTTTATTTATGGAAATATTTCCCGGTAGTCTAGTCAAAGGGTTAGCATCAAGGTTTAGGCTGGATCTTCTGATTAACATTCTGATTCTTGCGATTAACTCTTGCGGCAGAAATGGTTTAGTCATATAGTCGTCAGCGCCAGCTTCTAATCCTTTGACTTTGTCTTCAACTTCTCCCTTTCCGGTAAGCATAAGAACAGGTAAGTTCATAAGCAAAGCATCTTGTCTTATTTTTTTACAAATCTGGTCTCCGTTTATATCTGGTAACATATAGTCCAAAATAACTAAATCAGGTGTAATTTCTTTTAATCTAGTTAAGGCTTCGTTGCCAGTGTCAACTGTTTGAACTTCAAACTCACTTTCTAAAGTAGCTTTTATTAAATCTAATATATCTAGGTCATCGTCTACAGCCAATATTTTTAATTTATTCATTTTTTCCCCTTTCTAAAGTAAAGTAAAAAGTAGTTCCTTTGTTTAGTTCTGATTCAACCCATATTTTTTGTTTGTGGCTATCAATTATTTTTTTTACTAGAGAAAGCCCTAACCCACTTCCTTTTATAGATTTTTTTTCTACATCTTTTATTCGATAAAATTCTTGAAATATTTTATCCAAATTTTCTTTAGATATACCAAATCCTGTATCAGCTATAGATATTAAAGCTTTTTCTTCTTTTTCTTTGCAGGAAATTTTTATTTTACCTCCTTCAGGTGTAAATTTAATAGCATTATTAACAAGGTTAGTCAAGACTCTTTCAATTAAATTTTTATCCATATAAACATTAAAAGTTTCAGGAGTATCTATATCAATGGCTATATTTTTTTCATTGCTTTGAGGTTCAAAAAAGTCAGCAATATTTTTAATTAAAGGGACAATATCGTAAAGAGTTATGTTTATTTCTATTTTTCCGGATTCAATACGGGAAATGTCTAAAAGTGTATTAACTATATCCATAAGTTTGTCGACGTTTTCAACTATTTTTTTAAGCCTTTTGCTAGCCTCTTGAGGTAATTTACCAAACTTTTCATCAGCTAGAAGAGAAGAAAATCCTTTAACAGAAGTAAGAGGTGTTCTTAGTTCGTGAGAAACATTTGAAATAAAATCTGATTTTGTTTTACTAATTGTTTCTACCGTTTTTAAGCTTTTTGCTAATTCTTTAGTTCTATTTTTTATCTTTTTTTCCAAACTTTCTTTAGTTTGATAAATTTGCTCAAAGAGGTCTATATTATCTAAGCATTTAGCTAAATACATACAAAGTATTAAAAAAGCTTCTTTTGTAGATTCTTTAATGGATTCAGAAGAAATTAAACCAGCTACAATAAAAATATTATAAATTTTATTTTTAGTTTTGATAGGACAAATAAGTATGTTTTTTGTATGTAATTTAAAAGAAAGCGTTTTGCAAATTTCAGATTCAGAAGTTAATATTTTTTTCTCTTTAAGATAAGATTTATTTTTTAAAAGAATATTAACTATTGCTTGAGTTTCGACAGGATCAAAATTATTTTTGTAGAGTTGTTCCAGGCTATCAAAATCTAACAGCAAGCCTTTTTTGAAACCAAATTTTTCTATTAAAAGATTATCTATTTTTGAAAATAGTTGATTTTTGCTAAGTATAGGGAGGCTGGTTGAGATAAATCTTCTTAAAAGATTAAGTTTATTACCTCTATCTTTTATTTCTTGTTGATAAAGTTTTACGTCCATATCGCTTTTTAAGATTATTTTTGCTTGTTGGTCTAATTTTTCTAAAGTGCTGCTTAAGTTATGGTTTTCTTCTTTTAGATCGGATATAGTTTGTGTTTTTTTTAAAATGTAGATAAAAACAATTAATAGTACAAAAAAGGAGCCGATACCTAATACACTTTTAGAAGAAACATTTAAAAGTTCAGATAGTAAAATTGGGTTATTCCCAAACATTTAATAATAATCCTCCGCTTTCTATATTGATATCTTGAGTTTCTTCGTCAGGGAAAAGATAGTAATCAGAGTAAATACCAATAATTTCTTTTTTTGGCGAATATATATTTTGTATATTTTCAATTTCTTTTTCTGCCTTTTTACCCAGTATTTTTTGTCTTTCTAAAGAATTAACCATAAAAACAATTCCGGCATCGTTTTTTTCTGATTTTTCTAGTTTTTTTCTGAGATCTTTTTTTGGGTATGCGTCTCTTAAAGTCATTAGATTTCCTTGAGTTTTATCTCTTAAATTTCCTTTAAATAAAAAAGAACCATCTTCCAGTATATCAATTATTGTCAATAAGCGGAAATAATTTTTAGTAAATATTCCTAATGGGTAATAGGGAAAAAGGCGATTTTTGATAAAATTATTAAATTTTTCCTCGAAATAGTATTTATAGATTTCTACAGCAGGTTTATTGTTTATTTCATAAATTATTTGTTGTTTTGGATTAAGCCTAGTTATGTTAAAAGGCTTACCAAAAGGGATAAAATTTTGTAAATAGAGAGTGTTGGTACTGATGCCATTTAAGATCAAGCTTACTAAGCCATTGCCTATTCCTTTGTTTAATATGAAGTTTTCTTGGGAAGAATATTTATTTTTATATCCTGCTCCGGAGAAGTTAATTAATTTTCCCAAAGAAAATCTTATGCCTTTTAAAAAAGACAAAGAGTTCATTTGGGATGAGATGAAAGAAATAAATTTTATATTTTTTCTTCTGATTTCTCTAAAATATTTCTTTAAAATATATTCAATTTTCTCTGAATTTTGAGAACCAATAAATAAACTCTTAATTTTTGCATCTTTTTTGTTCAGGCAACAACTGATTAGCCCTTTTTCGATAATTTTGTCTTTATATATTAGAAGAGGGGCTTGAATCGCAAATAAATTAGGGTTTTTTAAAGTTAAATTAAAAACTTGAGATAGTTTTTTAGGATTGTATCCGGGGGTAAAAAGAATAAAAATAAAGTCAGGGTTGTTTTTAAATCTTGCTTTTATCTCTAAGGAAGTTTCCTTTGCTGCTTGATCATTTTCTTTTTGGTTTAAATAGATAAAATATTCATTTTTTTTCATATTCACCCTGTGGAATGTCGCAAAGCGGCAATTTTGCCTTCAATTTAAAAAGCAGCAAAATTATTCTACAGAGTAAACTTTATCACAAAGGAGAAAATAAATCAATTAACTATCTATTAGATTGACAAGCAAGATAAACTGTTTTATTATGTTTATGTAGTTGTATCTTATCTATAAAAAAAACATAAATCCAAAATAATAGTTAAAAATGCTCAAAAATATACAAAAAAAAGCCTCCAAACTAGTTGAAAAAGGTTTAATTAAAAGAAAGGCCGAGACATTTACTGCAGTTAATATTGGTAGTTATTTTATAAAAGGAATAGTAGTTAAATCTGGCCAGATTACCGACTGTTTTATTAAAATCAAAAAAGACCTTCCTGAAGCTATTGAAGAGTTAAAAGTAGATAAAAATATCCCAACCAAAAAAGTTAAGATATCTCTTAAAAGCCCAGATTGTTTAGTTCGTTACTTTTCTTTCCCTAAAACTGAAAAAAGAAAGTTGAAAGAGGCTTTATATTATCAATTAAATAAGCTTATCCCTTACTCACCCGATGAAGTCTATTTTGATTATATAATATTGAAACAACTTAACTCATCACAAAATCAAATATTGTTAGCTGTAGCTAAAAAAAAGCATATTGATTTAATTTTGAAATCTTTTGCTAAAAAAGGGTTTTCTATTTCCGAAATTACTCTAGATAGTATTTCGTTGATAAATCTTTACCTAGATAAATATCCAGAAAGTAGCAAAATAAATAGTTGTATTTTAGATATCGGGCATAGTTTTTCAACAATGAATATTTTAGAAGAAGGTTTACCCTTTTTCAGCCGCGAAGTAAAATTTAGCACAAAAGATTTAGTTGAAATCATAACTAGAATAAAAAATATATCAGAAAAAGAAGCCATAGACGTTTTGTCTAAAATAAACAAAAAAAACGATTTGTTTACTATTTTAGAAGAAAATATTTCAGATTGGTGCAAAGAAATTAAACATTCGTTTGATTTCTTTGAATTAAACAAAGGCAAAAGTTTAGATAAGCTATATATAACAGGTGGGTTAGCGGCGATTCCTAATATTGCTGATATTTTTTCTGAAAATTTAGAAATTGATTCAGAAATTTTAATACCCGATGAATCAAATAGTTTAAATTTTAGCGAAAATTTTTCTCAGGAAAAATATAAAAATTATAGGCATAATTTGGCAGTAACTTTTGGTTTAGTGCTGTAAAGGTATGAAAAAATTAAAGATAAATTTAAATCCTAGAAAACCAGCTGTTTTTGGCCAGGGTTTGGGGAAAGTTTTAGACTACATTCCTTTATTGATTCTTTTAGTTGTATTTTTTGCTTTGCTGGTTTCTGGCATAGGCTTGTTTTCTTTGACAAAAGCTGCTAAATATAATGGCTATAAAAAGATATGGAAAAAGTGGGAACCGAAGAGCAACCAATTAGCTGATATTAAACGGGATTTGTCCAGTTTACAGCGAGAGTTTAACAGAATAAAAGATGTTTTAATCCCCGAGTATACAGGAGTGATGTTATTAAACAGTATGTTTTCTGCTCTACCTAAAAATATTTGGTTTAAAAATATAAATTTTGAGCAAAAAGCAGTTGAGTTTGAGGGTTATATCCTAAAATGGGATAAAGATTCTTTGGCGTCTTTGGAGGACTTTATTAATAATTTACAAGAAAATGAAAGTTTTTCAAAAGAATTTAAAACTATAGATATCAAAGATACTAAAAGAACAAATTTTAACGGGGTAGAAGTTACTCAATTTATTATAAAATGCAAAAAATAAAATTAGATAAACAGTTGGTTATCTTTATCAGTCTAGCGTTAGTTTTAATAGTTGAGTTATTTATACTTTTGCCTTGGCAAATTAGTAGAATTTCAAAGATGGCTAAAGGAGCAAACAGCTTAAAACAAAAAATTGAAACAACTAAGACAGAGTGGTCTAGAAAATCAGATTATTTAACTAAAATAAGTAACTTAGAAGATAAAATAAAGAAAAATAAAAATAAAATTGTATCTTCTGGGCATGAATCTAAGCTGATTTCATTTATTTCCAAAAGTAGCCAGAACTACGGGGTTAAAGTTAAAGCAATCACTCCCTTGGACCCTTTTTCAACTGAAAACAAAAAGTTTAACTATATCCCTTTTAGGATCGAGGCTGAAGGTAGTTTTCATGATCTGGGTAATTTTTTAAATTTTTTGCAAAAAAGTGATTATTTTTTTGAGGTAAAAGAGTTAACTATAACCGGTTATCGGCCCAATAAAATTAATATGTTATTATGTGGTTTAGGCAAAAAGCAATAAAAATAAGTTTATATTTTGTTTTTCTTTGTTTATTAAGTTCTTTATCATTTGCTTACAATAAAGACTATTCTTATTCAAATAAACAAAGAAATCCTTTTCACCCTTTGGTTGATCCTTATGGCAAGATTTTAATCCCCAAAAAGGTGAATATAGCTAATTTATCTTTAGAAGGAATAATTTACTCTAAAAAAAATCCAGTTGTAGCTATAAATGGAGAAATTTTAAAAACAGGAGAAAAGATAGGAGAATATACTATATTAGAGATTAGGCCAAAAGAAATAATTTTAGAAAAAGGCAATAAAAAGCATAGTTTAAATTTGGAGGTTGAAGAATGAAGATAAATTTTAATAAATTTATGAAGTTATTTTTAATTTTAACTTTTTTTCTATTTTTTAATTTTTTATCAACGGGAAACGATTTTGGGGTATTATTTGCCCAAAACGATCAAATAAATAATCAAGAAAGTAGCATCGAAGCTCTTAAGTTTAAAGATGCAAATATAAAAACCGTGATTCGTTCGATTGCCCAAAAAGCCTATGAAAAGGGGAAGAAAGTTAATATTACTACAAGCCCTGAGGTTCAAGGAACTGTTACAGTGGACCTAGAAGATATAGATTGGTTGACTGCTTTAGAAGTAGTAATTAGGCCTTATGACTATAGTTATGAGTGGATCGGGGAAAATACTATAGTTGTTGATACTACTGAAAAAATTACCGAGCGGGAAAAAAGAGATCAGGCTCGGCAAGAAGTTGAACGGCCGCAAACCGAAGTTTTTAATTTAAAATATATTGATGCCAACGATGCAAAAAAAGCAGTGGAACCTCTACTTTCACCGGTAGGTAGGGCTACAGTTTTAGAGATGACCGGCCAAGCCGGCTGGAGGTTTGGTACGGATGTAACTAAAAGAGAAAGGACCGGTGAAGAAAGAGTTGCTAAAACAAAAGTTTTGTTGATTTCAGATATCGCGAAAAGACTGGCTGAAATAGGAGAGTTACTGAATTTAATAGATAAAAAACCAAGACAGATTTTGATTAAAGCCCGGATTATGGAAGTTAGTGAGGATCTATTAGATGATTTTGGTTTTCAATGGTTTACCGGAAATGAGGGGACAGCGATTGATATAGGTTCAGGCACAGGAACAGGGTCCATAGACCCTTTTGAACAGACTCCCTCTGTGTTTAATCCTGCTACAACGAATTTGACTCCTGCTTCTGGCCTTAATTTTGCTTTTAAAAAACTTACTGGAACTAATTTAGAAGCAGTATTAAAAGCTGTAAAAGATGATGCCTATACCAATACTCTTTCGGCGCCAACAATTATGACTTTAGATAATCAGGAAGCATCAATTTTAGTAGGTGAAAAATATCCGATAGTCAGTACAGAGGTGAGTACAGACACTAATACTGTAACTGGGGGATCCCTAGAGTATTATCAAGATATAGGAATTCAACTTAATGTAATACCGCAAATATCCGGCCAGGAATATGACTATATAAATATGATTGTTCATCCAGCTGTTACCTCTAAAGGTGAAACTGTAACTATTTCTTCTGCTAACGATGATACTCTTGCTGAATATCCAATAATAAATACCCGGGAGGCCGAAACACAAGTTTTAATGCAGGATGGTGAAACTATAATTATTGGGGGTTTACTTAAGGATGTAAAATCAAAAGAAGAAATTGGCGTACCTTTTTTAAGTAAAATACCAATCCTAGGATGGTTTTTTAAGCGACAAACTGAAGATATAGAAAAAATAGATCTACTGATATTTATTACTGCTCATGTTATTGAGCCGGGTGAAGTTAACTCTATTGAGTTAATCGAATCAGATAATGTTACTAGCAAATTTAACCAAGAAGAAAAGAAAAAATAAGTTTTATGAATAACTATTTAAGCTTATATGGCCTAAAAACTGCTCCCTTTAATATTACTGCAGATCCTAACTTTTTTTATCAAAGCTCAACCCACAGGGAAGTTTTATCTACTCTTAATTTTGGGGTGGTTCAGAAGAAAGGCTTAATGGCGGTTATCGGCGAAGTTGGAACCGGAAAAACCACTCTGTGTAAGGTTTTTCTTGATCATTTATCTAAAGATATAAAAAGTTCAGTAATTTTTAGTTCTCCTCAATTCAGTCAAACTCAACTGCTTAAAACTATTTTAGCTGATTTCGGCCTTGAACCGGCCAGGTTAAACCGGTTTGATTTAGTAAAAAAGTTAAACTCTTTTTTAGTTGATACTTCCTTTTCAGGTAAGAATGCTTTGTTGGTGATTGACGAAGCTCAAAATTTAACTTCTAAACAGCTTGAACAAGTCAGGCTTTTATCTAACTTAGAAACTTCTCAAGAGAAGTTACTCCAGATTTTATTAGTTGGACAGCCGGAGTTAGAAGATAAGCTAAATGAGTTTAAGCTTAGGCAGATAAAACAAAGAATAAATATAAAATGCAGGCTTTTGCCTTTACGCAAGGAAGAGATAAAAAACTATATAGAATACCGCCTGAATACGGCTAAAGCCCAAGATGTAGCGATTGAGCCTGAGTGCTATCAGGTTATCTATCAATTTTCAAAAGGGATTCCGAGATTAATAAATTTACTTTGCGAAAGAGTTTTGCTTTTAGGTTTTGTTCAGGGAAAAAATAAAGTAACACCTTCTATGCTGAAAGTCTGCATCAAAGAACTACAATGAATTGATAAGCAGAATAATCAACGAACGTACGAATCAATTACGAATTTACGAATATTTTTATTTTTTATTTGTATATTCGTATAAATTAGTAAATTCGTAGATGAAAATTAATTAATAAAATTACCATGAGCATAATCTATGAAGCTTTAAAAAAGGCCGAAGGTAAATCTCCCGAATCTTTATCTAGCAAGAATAACCAGCCAAAAAAACCTAATTCCAAAAAGATTATTTTAGTTACTTTGATTTTTATTGTTTTTGCTCTGGCTTTTATTCTAGCTTATAATTTTTCTAGCTTTAAAAGAATAGTTTCTTCTGGGCCTAGGAAAAAGGATAGTGCAACAGGGTCTATAAAGGAAACTGGTGCAGAAAAGATAAAAAATAGCCTGGGCGGGCGCCGGAAGGCTGCAGCTGAAAAATCAAAACCAAAACAATCAAATTCTGCCTATAGATTAGAAGGAGTAGTTTTTGATAAAGATAATCCATTTGCGATTATCAACGGTAAGCGAGTTTTTAAAGGTGATAAGATAAGCAATTTCACTGTTTCAAAAATAAAGGTAGATTCAGTAGAACTTATTGATCCGAAAAGTGACCAAACTAAAATTATTTCTATATCTTTCTAAATTTGTAGATCAGGTAAAAGAGAGAAATAAAAAAATTAATAATTGTGGTATTTTCCAAATTAGTTAAAAGGGGGCAAAATGAAAAAAGAGTATAAGTTAGGAGAAGACTTATTCCTTATAGCTGCGGTTATTCTTATTGGATTTTCCTGTATAATAAAGCTACTTGATTTTAATTTTTTGCTGGGGCCAACAGTAGTAACTGCTTCCAGCTTGCTGAAGTTAGGTGTGGTGGCTTTACTTTTTAATATTGCTTTAAATATTCAGGATATCGCCCGCAAATAATAATTTTTTAATTTTGTAATAAAGTATGGATATACCAGCTGGCTGAGCCGGTAAGGTAGGAATAAAGGCCTTGCCCCTGGCTGTTGAAATATTCAGGTAGTTGGGGGTAAGTTGTATTAGAGTTAGATGTAACCATTTTATAGATAGAAGCGAGGGTTTTAGCGCCTTCTTTTTTAAAACCTCTTTTGTAAAGAGCATAAGAAAACATAATAATCATATGGCTAAAAAAAGCTCCATTTTCTTTATCACCGAACTTAAAACCAAAAGCTCTGCCTAATTCTTGGTAAGTAGAGCCAAAATCTGTATTAAGCCGAAAACTTCTAGTATTATCTTTTAAATACTTGTTTGTTGATCGCCAGATTTTTTTAATTTGATCTACAGTAGCTATTTCACTCATTATGGCAAAAACTTGTGGAGCAAGCATCATCTTTATTTTTCCTTTGTTTTTACCCCCGACTCTTTTTCCGGCATTATCATAGTAGCCGTTAAAAAAACCTTCTTTTAACCACTCCTTTTCTAGGAGCCAATTTTTGAGGTGTTTATATTTTTTTTCTAAATCATAGATAACATTTTCTAAAGAAACTTCTATTTTTTCTCCGGATATTTTTATAGTACTGGCTAAATATTTTTTTAATCTTTTTTGTTTTTGAGAAAAATGATTGTAATTAACGGGGCTATCTAAGCTATCAAGGAGCAAAGTTAACTCTTTTAAAATTTTTATTTTCTTTTGTTTTTTTTGCAAAAGGCGCAATAATTGAGCGATACTTTTTAAATTGTGCGCATACATAAAACTAAAAGTTACAGTCTCTCCAGAATCATCAGCCATGTCTAAAGCATCGTTCCAATCAGCACTTTCTAACTTGATAATATTGTGAAAACCAACATTAAAAAATGATGTTAAATTTTGGATAAGCAGGTGTTCTAGGATAGTTCCCTTATAAATTTTATTATTTGTAGTTTTTAAAATAAAATCTTTTTGTTTAAAATTAGGATCTATTTTTCTGGCTCGAAATAAGTGGGGGTCACGAAAATAAGGTAGCTGATTATTTAAAATATTTATATCAGCACTGTGATTGAGATAAGATTTTAGAGTAAGATACGGCCAGATTCCATGGTCAGACCAAACCCGGCTGATTTTATTTCGGTCTGGTAAAAAAGAGTTATCCTTTTTAATAATCGTTGCATTAGAGCCATCTATTCTTACACCAGCAAAAGAGTTGATAATTAAATTGCGAGCTTCTTTTGGTTCATAGTGTAATAGGATTAATGCATCTTGCCAAAGATCCCTCCAACCCCTGCCGCCTTTGCCGTAATCAAAATGAGGCAGAAAGGAACAGCCAAAAAGCTTTCGCAAGGTCGGCTGAGCTTTTACCCATTTAAGCCAACAATTATAATTTTTATCGCTAAAATTAAACTCTATTTTTTTAAAACTCTTTCGCCAATATTTTTTAGTATTATGAAGTTCTTTTTTTATCTTTGTGTTGGTGTTGACTTTAGAAAATAGGTTATCTATTTTATTTTGACATTTTCCCACAGAGCCTGTTATCAAGCCTAAACCGATGATATAGTTTATTTGTTTACCTTTTTTTAATTTTTTAGTTTCAAAATTAAAAGCAGCTATTGCTTCTTTACCGTCAAAGCTATTTAATTTCTTTTTAGCTGATTTTTTATTTTTATAAACTGCATCAGGCTTTATCAGGTCTCCTTGGCCACAAAAATAATCAAGAGTAGGGAATTGGCCTTTAATTTTAGCTTTTGGACTTTTAGCTAAACAAAAATAAGTAGTTTGATTTAATTGATGCCCTTTTTCGTTAAATAAGAGTGTAGGCCTAAGTAAGATGCCATTTTTGGTTAAATTAATATGATTTAAAAGGCTGCTTACATGACGATGGTCTCGTAATGTTGACTCACTTCTTCCGTAGAGAGGGATTGATGAGCAAGCGGAAATATCTAAGTCTTTATTTGATTTATTTTTTATTTTAATTTGCATTAGTTCTAGATCGAGGTTGTAAGGGATAAAGTTTAATATTTCTACATCGATTAACTTTGTGTATTTTGTAAGTTTATGATAAAAAAAACCAGCTTGAAGCTTGTCTGGATATGGATCTGAGAGCCGGATAATTTTTTCTTTTGTTGAACCAGAATTAATTTTTATAAAAAAATCTCTGCGGACCAAAGGATTATGTCTTGTATCGATTATCGTTGCCGGTGGAGTAAGGAAGTGATCATTATCTCTTTTTATATCCCCGGATAAATTAGGACTGATCGAAGAAAGTAAGCTTCCGGATCTATTAGTTAAAGGGAAATAGTTGTTGTATTTGTAAGCGTTATCTACTGTAAATTCTTCTGTATTGTTATTAAATTTATAAATCATATCAATCATTTTAGCTGTTTTTTTTGATATTACAACCATTTCCCACCTCAGAGGTGGGAATAAGGTTTTATTCCGAAAATAATTTGATATAATATGATTTAATTATGTTTAGGCAAAAAAATACAGAAATTATATTAATATTATTTATTTTAGGATTATTTTTAGCCCCGATAAATTTTTCTTCCGCTAAAGAAGTTTCTCCTAAATATCCCGATCTTTGTGCTGTATATCTTACCGGTATTGGATGTAGTAACTGTGCCACGACGGATCCTTTAATTTTTTCTAAATTACTTGCCGAATATGATGATTTAGTAGTTATTGAGTATGAGATTTATAAATCAGCTTCAGCTAATAAAAAAATAGCTATGGAATATTTTGATAATTACTTGTCTAACACTCGTTCCGGAGTACCTTTCTTTTTGTTAAATAAAGATTCAAAAGCTTTAGGAAGCAGAGAGATTAATAAAATAGATAAAACATTAAGGACCAAAGACGTGAATTTTTGTTCTTTGCCCTCAGGTCAAAGTGAATCTTTTAGTGAGCTAGATTTAAACTCATTACCAGGTGCGGTAAAGATTTGGCATAAAGACAGAGTGTTAATTTCAGGTAAAAAAAATGGCAATAATAATAGATTAAAGAAGCTACTTATATCATCTGATTTAAAATCAAATTTAGAAGAACTAGATTCCAAAAAAATTAAACCTAGAGATATTTTAATATCTAAAGGGAAAATTTTTTTTAAAAATGCAGTAAAAATAGGAGGGTGGATATTTCAATGGGAGCAAGAAAAGGTAAGTAGGGATAAACCCAAACCCAATCAAACCGAAAAAAAATTTTTAACTGATTATATTCTATCTTTGCAAAAGACAATCAAAACTAAAAACTTATATATTAGTTTAGAAGCCTTAGTCATATTATTGCTATTTTTGTTATTATTTTGGAAAAAAATAAAATTATTATTTTCAAAAAAAAGTAAAGCCTTAAAAAATTTAGGCATAATAATTATTTCGCTAGTTACTTTTGCCTTTATTTTTATTATAGCAAAAAATATCCCCACTGATTTTTTAAAAGAGTTTGGAGCTAATTTACCCTTACCCTTTTTTACTTTTATTATTGCACTTGTTGACGGTTTTAATCCTTGTAATTTATTTGTTTTAACTTTACTGCTTGCTTTATTAGTTTCAGCTTCGGGTAATAAGAAGAAAATATACGCAGTAGGTTTTGTTTTTGTATTTATTATTTTTCTTTTTTATTTTCTGTTTATGGTAGCTTGGCTTAATATATTTAAATATTTTGGATTTTTTACCCCTTTACGGTTAATTATTGGAGTTATTGCAATTATAGCTGGATTAATTAATTGTAAAGATTTCTTTTTCTTTAAAAAAGGAGTTTCTTTAACTATTGGCCAAAAACAAAAAGAAGTTCTTGTTAAAAAGATGAATCGATTGAGGAAGATAGCTGAGGAAGGTTCTGTGTTTGTGTTGATTTTGTCTTCAATAGGGTTAGCAGTATTTAGTTCATTTGTTGAACTTCCTTGTACGGCGGGTTTTCCCATAATATTTACAACTGTACTTGCTGGTAAAATCGCTATAGAGTCTAGTAGTTATTATTTGTGGATACTATTTTATAATTTAATTTATGTATTGCCCTTAGTTGTAATAGTTGCAATATTTGGCTATACTTTCCAGGCTAAGAGAATTAGCCAGAGACAAATTAAGATTATAAAGTTAATTGGTGGAGTGATTATGGTAGTTTTAGGTTTAATTCTGATCATTAATCCTCAAATTGTCGGCGTTGCTTTACAATAAATTCGAATGTCTAAATATTTCAATTTTTTAAAACAGGGATTATACTTTTTTTGATTTTTTAAATTATTTCGTGCTTCGAATTTTGAAATTCGAATTTGGTATTTTATGAATCTTCCATATTTATTGTTTGCTGATAAAGAGGGTAAAATTCATTCACATCCTTATTTAAGGATGGCAGGAGCATTGTTAGATAAATTTTGCTTGCCTGGGCAGGAAGAATTAATTGCTGCTCCCTCAGGAACAACATTTTTTTATTTACCAGATAGTTATCCGTTAGGATATGATCCTTTAACTAAAAAGGTTGAACAAATAGAAAAAGTTAAAGGAAAAAGAGTATATCCAGTTTCAGCTTTTCTCCCCCCGTCTTATCTACGTTTATATAATCCTGCAGCAAAATTTGCCAAAAAGAGACAAAAACTGCCACTTTGGGCTTATACTGCTTGCGGATTTTACGGTGGTAAATTCAAAGTGGCAGCAAAAAAGATTGACAAAAGAATTAGACAGTCGCCGGGTTTTTATAATAATAAATTAATTGAGAAAAATGCAAATATTTTTCTCAAAAAGTATTCCCAGAACCGCCTTTACCGGCATCTTTTTAATTGTGCTCTAAACTATAATTGTCTTGCGGCCAAAAATCTTTTTATGCAACGATGGGAGGCGCCCTTGCCTGTGGCAAGGTTTTGCAATGCACGCTGTATTGGTTGTTTAAGCAAACAAGATAAAAATTGCATTGCTTCGCACCAAAGGATTAATTTTAAACCGAGTATTCTTGAGGTGTCTGAAATTATGAGTAATCATCTAAAACAGGCTAAAGAAGCAATCGTTAGTTTTGGCCAGGGTTGTGAAGGGGAGCCGTTATTGGAGGCCGATTTAATTGCAGAAAGCATAAAACAGGTTAGGCAAAAAACTAAACGTGGAACAATTAATATCAATACCAATGGGAGTTATCCAGATAAGATAGAGCAACTTTGTCAAGCCGGAGTTGATTCTTTTCGGATTAGCCTAAATAGCCCGGAAGAAAAATTCTATAATTTGTATTTTCGGCCCAAAAACTATCGCTTTTTAGATGTTTGCAAATCAATTAAGGTTGCTAATAAATATAATAAATTTGTGTCCCTCAATTTATTTATTTTTCCTGGTTTTAGTGATTCAAGACAACAAATAGATAAATTAATTAAATTTTTGAAAAAAAATAAAATAGATATGATCCAATGGCGGAATTTAAATATTGATCCTTTATATTATGCCAATAAAATAGCAAAATATAATTTAAACCCTACCGGGATATTAAATCTTATTAGTAATATTAGCAATAATTTTTTCAAAATAAAAATGGGTTATTTCAATCTACCAAAAGAAAAATTTTAAAAATCTTCTAAATATGGTACAATTTAGAAAAATAAGGAGTGTTAAATGACAAAAGAAGTTGAATTAAACATCCCTACAAGTTTTAAGAAAGAACCTTTTTTTTATAATATAATCAAAGAGTTTAAAGTTGTGCCGCGTATTTTAGAAGCGTCTTTTTCAACTGCAACTGGCTGGGCAATTGTTAGTTTCCAAGGTAGTAGTAAAGAATTAAAGCGTCTTTTTCAGCAATTGGAAGAAAAAGGCATTAATATTAATTTTCGTTGATTACCCACCTATTAACCTTAAATAAATTATGAAAAAAGTAATGGTAGCAATGAGTGGTGGAGTTGATTCATCTGTTGCCGCTTTATTGTTAAAAGAAGCTGGTTTTTTTGTTGCCGGCGTTACTATGTCTTTTGCCAATAAGTCTTTAGATAGCGAGTCAAGAAAAATTGAACAAAAAAATATAGAAGATGCTAAGCAAATAGCAAAACAATTAAAAATAAAACACTACATAATAGATTTTTCAAAAGATTTAGAAAATAAAGTAATAGAAAATTTTCTAAAAGGATATTTAGAAGGTAAAACTCCTAATCCTTGCGTGCATTGTAATAAGGTTATAAAATTTGGAGCTTTATTAAAAAAAGCAAAAAAATTAGGTTTTAATTTTTTAGCAACAGGCCATTATGCCAAAATTGAAAAAAACAAAGATAGATTTTTATTAAAAAAGCCTAAAGATAAGACTAAAGATCAGACATATTTTATTTACTCAATAAAAAAAGAAAATTTAGCTGATATTTTATTTCCTTTAGCTGATTATAAGAAGGAACAAATTCAAGATATCGCTAAAGAAAGACAACTATCAGTTTTCGATAAACCTCAAAGCCAAGATCTTTGTTTTATTTTGCAGAAAAAATATACGGATTTTATTAAAGTTAAAAAAGGAAGAGAAAAATGCGGTTTAATTGTAAATACAGACGGAGAAGCTCTAGGAAAACATAAAGGGATATCTTTTTATACCATTGGTCAAAGAAAAGGGCTAGGGATAAGTGCCAAAGAACCATTGTATGTTCTAGCTATTGATGCAAAAAACAATAAAATTGTTGTAGGGAAGAAAAAAAGATTAAAGAAAAAAGGTCTTATTGCGGGGAATCTTAATCTCTTCGTGGATGTTTTTCCTAAAAAAACCAAAGCAAAGATTCGCTATGCTCATAAAGAGGCTGTTTGTAGTTTAGAAAACTATGGTAAAAAATTAAAGGCTATTTTTTTGCATAAACAAGAAGCGATTACTCCAGGGCAAGCGGTAGTATTTTATAATAAAGATATAGTTTTAGGCGGAGGAATAATTGAGGAGGCTTTAGATGAATATAATTGATAAAATTAAGAGGTTAAAAAAAGAAAAAAATGCTGTAATTTTGGTTCATAACTATCAAAATCCAGAAGTTCAAGATATTGCTGATTTTATGGGCGATTCTTTAGGTTTAAGTAGAAAAGCAGCAGCTACTGATGCAGATATTATAATTTTTTGTGGGGTGTATTTTATGGCTGAAACTGCAAAAATTTTATCACCGCAAAAAAAAGTAATTATTCCTGACAGGCAAGCCGGATGTCCCATGGCTGATATGATAACTGCAAAACAATTACTAGAATTAAAGAAAAAGTATCCCCAAGCTAAAGTATTGACTTATGTTAATAGTCCGGCTGAGGTAAAAGCTGAATCTGATCTTTGTTGTACTTCGGCTAATTCAGTGAGGGTAGTTAAAAAAGCTTTTGGGCCGGATGAGGAGATTATTTTTGTTCCTGATCAATTTTTAGCTCAATATACTGCAAGCCAAGTTAATCGTAAATTTATAATTTGGCAAGGTTATTGTCCAACTCATGCAAAAATTATGCCGCAAGATTTAAAGAGACAAAAAGAAGCCCATCCAGATGCAAAAATTATGGTTCATCCTGAGTGCCGTCCCGAAACTATAGCTTTAGCTGATCAAGCTCTTTCAACCTCAGGGATGATTAAGTTTGCTAAAGAAACTACAGCAAAAGAGATAATTGTGGGCACAGAACCGGGAATGGTCTATCCTCTTAAAAAAGCGGTACCAGATAAAACTTTTTATCCGGCTTCTACTGCAACTAGTTGTCCTGATATGAAGAAAATTAACTTAGAAAAACTATTGCTAGCTTTAGAAGATTTAAGTTATGAGGTTAAAATTGAAGAAAAAATAATTTCTAAAGCACAAGCAAGTATTCAAAAGATGTTGGATTTAAGTTAGAAGCACCTGAATTGACACCTGCCTATAGCTGTGATATAAATTCTTTAAAGATTTATTATGAAAATCAAAGCAATAGCATTATTATCTGGTGGCCTAGATAGTATTATAGCCGCTAAATTAGTTAAAGAGCAAGGTATTGATGTAGTGGCTCTACATTTTGATAATCATTTCTCTGTTTCTTCAGAAAAGCAAAAGCAAATTCTTCTTAATAAAATCTCAAAGCAGTTAGGGATAAGGGTCGAAAATAAAGTTTTAGATGAAAATTATTTATCAATTATCAAAAATCCAAAACATGGGTTTGGAAAGAATTTAAATCCTTGTATTGATTGTCGAATATATATATTAAAAAAGGCAAAAGAATATATGGATAAAATCGGAGCCTTTTTCATAATTACAGGTGAGGTCTTGGGCCAACGCCCGATGTCTCAACATCGAAAAGCTTTATTTAATGTAGAAAGAGAATCAGGCCTTGAGGGTTTAGTGTTGCGCCCGCTTTCAGCACAATTATTTCCTGAAACTATTCCCGAGAAAAAAAGATGGGTAAAAAGAGATAATTTATTATCAATTTCGGGAAGAAGCAGAAAGGTTCAGCTTGAATTTGCGAATAAATATAAAATAGAAAATTATTTTTGGGCTGGAGGAGGTTGTTTGTTAACGGATTCAGGATTTTCTCGCCGTCTTCAAGATATTATAAAAAAAGATCAATTTAATTTAGATAATATTGAACTTCTTAAGGTAGGCAGGCATTTTAGGTTTAATCCTGATTTTAAGTTTATTGTAGGTAGAGATGAGTCTGAAAATAAAAAAATGGAGAGTTTAAAAAGAGAAGATGACTTTATATTTAGGCCTTTGGATAAGCCCGGCCCTACTGGTTTAGGAAGGGGAAAAATGAATGAGCCGATAAAAAATTTATGTACAACTATCATTGCCAGATATAGCTCCACAAAAGATAAAATAAAGGTAAATATAATAAATCATAAAAAGAAAGTTGATGAAACAGTTACAGCTACAAAGCCTGAAAATAATAAATACCGGGCATATATGATTTAATGCGACAAAACAGGTTCAAACAAAAATGTTGCATTGCGCTGAGGAAGTCGGCTCGATGCCATTAAAAATAAAGGTATTCGCTAAATAATTGCATTTTTAATGGAGGTAATTATGAGTAAAATTGATCAAAGATTAAAACCGGAAAGCATCCTTCTTCACGGAGGCCAAGAAGCAGATTCGGCTACTGGTGCTCGAGCAGTTCCAATTTATCAAACTACGTCTTTTCAATTTAAAGACTCAGAACAGGCAGCTAATTTATTTGCCTTAAAAGAATTCGGTAATATCTATACGCGAATAATGAACCCGACTACAGATGTTTTTGAAAAAAGAATGGCTGCTTTAGAAGGAGGAGTGGGAGCATTGGCTACAGCTAGTGGTATGTCTGCTATTTCATTGGCTATTTTAAATATTGCTCAAAGTGGAGATGAGATTGTTTCTGCTGATAATCTCTATGGGGGAACTTATACTCTTTTTCGTTATACCTTTAAAAAGTTAGGCATAAAAGTGAAGTTTGTTGATTCCCAGAACTTAGAGGCTTTTAAAGAAGCCATTACAAATAAAACGAAAGCTATTTATACCGAATCAATCGGAAATCCAAAATTAGATGTAGCTGATATTGAAGGATTATCTAAGATTGCTCATAAAAATGGAATCCCTTTGATTGTTGATAATACCACTGCACCTTATATTTTGCG
>JAIPHU010000027.1 GCA_021735045.1 Candidatus Omnitrophota bacterium | reverse complement strand
TCTTTCTCATCGTGAGACCTCCTTTGTTTAAATCCTTGGGCTCCTTTTTTTATCTCACCTCCTTTTACTGAGCCTTAAAAAATAATATTATAAAGAACTCAATTAAAGTGTAGCATATCATTTTTGGGATGTCAATAATGCTGATTCGTTCGTTCGACGTTCGACGTTCTACGTTCTAAGTTTATATCTCCTTTTCCCCCAATAACGCTGAATATCGCACATCGAATGTTGAACGCTATATTAGACGCCTCCTACATATTCAGTAATCTTTAAGATCGGTAAAAATAAGGCAACCACGATTCCCCCGACAACTACCCCTAAAAATACGATAATTATAGGCTCAATCAAACTAGATAATCCCGCTACCATAGCATCAGTTTGCTCTTCGTAAAATTGTGCGATCTTTAAAAGCATTCCTTCCAGGCGGCCGCTGCGTTCGCCTACAGCAATCATCTTAACTACCATCGGAGGGAAAACCCCGCTTTCTTCTAAAGGCACATAAATGGGCTGGCCCTCTTGAATATATTTTTTTGACTTTAAAACTGCCTCTTCAATCACTTTATTCCCGGAAGTTTTAGCAACTATATCTAAGCCTTGGATGACTGAGACACCGCTGCGCATTAAAGTAGCAAAGGTGCGGGAAAAATTAGCCAAAGCAATTTTTCTGATTAACTCTCCAATTAAAGGAATCTTAAGTATAAAACGATGAAAGTTCAGCTTACCTTTAGAAGTATTAGTGTATTTTTTAAAGCCAAAACCAGCTAACCCCAACCCTCCAATGATAATTAATAAAGTTTCTTTTTTAGTTAACAGATCAGAAATACCAATCAAAATTTGTGTCGGTAAAGGAAGTGTTCCTCCTAAACTTTCAAATATCTGTTTAAAAGTAGGTATTACCTTAAACATTAAAAAACCAGTAATAACTATCGCCATAATTACGATAGCAGTAGGATAATAAAGAGCGCTTTTTACTTTTTTTCGTAAAGCACTACTTTTTTCCAAATAAACTGAAACCCTATTTAATACCTCAGGTAAATTTCCGGAAATTTCTGCAGCTTCAACCATACTTAAATAAATCTCGGGAAAAACATGGGGGTATTTCATTAAAGCTTTTGAAAAAGAGGTGCCTTCTTTGACATCCCTTAACACCGAGGCGATTACTCCTTTAAAGTAAGGATTTTCTATCTGGTCTTCTAATATACCCAGAGCTTCTACAGCAGGAATACCACTCTCAATTAGAGTGGTCAACTGGCGAGAAAAAACCACTAAATCATCGGTGCTTACCTTCCCTTTTTTAGTTTTCGTTTTTTTTCTAATTTTATTTATTGATAAAATTATAAAATCTTTGGCTTGAAGATGTTGAACCAAAGCATTTTTTGACTCTGCTTCAATAGTCCCTTTTAAAACCTCACCTTCTTGATTTTTTACTGTATAGGAAAAATGTTCCATAATTTAATTTAAAACGCACCTTCTTTAACGGTTCAGGCAGGCCTAAAACCCTACCTTTTATTCGGAGGCAACTCGAATTACTTCTTCCAGCGAAGTGGTTCCATCTAAACATTTAGATAACCCATCTTCTTTTAGTGAAATAAAATTATTCGCCTGGATAGAATAGTCAATTATATCCTGCTCTGAACCACCGCCAATAATCATCTCTTTAATTTTATCATCTAGAAGTATAACCTCAAGAAGCCCTACTCTTCCTTTGTAACCTAGATGGTTACAAAAAGGGCATCCCTTGGCTCGATAAAATTTAGCTTTTTCATTTTGTCTACGGCAAAAATCATCTATTCCTAGCCTTTTAATGCTTTTTTCATCTAATTTATATTCTTCTCTACACTTAGGGCAAAGTTTTCTCACCAATCGCTGCGCTGTAGAAGCAATCAACGAAGAAGCTAAAAGAAATCTTTCAACCCCCATATCCCGCAGGCGAGTAATTGCCCCTACCGCACTATTTGTATGCAAAGTAGAAAATATTAATTCACCGGTCAAAGAAGCTTTTATGGCAATATCAGCAGTTTCTGAATCCCTAATTTCTCCTACCATTATAATATCCGGAGATTGGCGCAAAACAGAACGCAAGCCCTCTGAAAAAGTCAAACCAATCTCTGGATTCACCTGAATTTGAGTTATACCTTCTAGCTGATATTCAACCGGATCTTCAATTGTTACAATATTTTTATCAGGGTGATTGAGTTGATTGATTACTGAGTAAAGAGTAGTTGACTTACCTGACCCTGTGGGCCCGGTAACCAATATTATCCCAAAAGGAGCTTCAACAGATTTTTTAAAAAGCTTAAGCGGCCCAGGAGAAAACCCTAACTTATCTAGGCCAACCGAAAGATTACCTTTGTCTAAAGCCCGCAGAACAAACTTTTCACCAAAGTGCGAAGGTAGGCTTGATACTCTAAAATCAATTTCTCTATCCTGGAACTTTACCTTAAACCTGCCATCTTGGGGAACTCGAGATTCAGTAATATCTAAAGATGCTATTATTTTAAGCCGAGCAATTACAGCATCTTGATTCTTCTTGGGAAAGCTAAATTCTTCATGTAAAATACCATCTATACGATATTTAACCAGTAGCCTATCTTGATGAGGTTCAATGTGAATATCTGAGGCTCTTTTTTTAAGGGCGGTATAAACTATCAAATCAATTGCTCTTACAATCGGAGGCCGATTACTTTCTGTAACCAAACTTTCTAAATCAACTCTATCTGTTTCTTGTTGTTCTTCTTCTACCTGATCTTGTTGCTGTAACGTCTCTGTTATCTCTTTGGTATCTTGAAAAAGAACATTTAAAACTTTGCTTATATCTTGCTGACGGCATAAAACAATATCTATTCTTTCAACTTTTGCAATAATTTTTAAATCATCTTGAGCTATCAAATCTAAAATATTAGAAGAAGCAAGAGTTAAAGCATTCCCTATTTTGCATAAGGGAACAACCTGATGTTTTAGGGCAATCTCTCGGGGTATTAATTTTTTGCTGTTTGGGCTCAATTTATATTTTTCTAAATCAATAAACGGCAAAGCTAATTCTTTGGATAAAAAAAGCAAAAATTCTTCTTCAGTTAATAGTTTATTAGCTATAATATTTTTTTTAAGGAGACCGTAATCTTTGGCTTCTTTAACTGCTTCTTGGACTTTCTTTTTATCTATATCCTTTTTCTCAGTTATATATTCAGTAATTTTTTCTTTTATGGTCATAATAAATTAGGCTTTTTAGATATTCTTTTTTTTATTCATTAATTGATCTGCACTAGTTACCTTGATAACTTCTTCTAAAGAAGTTATTCCGGCTTTAGCTTTTATGATTCCATCTTCTCTTAAAGTTCTCATGCCTTCATTGCGAGATTCTTTTTTTATCTGTGCTTCTGAAGAAGAGTTATTGATAAGTTTTCTAATTTGAGGCGTAGCCCTAAGATATTCTGTTAAAGAAATCCTGCCTTGATAGCCAGTATTTTGACAATGACGACAGCCTACCGGCCGATACAAATCTTGGCTTTGGTTAATACCATATTTTTCTATAATTTTTTCAGAAAAAGGCATCTTTTGCCTGCATTGAGGACAAAGTTTTTTTACCAGCCTTTGGGAAATAACTCCAATAAGAGTTGATGAAGTTAAAAATGGTTCAACTCCCATATTAATTAAACGTGTTACAGAACCCGCACTCGTTGTGGTATGTAAAGTAGACAAAACTAGGTGTCCGGTTAAGGCTGACTTTATGGCCATGTCAGCAGTTTCTGGGTCTCTGATTTCTCCAATCATTATTACATCAGGGTCCTGACGTAAGATTGAACGCAAAGATTTAGCAAAAGTAAGGCCAATGGCCGGATTAATACTTACTTGATTTATGCCTTTAAGCTGATACTCTACCGGATCTTCAACCGTTACTATATTTTTTTCAGGAGTATAGATATGCTTAATTATCGAATAAAGGGTGGTAGTTTTGCCGCTTCCTGTAGGGCCACAAGCTAAAATTAAACCATGAGGTTTTAGGCTATCTTCTTTTAACTGTTTTAATACATCCTCTTCTGTGCCTAAAAGATCTAAGTTTAGAAGGGCTGTGGTTTTATCTAAAATCCTTATTGCGCATTTTTCCCCAGAACTAGAAGGAAGAATTGATATCCTAAAATCTACATCTCTTCCGGCAATCTTTCTTCTAAATCTTCCTTCTTGAGGAAGCCGGTGTTCGGCAATATTCAAATTACACATAACTTTTATCCTCGAAATCACAAAAGGATGCATCTTTTTAGTGAAACTATCAGACTCCTGTAATACCCCATCTATACGTAATCTGATTCTGCCTCTATCTTCTAATGGCTCAATCAATACATCGGAGGCTTTCTCCAAAACAGCTTTAGTTAAGACAGAATTAGTAAATTTAATTACCGGGGCTTCTGTAACTGATTTAGTTATCTCTTGCTCAGAAATTTCTTTTTTCTTAGTACGAATAATTTCAAGATCGTCAACCGTCTGGTCTTTAATTATGCTGTCTAAAGATTCTCCTGGTTCAGGCGAATAATGAACAGCCACGGCTTCCTTTATCTCAGAAAAGGGAGCAACGACTCGATTAATTTGATATCCAGTAATCTTTTTAATATCGTCTACAGCCAATAAGTCTAGAGGGTTGGCCATAGCAACAGTCAAAACTTTTCCGATTTTGCTTATAGGAATAAGGCTATTATGGCGGGCGACTTCTTTGGGAATAATGTTTAAAATTTGTTTGGGAATCTTTAAGTTTTTTATCTGAACCCGGGGTATTGAAAGATAATTAGAAAAAATATCAACTAGCTTTTGTTCTTTTATATAGCCTAGTTTAATAATTAATTCTGTTAACGAAGAATCTTTTTTTTTTCTTAAATCAAGAAGGTTTTCTAAATTTTTTTTAGTTAAATAACCCTTCTTAACCAAATAGTCTGTAATTTTTGTTTTTGCCATATTCTATTAGTTAAAAATAATATATTCCTTTTACTCAACTACCTTCTTTATTTTCTGAAAGTTTTTTTATTCCT
>JAIPHU010000026.1 GCA_021735045.1 Candidatus Omnitrophota bacterium | reverse complement strand
GATCTAGAACTTTATTATCTTATCTACCAGATCTCTAAGAATAAGTTAAGTTTTTTAGAAAAAGAACAGGTAAGCTTTTCTAAGTTTTTAAGTTGGGCAAAAGAAATAGCTGCTTTTGTTGATCAGCTTGATCTAGAGGCTATAGAAGGAGCTTCTTTGCTAGATGTCGAAAAAAGTGCGGCAATTGGTTATGAAATACCTGAGGGGATAAATCGTCTTTTGGAAAATATTGTCTCAATTCGAAGGGATTATCATAGTTTTTTGCGAAAAAATAACTTATATTCTCGGGGCCTAGTTTATCTAGATGCAGCCGAGAAAATAGACAAAGAAAATTTAACCGAATTTGATGAGGTGTTTTTCTGTGATCTTTTTTATCTTTATAAAACAGAAAGTAAAGTTGTAACTAAGCTTTATCAATCTGGTAAAAGCAGTTGTATCTTTCAAGGTTCAGATAAAAGATGGCCGGTTTTAGCTAAAAACTCTAAACTACTAAAACAACCGATAAAACCACCTAAAAAAGAAACAGTTTCACCTAATATAAATTTTTATCAGGGTTTTGACACCCAGTCTCAAGTTTGTTTGGCTAAAGAAATCTTAAAAAATATAAAAGAAAAAGACAAGACTTTAATTTTGCTTCCTAATCCAGAGACTTTAATTCCTTTACTTTCGGAAGCAAGCCCCCAGCTTAAGGATTTTAATATATCATTAGGCTATCCGCTGGCCAAGACATCCTTGTCAGCTCTTTTTAGCTATCTATTTGATTCCCACAACAGCCGTAAAAATAACAGCTATTATTCTAAAGATTATCTGAAGGTATTAAAGCACCCGTTGATAAAAAACATATTAATAGTAGAAGATCCTTTGGTAACCCGGATTTTGGCTCATAAAATAGAAGAAGCACTAACTGGAGTTTTTAGTTCCTCGGTAGGTGGGGCTATTTTTGTTTCACTTCATTCTATAGAAGAGGATCAGAAGATCTATAAAGAATATCAAAAAACGCTTAACTCATTGGGATATAATTTAAGTTTAGCTGATTACCGCAGAATAATTACTCAAATTCATAATTTATTTTTTCGTGGCTGGGAAAAGGCCGATAATTTTGAAAAATTTTCTAGCCAACTTAAGTTAGTGCTTGATTGCCTGTCAACCCATCAGTTGATTTCTAAATTTCCCCTGGAGCTAAAGGCCTTAGATGCTTTTTATAAAATTAGAGAAAACTTTAGTTCCTTATCTTTTTCAAATCAAACTTTTGCAGTTGGCCAGATTTGGGATATTTTTAAACAAAGGGTTGAATCAAACCGGATCTCTTTTGTTGGATCACCTTTATCTGGAACTCAGGTTTTAGGTTTGTTTGAAACCAGAGCCCTACAATTTAAAAATGTCATAGTTTTAGATGCAAATGAAGGTGTAATTCCTAAGCTAAAAATTACCGAACCACTCATACCTGCGGAGGTGATGATGAGTTTAGGCTTACCGGCCTTATCAAAGGAAGAAGAAATTCAAAGATATCATTTTATGCGCCTTATCGAATCTGCTAAAGATGTATCTTTAATTTGGGCCAAAAATCAAACTTTAGAAAAGAGTAGATTTATTGAAAATATAATTTGGCAGAAACAAAAAGAAAAAAATAAAGTTGATTTAGGTTCTATACCTCAACTTTCTTTTGCCTTATCTTTTCCTAAATCAAGCCAACCAGTCAAAAAGAATTCCCAAATTATAAAATTTTTGAAAAATTCTGTCTATTCAGCTTCAAGAATTAATACTTATTTAGAATGCCCCCTGCAGTTTTACTATAAGTATGTGTTGGGTTTAACTGAAAAAAAAGATTTACTCGAGGGGATAGAGGATTCACAGATTGGTACTTTTATTCATCAGCTTCTTTTTGAGCTATATACTAAGTTTTTAGGTAAAAAGCCAGTATTTGACCAAAAATTTAATAGTTACTTTAAAGAAGTCTTTAATCAAAAATATGATAAGGAAATAGTTCCTAGGATGCAGTCCGACTCTTTTTTACTCAAGGAGATCATAAAGGCGCGTTTAGATAAGTTTTTTGAACAGGAAAAGGAAAGGTCTTCAGATATTATAAAGATTGAAGCTTTAGAAAAAGAATATACCGATAAGTTAAAAATAGATGAAATAGAGTTAAGTTTTAGATATATTGTAGACAGGATAGACTTATCTAAGGAGGACGGTTTTTTAATTATAGACTATAAAACCGGTGGTAGGGATGTGGTCCCTGCAAAATTAAATAGTCTCGAGAAGATGGACTATTGCCGGCAGGAGATAAGGACAAAGATAAAATCGTTTCAGCTACCTCTTTACTACTATTTTATCCAGGAAAGATTTAAAGAAAACAAAGTTAATGCTTATGTTTATAATCTCCGTACAGCTAAAAGAACTTCTTTTATATCTTTGGCTGATTGGCCAAGAAGAGAAAAAGTGCTTGACTCTTGTCTGAGAGCCCTTAAATTTATATTAAATGAAATGTTTGATCCCAAAGTACCCTTTAGTCCAGATAAAGATTCAAGAAGATGTCAATATTGTCCTTTTTATAACTTGTGTAGTTAAAAAATAACTAAACTTATGAAAAAAGCAAAAATTATTGCAACTTTAGGTCCCGCTAGCCAAGATAAAGAAACTATAGTTAAGATGGCCAAAGCAGGCCTAGATGTTGTTCGGCTTAATTTTTCTCATGGTTCTCGGGCTTCGCATCTAAAAAAGATAAAAATAATCAATCAAATTAATAAAAAAAGAAAAAAGAAGATAAAAATAATGCAGGATTTAGAAGGTTACCGAATTAGGGTGGGAAGGCTAAAGCCGAAAAAAGTATTTTTAAAAAATGATTCAATAGTTTATTTTAGTCAAGAAGATATTGTAGGAAATCAAAGGATTATTCCTTTTGACTATCGAGGTTCACTTAAAGGAATAAGAAAAGATAATCCTATTTACATAGATGATGGGAAAATCATAGTTAAGATAGAATCTATCGGCAAAAAAAAGATTAAAGCTAAGGTCGCAAGGGGTGGTGAACTTCAAGAGCGCAAGGGGATAAATATAGTGGGCGCTAAACTTGATTTTGAGCCTTTAGGCGATAAAGACAAAAAAGATCTAGATTCTACTTTTGGCTGTCCGATAGATTATATTGCTCAATCATTTGTAAGAAATAGGAAAGATATTTTAAATTTAAGAGCTTTTCTAAAAAAACAAAAAAATTGTCTGCCATCTGATTGCTCGCCTATCGGCAAAGCCGATGGCCAAAAAATTAAGACAAGCAGTAAAATGCCTAAAATTTTTGCCAAAGTTGAAAGCCTTCAGGGCCTAAAGCATATCGATCAGTTGATAGAGGAGGCTGATGGGATAATAGTGGCTCGAGGTGATTTAGGGATTTGCCTTCCTATCTATAAAGTGCCTTACCTTCAGAAAAAGATATTAGAAAAAACAAAAAAATCTTCCCGGCCTTCTGTGGTTGCAACTCAGATGCTTGAAAGTATGATTAAAAATTTTATTCCTACTAGAGCCGAAGTCTCTGATGTAGCTAATGCCATCTTAGATGGAGCAAATTTTTTACTTTTTTCCGGAGAAACCGCTATCGGCAAATATCCAGTTGAGGTTATAAAAATAGCTAGAAAAATTATAGAATACACAAGCAGAAATCAAAAAGGAGATCTGTTTTAAATGAGTCCATTGTCACCTTGTGGGGTTAAAAAGAAAAAAATTAAATTAAGAGGAAAAATTCTTAGCGTTTATAAGCAAATGGGTAAAGCTATTTACAATTATCAGATGCTTTCAGAAGGAGATAGGCTTTTAGTTGCTGTATCCGGCGGAGTAGATAGCCTGGCTTTACTTAAACTTTTTCTAATGCGCAAAAGAAGAGTTCCCTTTGATTTTAAAATTATTGCTTGTTTTGTTGATACCAACTTTATCCAAACTGATAAAGAGACGCTTATAAATTATTTTAAAGATAGCGGGATTGATTATATAATTGAAAATTTGAATATTAAAGAAAAGGACCGTAACTGTTTTTGGTGTTCCTGGTCGAGACGAAAAATATTATTTGAAACAGCCAAGCGTCTTAATTGTAATAAGATCGCCTTAGGCCATAATCTAGATGATATAACCGAAACAATTTTAATGAATATTTTCTTTTTTGCTCAAATTAGTTCTGCTCCTCCGGCCCTAGATATGTTTTCCGGACGGATTAAGCTAATTAGGCCTTTGGCTTATTTAAAAAAGAAAGATATCTTAGAATTTGCCAAACAACTTTCGCTCCCTTTTATGGCTCATGATTGTATCTATGGAGAAGGAACTCGTCGGGAGAAAGTAAAAAAAATAATTAAAGAGTTGGAAGATAGCTGTCCCCAGGTAAGGAAAAATATTTTTCGCTCATTAAGAAAGATAAGAAAGGATTATTTAGTTTAAAACTATGGAAATATTAGTTACAGCTGGGCCTACTTGGGCAAAAATTGATAAAGTGCGGATTTTAACTAACCGTTTTACCGGTAGAACCGGTCTTTATTTGGCCAAAAGCTTGTCTAAGAAAGGCCATCAGGTTACCTTGCTAATAAACCCGCATAGGGTTGAAACAGTGGGCGATTTAAAGACTTTATATTTTCACTATTTTTCTGAGTTTAAAAAGAAAGTAACTGATGTTTTAAAAAATCATAAATTTAATGCCATAGTTCATATGGCAGCTGTAAGTGATTATCTGCCTAAGATAGAAAAAGAAACTAAAATCCCTTCCGGAAAAAAAGATTTTAACATTTCTTTAGCTCCTGCCCCAAAGATAATAAAAACTATTCGAAAACTGGCTAAAAATTCTACATTAATTCAATTTAAGCTTGAACTAGAAAAAAAAGGCATTATTGATAAAGCCTACCGAAGTTTAGAAGAAAATGGTTCAGACTATGTAGTAGCTAATGCCCTAGAAGAGCTAAAGAGTGGCTATAAAGCAACATTGATTGATTCCCGCAAAAATAAAACTAAAATAAGCTCAAAAGGCAGCCTAGTTAAGCAAATTAACAATATATTAACCCAATAAAACCTAACCTACCGTGTACACCGGGTGTCTACAGTGGGTTGGGGTTTACAGATGGGGGAGAAAGTATTAGAATAGATGATTATGAAAAAGAAAGGGAAAAATGTTTTAGTTGGAGTTTGTGGAGGAATAGCTGCATATAAAGTTTGTCAACTTGTAAGAACTTTAGTGAAAAATAACTATTCGGTAAAGGTAATGATGACTCCTGCAGCCACTGAATTTATTCGTCCACTTGTATTTAAGCAGTTGACAAATAATCCGGTTTATTGGGAGATGTTTTCTTGCACCTTAGAAGATACTCAGCATATAAAATTATCAGAGTGGGCTAATTTAGCTGTAGTTGCTCCTTTATCCGCAAATACTCTTTCAAAAGTTGCCTGTGGTATCTGTGATAATTTATTGACTACTGCAATTTGTGCTTTTGATTCCAAAAACCCACTTTTGCTTGTACCTTCGATGAATGAAAAGATGTGGAACAACTTGATTATTAAAGAAAACTTATCCCGCTTAAAAAAGGTAAAAAACTATACGGTCCTTTTTCCTGAAAAAGGTGAGCTTGCTTGTGGAAAAGAAGGAATAGGCAGAATGGTTGAACCAGAAGAAATCTATCGAAAGATAAGGTCTTTTTTAAAATAATATTTAATATGGAAATCATTCTTCTTTTTATTTTAGTTTTTATTTTAGTTGTTATCCTTGCTGTATTATTAGTATATCTAAAAAAGATCAAAAGAGGTGAAGTTACCGAAAGGCTAGAGTCGCTAAAAGAAGAGATTACCGGCAACTTAAATCAAACTCAGAGTAACTATATAAATTCTTTTAATTCTATTTTTTCTCAATTAACAAAATTATATGAAAAAATGGGGGGCCTAGATAAAGAGAGTAAAGAAATCCATAGCCTTACCAAAACTTTCCAGAATATCTTAATACCTACAAAAAAACGGGGTGCTT